>JAEENL010000178.1 GCA_016283775.1 Lachnospiraceae bacterium | reverse complement strand
ACATACCGTATATAGACACATATTCCGTAAAGGTGAAAGACCACAATTCACTGGATATAAGAGTTTATGAGAATGATGTGATAGGTGCCGTCAAAGTCATGGAAAATTATTTCCTGTTTGACAAGGATGGAGTGGTGCTGAAAAGCTCATCAAAAATGCCGGAAAACGTGCCGCTGGTCACGGGGCTGGAATTTGACGAGATAATGATGTTTGAAAAGCTCGATATTCAGAAGCAGAGCCTGTTCAACACGATCCTCGAGATCATCAGGCTTCTCGGGAAATTTGAGATAAATGTGAGACAGATCGATTTTGATATGTCTTATGAAGTGACGCTCAGCACGGAAAATCTCACGATACTCCTCGGACACCGTGACAAATTTGACAAAGTCATAGCAGCTCTGGCAGGCGTATTTAACGATGCTTCGGGCATCGGAGGAACTTTGGACCTGAGGAATTATTCCGAGGACAATACGGACATAATCCTAAGATAAATAAAAGATGAAGTTTTTTTCAAAAAGCACTTGATTTATTAAGTTTTTATATATATTATATTGTGTAGTTTAGTGGATGTATAAATTTAAAAACACAAGATGTTGTGTTTTTATCCATCCAAAGTAAGGGAGGGCAAACCTTTGATCGAGATCACTAATGACAATCCCGGCAGTGGCGCACGAATACTCGTTATCGGAGTCGGCGGTGCAGGCAATAATGCCGTAAACAGAATGATAGAAGACCAGATAAGCAACATTGAATTCATATGTGCAAACTCTGATAAACAGCAGCTTTCCGCTTCAAAAGCGCCGACATGCATACAGATAGGCGAAAAGCTCACAAAAGGACTCGGATGCGGCGCAGATCCCGAAAAGGGCGAAAAGAGCGCTGAAGAAAGCAGAGAAGAACTTACTGAAGTCATCCGCGGCGCGGACATGGTGTTCGTTACATGCGGAATGGGCGGCGGCACCGGTACGGGCGCTGCTCCCGTTGTTGCGCAGATCGCAAAAGAGATGGGCATACTTACAGTAGGCGTTGTTACAAAGCCTTTCGCATTTGAAGGAAAGGTGCGTATGGACAACGCTCTCGGCGGCATTGAGAGGCTTCGTCACAATGTCGATACCATCATCGTTATTCCGAACGACAAGCTTCTTCAGATCGTCGACAAGCGTACATCCATGAGCGAAGCTTTAAAGAAAGCGGACGAAGTGTTAAAGCAGTCCGTTGAGGGCATCACTGAGCTTATGAACAAGAATTCCCTTATCAACCTCGACTTTGCGGACGTTTCCAAAGTCATGAAGGATAAGGGCATTGCTCACATCGGTATCGGCTCTGGATCCGGAGAAGACAAGTGCAAAAAAGCCATTCAGGAGGCTATTTCTTCACCTCTTCTCGACACAACGATCGATGGCGCAAAGGACATGATCATGTTCTTCAGCGGCGATATCGGACTTATGGAAGTATATGACGGAGCCGCAATGGTACAGGGCCTTGCGGACCGCAATGCAAATATCATCTTTGGTGCTGCCGAAGATATGAGCGTACCGGATAATGTAACCGTTACAGTTATCGCGACCGGCATCGAAGGCAAATCAAATCCGAAGCCTACATGGATGCCCGGACAGGCAATTCCCGGACAGGCTCCGAGAAAGACTGTTTCCGACGAGACCTATGTTTCCGCGCAGACGGAAAGAACACCCGGAACACAGCCGGCACGTTCCACAGGTGTTGGCATTCCTCCGTTCCTTTCTCGTACTCCGGGAATGAGCAGTTACACACCTCGTCCTGCCCAGCAGT
Source organism: Lachnospiraceae bacterium (assembly GCA_016283775.1). Classification (GTDB taxonomy): domain Bacteria; phylum Bacillota; class Clostridia; order Lachnospirales; family Lachnospiraceae; genus RGIG3528. Next base: position 20,814 of record JAEENL010000178.1, on the reverse strand, counting down.
CAGCTCCTCAGCCTCAGCAGGTTCCGAAGCAGCCCGCACAGAATCCTCTGAATACGCCTGTAAGACCTCAGACAAACACAGCTCAGAACAATTACACAGCGCCTTCAAACACAACGTCTGCTCCTCAGGACAAAGGCGCGATCAACATTCCTGAATTCCTTCAGAGAAAGAAATAGATCACATCCCTTAACACAAAAGGCACCGGCAAAATCGCAAGATGGCGCACGGTGCTTTTTCAAAAAGCGGAGGTTTTATGTTTATATTACTGCTTCTGTTATGGTTTGTTTTTAACGGACGTTTTACGTTGGAAGTGCTGCTGGTGGGACTTGCTGTTTCATTTGCGGTATATGTTTTTATATGCGTCTTTATGGGGTACAGCCCGGGAAAAGACCTTAAGTTTTTCTCGCATTTTCTTAAAGCCATACGTTATCTCTTTACTCTTGTTGCGGAGATCTTTAAGGCAAATTTTGCCGTGATCCGCTATATCTATGACCCTCGCATCGAGATCGAGCCTGTGATGATATGGTTCAGACATGATTTTAAAGACAGAGATCACAATGTCATACTTGCAAATTCCATCACACTGACACCGGGCACGATAACCGTGGAAACAAACGATGACTGCCTGCTCGTACACAGTCTGGACAAGGATCTGATAAAGGACATTGACAAGTCCGTATTCATAAAACAGCTTGACGCTATCGAAAAACCATTAAAGCGCAAGAGAAAGGCAGGACGTTGATCATATGAGATACATTTTTTACGGAACGATCATAGGGTGTCTTATCGTTCTTGCCGTTCTCGTGCTGCTCGTTCTGATAAAAGCGGTCCGCGGAAAGAGTCTTACAGAGCGCATGGTCCCCATAAACATGATCGGCACAATGGTGATGGTCATGATAATGCTGCTTTCCATCCTTCTTGGAGAGAGCGGCCTTCTTGATGTTGCGCTCCTTTATTCACTGCTGTCGTTCCTTGCGGTTGTGGTGCTTTCAAAGGTATACATAGGCGTCGACAAGGAAAGACGGATGAGACGTGAAGAACAGGAAATGCAGGAAAACAGTGAAAGTGAGGACGGAAAATGAACATAAGGATGATCGTGGCTGCTGTTTTTTTCATACTTGGGACCGCTGTCTATATCACGTCGGTCATCGGGATATACAAGTTCAGATATGTCCTCAACAAAATGCACTGCGCAGCGCTTGGTGACACGCTCGGAATACTGTTTATGGCGATAGGGGCGGTGATCTTTTACGGGTTCACTTTCTCTGCGCTTAAAGCCGCTGCAGTTGTGGCATTTCTCTGGATATCTAGCCCTATTGCGAGCCACATGACTGCGCTTCTTGAATCAAGATCAAACAGAGAGGCCGCAGGCACTGAATATGAAGAGATAGATATATCGGGAAAGGAGCAGAAATGAGCTTTTTTACATGGGCATTGCTTGCGGGGCTTGTGATATGCGCGGTCGCCGCGGCGCTTTGCAAAAATCTTCTGGTCTCCATACAGATCTTCATGGGATACAGTGTGATCATGTCCGTGATATGGTTCATACTGGAATCTCCCGATCTTGCGATAACCGAAGCCGCCGTGGGAGCGGGCATCACTTCGGTGCTGTTTTTCGTGACACTTAAAAAGATACACGCTTTAAAGGACAACAAGGACGAAATCGGGGAGAAGGACGATGAGCAGGAAAAGAAGTGATTTTGAAAACAGCTTCTTTGGGAAGCTCTCACGTTTTGTAAACGGAGAATATACGCCTTTCAAAGAAGAATCCGGCTACAGTGTCGATCAGACCGAGACGGAGAGAAGGCTCCACGATGATTTCTTTAAAGAAGCCGAGTGGACAAAAAAACAGAATGAAGCGGATTCCTATGTTTCGGAATACGAGGGCTGGGCAGAGACCAAAGGAATAAAGCTCTACAACAGGCTCTACCGTATCCTTGCGGGAGTTGTGTGTGTTGCGATAATCGCAGTGCTTCTGTATACCGTTTCGATGCTCCCTGCCTTTGGAAATCCGGACAACCCCGCAAACAATGAAGTGCCTGAGAGGTACATTGAGAAGGGATTGGAAGAGACCGGCGCAGTGAACACCGTGGCGGGAATGATCCTTGATTACAGGGCTTTTGATACTCTCGGTGAATCGCATGTTCTCTTTATCGCGACCATATGCGTGCTGGTGCTCTTAAAGATAAACGAAGAGGATGAGAAAGAGAAAAAGCTCGCCGAGTCCGATGACAGAAGGCTTGAACCCAAGAATGACATGATACTCCGTTTCGGGGCGCGTTTCCTTGTGCCTGTCATCGAGCTTTTCGGGATCTATATCATCCTTAACGGACACTTGAGCGCGGGAGGCGGATTCTCCGGCGGAGCCGTTATGGGAGCGGGACTTGTGCTATATCTCAATGCCTACGGCTTTAAAAAGACGGAACGCTTTTTCACAATGAGGACATTTTCCATTGTTTCCGTTTCGGCGCTTTTGTTTTATTCGATCTCAAAGACATATTCCTTTATAACGGGAGCAAATGACATCGAGAGCTTTATCTCAAACGGCACTCCAGGGAACATCATAAGCTCCGGCCTGATCCTCCCTTTGAACATCTGTGTCGGGATGGTCGTAGCCTGCACCATTTACGCGTTTTACGCAATCTTCAGAAAAGGAAATCTGTAGAATGAGTGAGATTTTTTCCGGTCTTTTTACAAACTATTACGAAACCTTTGCGATGGTGCTGTTTGGCATCGGATTTACCATGCTGTTCCTGCATCCGAACATGATAAAAAAGATCATGGGGCTTAACATCATGGATACCGCGGTCTACCTGTTCCTCGCGGCAAAGGGCTATATTGAGGGAAGAAAAGCCCCGATCATCACTGACGGGGATACTTCGGCCATGTCTTACATAAATCCCGTTCCTACGGGACTTGTGCTCACCGGAATCGTTGTATCCGTAAGCGTTACCGCAGTCATGCTCGCGATGACCATAAGGCTTTACAGAAGGTATCACACCCTTGATATCGACGAGATATTCAGGATCGTGAGAAAGGAGGAGCATTGATGGAGATATTTACAAACATCCCCTGCATCTCCATAGTCCTCTGCCTTATGAGCGGCGTAATCTGCTCGGTGCTCAACTGGAAAGCGGCGCGCATATGGACCTACACCGTGAATTTCCTGCTTGCCTGTGCTTCTTTCGCTGTGCTTATCTACACCATTTCCACGGGAGAGGCCTTCGTCTTCAGGATGGGGCATTTCAGTGCACCCTGGGGCAATGAGATCCGCGCGGGCATCCTTGAAGCAGTGCTTGCGATGTTTTTCAGCATCATCATGCTGTTTTCGCTTCTTGCAGGTTCAAAACACATAGAGGCAGACGTAAAAGAGAGCAAGAGAAAATATTATTATACTCTTGTAAATCTCATGATGAGCTCACTCCTTGCGCTCGTCTACACAAACGATATATTTACGGGTTATGTGTTTGTGGAGATAAACACCATCTCAGCGTGCGGCCTTGTTGCGATAAAAGACGACGGACAGTCTGTGGTCGCATCCGCGAAATATATGATCATGAGCCTTCTGGGTTCGGGCACGTTCCTTATAAGCATATGCCTGCTCTATGACATTACGGGGCATCTCCTTATGTCAGACATAAAGAGAGCAGTGGGAGAGCTTCTTGCGACAGGGCAGTATGTTGAGCCGTTTACGATGATCATCTCTCTTATGACCATAGGACTTGCGATAAAGAGCGCGCTTTTTCCGTTCCACGCATGGCTTCCCGACGCGCATACCGCGTCTACCATATCTTCAAGCTCCATCCTTTCAAGCCTTGTATTAAAGGCATATATAGTGCTCCTCATAAAGATATTCTACCGTGCGATAGGATGGGAGAATATCCTTGAAGCAGGCATAAACAACATCATTTTTGTGTTCGGCATTGCGGCTATGATAATGGGTTCCGTATTTGCGGCAGCACAGAAGGACGTGAAGAGGATGGTGGCATATTCCTCGGTGGCGCAGATCGGATACATTTTTATGGGCTTCGGGATAGGCACCACTGCAGGTGTCATCGCGTCCCTTTTCCATATCTTCACCCACGGAGCCGCAAAGTCCATGATCTTTATCTCGCTCGGCGGCATCAAAGATGTTTCGCATCACTCGACTCTGTTTAAGGACATAAAGGGCGCGGGCTTCAGGAACAAAGCCGCGGGCATCGCGTTTTCCGTAGGCGCTTTTTCAATGATAGGAATACCGCTATTCCCGGGCTTCATCTCAAAAATAAATTATGCGCAGGCAGCTATCGAAGTGGGGCACGGAAAGATGGTGCTGATACTTGTGACGCTTGCCTTGAGTACGATCCTGAACTGCCTGTATTTCTTCCATGCTCTGATCGATCTCTATACGCCTACGGATATCGATGAATACGAGACTCTGGACATGTACGGCGAAAGGGAAGAAAACCCGGGCTTTATCAAGGCGAGACCGCTTTATGTATCTGCGATATGCGGTTTTATCCTGCTTAATTTCTTTATCGGTATCAAATGTGACCTTGTTCTCGAGCTTTTGTCAAAGGGACTTGGAATGTTCGGATGATACGGGGGGAATGTGAATGACGGTTTTTAAACAGATTATCCTGATGCTTCCTGTGTGCTTTGGGCTGCTTTCGGGAGCGCTGTACGCGGGAGTAAGAAAAAAAGATAAGGACCAGCCGGGATTTTCGGCGCCTATTGTGATCGGGCTCATTTCTGTACAGTTTGTGCTGTCGGTTCTGTCACTTGTTTTGGGCGCGGAGAGTGTGACACTGTTCAGCCTGACGAGTAAGATATCGCTGAGCTTTAATAAGGACATTGTCGCGACAGGCTTTTCCGGACTTGTCTCTGTGATGTTTTTCCTTACAGGTATATATGCTGTATTTTATATGCGGCATGACGACAACAAGCGCATAGAGAGCGAGAACGTGAACACGCTTCACGCAAGGACTTTCTTTGGATTTTACCTTATCGTCTGGGCTGTGCTCGTGGGGCTCGGATACACGGCAAACCTTGTATCGTTTTATTTTCTCTATGAGATAATGTCGGTAACGAGCGTTATCCTTGTGATGCACGAAATGACGAAGGAAGCGATCTATGCTTCAAAAAAATACCTTTATTATTCCATAGGCGGCGCTTCGATGTCGCTGTTTGGAATGGTGGCGCTCTACAATATCACCGGAGGAAGCTTAAAGTTTATTGAAGGCGGAGATCCTGCTTTTTCGCTTTTGAACAGCATGACCGCAGGAAAACACACGCTTGTTCTCATAGCGGTGCTCATGATGATCATAGGCTTTGGCGCAAAAGCGGGAATGTTCCCGCTTCACGGATGGCTCCCTACAGCCCATCCCGTGGCGCCTGCGCCGGCATCGGCAGTGCTCTCGGGCGTTATCACAAAAGCCGGTGTGCTGGGGATCTTCCGTGTGATCTATTTCATCGCGGGAACAAGTGAATTAAAGGGAACATGGGTGCAGCACGTGTTCATCGCGCTAACACTTGCAACGGTGTTTATGGGCTCGATGCTCGCATATAAAGAAAAAGTGTTTAAAAAGAGACTTGCATATTCGACCGTGAGCCAGGTGTCCTATGTGCTTTTCGGAATTGCATGTATGAATCCGCTCGCGCTCATGGGAGCATTTCTTCATGTAATGTTCCATTCGGTGTTAAAGACCACGCTTTTCCTTAATGCGGGTACCGTGATATATGCGAGTGACAAGCATGAGGTGACGGAATTCACAGGGATAGGAAAGCAATTGCCGCTGACATTCCTTTCTTTTTCCGTTGCGGCCCTCGGGCTTGTCGGGATACCGCCCATATGCGGGTTTGTGAGCAAATGGTATCTGTGTCTCGGGTCGCTTGACCTGAATTCCAAAGCGGAAGGGTATCTGGGAGTCGCGGTGCTCCTTATAAGCGCGCTGCTCACGGCAGGATATCTGCTCTCGATCACCATTGTTGCGTTTTTCCCGGGAGAGGATTTTGACAACAAAGAGGGAAATTACGAAAAGGACGGCCGCGTGCCTAAGGGGATGATCGTAGTGATGCTCGTACTTGCAATAGCGTCCATTCTTCTCGGTATCATGGCAAAACCTTTTTACAATGCGCTTTTTGATTTTGTTTACCGCTTATAGATTATTTTAAAAAGGGATAATTCAATGAATATTTTCCTGATCTTATCAGTGATATTTCCAATCATATCGGGCGCGCTCATCGCACTTTTCAGATTTAACAAAAGAAGAGTACGTGAGGTATATGTGCTCTCCGCGACGCTCATTACATCTTTGCTGGTCGTTTTGGCATTGTTCTTTACAGATGATCTGACAAGTTTTTATATTTTCAGCATAACCGAAAAACTTCCGATCATGCTGAGGCTGGACGGGATGGGGCGTATCTTTGCGGGACTTCTCGCCTTCCTCTGGCCTCTGGCCGTGAGTTATTCACTTGAATATATGCGGCATGAAGGGCAGGAGAACACGTTTTACACGTTTTATCTCATTACCTACGGCGTGACGCTCGGCATCGCGATGTCGCAGAACCTCATAACAATGTATTCGTTCTATGAGCTTTTGACACTGGTTACGCTTCCGATAGTTATGCACGGAATGAAAGAAAAAAATATCCGCGCAGGACAGAAATATGTGGTCTATTCAATAGGCGGCGCGGCATTTGCGTTCATAGGCATCATGGCGGCGTTTTACTACGGGGGCACGACGGATTTTGTTTACGGAGGGATATTCCATTCCTCAATGCCGAGTGTGGCCGTAGGAGTGATACGGTTTGTATATGTTCTGGTTTTCCTTGGATTTGGCGTAAAGGCTGCGATCTTTCCGCTCCACGGGTGGCTCCCCGCGGCATCGGTCGCGCCGACTCCCGTGACTGCGCTCCTTCATGCGGTGGCTGTCGTAAACTGCGGCGCTTTTGCGATAATGCGCGTGACCTATTACATTTTCGGAACGGAAGTCCTGAAAAACTCATGGGCACAGTATCTTTGCATCATAATGACCGCGATAACGATAATCTTCGGTTCGTCCATGGCTTTGAAAGAGCAGCATTTCAAGAGAAGGCTTGCATATTCCACGATAAGCAATCTTTCATATATGCTGTTCGGAGCGGCCCTGATGAGCCCGATGGGGCTTACCGGCGCGCTTTCGCATTTTGTTTTTCACGGCATCATAAAGATCACGCTGTTCTTTGTCGCGGGAATTGTCCTTGTGAAATATGAAAGGGCTTATGTGAACGATCTTTTCGGGTTCGGCCGGAAGATGAAGGTGACCTTTGCCTGCTTTACCATAGCGAGCCTTGCGCTAATGGGAGTGCCTCCGACGATAGGATTTGTGAGCAAGTGGAATCTGCTTACCGGTGCGGCTTCCGAAAACAGCTGGACCGGATATATAGGGATCGCGGCAATCCTTGTTTCGGCGCTCCTTACCGCAATGTACCTGCTTTCCATAGTTGTAAAGGTATATTTCCCCGGTCCTTCGTTTGACAGTAAGACCATTGATGACATAAAAGATCCGGGACCGCTCATGACGGTGCCGCTTATCATACTCACGATCACGATGATACTGCTCGGGATGTTTTCAAACGGGCTTGTCTCATACATTCAGAAAGTTGCTGAAGGGATTATAGGATGAACGACTTCTTGTATGATTTCTGTTCAATAGGAATATCGTTTGAAACGGACAGGTTCAGGCTCCTTTATTTTGCGGTGACGACATTTGTTTTCCTTATGTGCACCGTGTTCTGCAGGGAGTATATGAACGGCGCGCATTCAAAGGCAAGGTTTTATACTTTCTGGGCGCTGACATACGGCGCTGTCTGCGGAGTGCTGTTTTCCGGTGATTTTTTCACCCTGTTCATGTTCTTTGAGATAATGTCCGTGACTTCGTCCTTCTGGGTGCTCCATGAAGAAAACGAAGAGAGTGACTATGCCGGAAGGCTTTATTTAAGGATATCCATAGCCTGCGGACTTGTGATGCTGTTTGGCATTGTGATATTGTACCATGTTTTCGGAACGCTCGGCTTTTCGGAGATCCGTCTCATAATGGAGCAGGGACATGGATTTGACGAAGCACCTTTAAAGGCCGCGGCATTTATGATGTTTGTCGGTTTTGGCGCAAAAGCGGGCGTGTTCCTTCTGCATATCTGGCTTCCGAAAGCTCACACCGCGGCTCCGGCTCCGGCATCTGCAGTGCTTTCGGGCATCCTCACAAAGACGGGCATCATAGGTATCATCCTCACTTCGTCCGTGCTTGGGCTGATATCTGATGAGAGCTGGGGAAGATTCCTTTTGATCACAGGCGTCTGCACGATGTTCACAGGCGCGTTTCTTGCGATCTTTTCCATAAATCTCAAGCGCACGCTCGCATGTTCTTCTGTGTCGCAGATCGGTTTCATCGTTACCGGGATCGCATGCATGGTGCTGAGCGGCGGGACATTTGAATATTCGGGAACGCTTCTTCATATGCTGAATCATTCCGGGATAAAGCTCATTCTGTTCCTTATCGCAGGCGGTGTCTTAAAGAAAACGGGCTCACTTGACCTCAATGCAGTGCGCGGTTACGGAAAGAACAAGCCATGGCTCATGATACCTTTTGCGGTGGGAGCGCTCAGTATTTCCGGCGTACCCGGTTTTTCGGGATATGTCTCAAAGACGCTCATCCATGAGAGCATTGAAATGCTGCCTCATTCAACACTTACGGAAGCCGCAAATATAATTTTTACGGTCACGGGCGGCATGACGCTCTGCTATATGTTAAAGCTCTTTGTTTGCCTTTTCATCGAGGATGGGAGAGCAAAGCACGCAAAGCCTTTGAATGTTCTTTCTACGACTGTAGTAACCTTAAGCGCGTTACCTGTATTCCTTGCAGGTGTCTTACCCAAGGAGTTTGCAAAGATACCGAAGCAGGCACAGATATCGGAATACGTGAGCGTTATGAAAAGCACGGAAGGTTTTGCCGAAGTCGCTGAAATGAGCTGGTTTTCGTGGCTTACCATGAAGGGTGGACTTATCTCGATAAGCATAGGAATAGTTTTGTATTTCCTGGTGGTAAGGCTTCTCCTCATCAGGAAAAAGGCCGGAAAACGCGTATATATCAATGCGCTGCCTTTCTGGTTCGATCTTGAGAAATATGTCTATCGCCCTGTTTTCCTTGTGATACTGCCGTTTATCTGCGCTTTATTTTTCAGGATACTTGACAAGTCGACGGATTTCATTGCATACTTCTTTAAGACCAATGTCTTCTCGGCAGTAAGGAAAAAGAGAAAAGACAAGGTCGGGAAGAACGGCATCACGTATGTTCTCGGAACGGTGCTTGACTTCTTTACGAGAAATAAGTATCATGACGAGAAAAAGTCCTTCACGGAGAGACTTGCCGTGGTTGCGGCCCAGACCGGTGAGATGGCGAGAAACCTTGAGCGTTCGCTCAGTCTTTCGATGCTCATGTTCTCAGTGGGACTTTTGATAACTCTGATAATCATGCTTATAAAGATAAGCTGAAACTATTGATAAACGGATAAGGAGACCGATATGTACGGCATCATTGACGGAAAAGCAATCTCACAGGCGATTAAGGATGAAGTAAAGGCGGAAGCGGAAAAACTTTCGGAAACCGGCAGAAAACCGTGTCTTGCGGTGATACTTGTCGGCTCCGATCCCGCGAGCGCTGTCTATGTGGGAAACAAAAAGAAGGCCTGCGAATATTGCGGGTTTGATTCGGTCTCGATAGAAATGCCCGAGGAGACCACCGAAGAAGAGGTGCTTAAAAAAATAGCGGAGCTGAATTCGGATGAAAATGTTGACGGAATACTTGTGCAGCTCCCGCTTCCGAAGCATATCAACGAGGACAATGTGATCCTTGCGATCGATCCGTCTAAGGACGTGGACGGTTTTCACCCGGTAAATGTGGGAAATCTTCTGATCGGACGTGACGGCTTTGTTTCATGCACGCCTGCCGGGATCATCGAGCTTTTAAAGAGGTCTGATGTCGACATCCAGGGCAAAGAGTGCGTTGTGGTAGGACGGAGCAACATAGTCGGAAAGCCCATGGCAGTGCTGATGCTCAGGGAAAATGCGACTGTCACAGTCTGCCACTCAAGGACAAAGGACCTGAAAGAAGTCACAAAGCGCGCCGATATCCTCATCGTTGCCATAGGAAAGCCCAGACTCATCACCAAGGAATATGTGAAAGATGGCGCTGTGGTGATCGATGTGGGAATACACCGCACAGAAAACAAGAAGCTCTGTGGGGACGTGGATTTTGACGATGTCTGCGAGCGTACGAGCCTCATCACTCCGGTACCGGGCGGTGTTGGTCCCATGACCATCGCGATGCTCATGAAAAACACACTTATCTCATTTAAGAACAGGACAGGGAGATAAATTTGAATAAGATAATGTTCATTTCGCTCGGCTGCGACAAAAACACCGTCGACACCGAGTTCATGCTGGGGCTTTTGCGGGACGCCGGTTTTTCTCTGACGAACGAAGAGGAGGACGCCGACGTCATCATCGTGAACACCTGCGCGTTCATAATGGACGCTCAGAAGGAAAGCATCGATACGATACTTGAAGCCGCACAGTACAAAAAAACAGGACATCTTAAAAAACTGATAGTTACGGGCTGCCTTTCACAGCGCTACAAGGAGCAGATCTTAAAAGAAATGCCTGAAGTCGATGCTGTTGTGGGAGCTACCGCGTACGACAGGATAGTGGAAGCCGTGACCGGTAAGGACCGGCTTTTTATCGAAGACACCGATGCCTTGCCGTTACCCGAGACCGCGCGTGTAAACACGACAGGCGGGTATTATTCCTACTTAAAGATCGCGGAGGGATGCGACAAACGCTGTTCCTACTGCATAATCCCGACTCTTCGCGGGCACTACAGGAGCATCCCGTGGGAAAGGCTTGTGAAGGAAGCGGAGTTCCTTGCCGAGGGCGGCACAAAGGAACTTATGATAGTCGCGCAGGAGACCACTGTTTACGGCGTCGATCTGTACGGAAAAAAGATGCTGCCGTTCCTTCTCGACAAGCTCTCAAAGATACAGGGGATCGAGTGGATCAGGCTTCTTTACTGCTATCCTGAAGAGATCGACGACGAACTTATTAAGACAATAAAGACAAATCCCAAGGTGTGCCATTATCTCGATCTACCAATACAGCACGCGAGCGACGGAATACTTAAACGCATGGGAAGACGTACCTCAAGGAAGGACATCGAGACCTTGATAAAGAAGCTTCGAAAAGAGATTCCGGACATCGCGCTCAGGACTTCTCTCATCACCGGATTCCCGGGCGAAACGGAAGAAGACCAGAAAAAGCTTCTCGATTTTGTTGGAAAGACAAAGTTTTCAAGGCTCGGATGTTTTACATATTCACGTGAAGAAGGCACAGGCGCCGCGCTCATGCCGGGACAGGTCCATCACAGCACAAAGAAACGCAGAAGAAACGAAGTGATGAGCCTCCAGCAGGAGATCTCCAAAGAACTATCAAAAAGTCAGATAGGAAAGACACTGAAAGTCATGGTCTGCGGAAAACTTACGGAAGAGGACGTGTGGATCGGAAGGAGCTATATGGATGCTCCGAACGTTGACGGCTACGTTTTCTTCAGATCCGGAAGAGATCTGCTTTCCGGTGAATTTGTCGACGTCCTTATCACGGACGCCGCGGAATATGACCTCATGGGAGAGGCCGTAACAAAATAATTATTTCGGAGTGTAACATGAATCTGCCAAATAAGCTCACAATGCTGAGAGTCATACTCATACCTTTCTTTGTGTTTTTCTTTTATGCGTCTTTCATACCGGGTAATAACTGGATCGCGCTCGGCATATATATTGTCGCGTGTCTCACCGACATGGCGGACGGAAAGATAGCAAGAAAATACAATCTTATAACCACCTTCGGAAAATTCATGGATCCGCTTGCCGACAAGGTCCTCGTGATCTCTGCGCTGATCCTTTTTACGGAAGCCGGCAGGATGAGCGCCATAGCGCTTATCATCATTGTTGCGAGAGAATTCATCGTCTCGGGCTTCAGACTTGTGGCTGCCGACAAGGGCATTGTCATAGCCGCGGGCATGTGGGGCAAGGTGAAAACGGTGGTGCAGATGGTGATGGCGATCGCGCTCCTTGTGCATCTTGACTTTTCATGGTTTTATATCACGGAACAGGTGCTGATCTGGCTTTCGGTGGCACTTACGATAATCTCTCTTGCCGATTATCTCATCCATAACAGGAAGGTTTTGAAAGAGGCATAAAAAGCGTGAGTCATGTCATAGTGATCGGAGGCGGCGCGGCCGGAATGATGGCTGCTATCGCTGCCGCAAAGAACGGGAACAGCGTAAAGCTTCTCGAAAAAAACGAAAAACTCGGAAAAAAGATATATATCACGGGGAAAGGTAGATGCAATCTCACCAATGCCTGTGAAACGCGTGAACTCTTTGGAAATGTCACGGTAAACTCAAAATTCCTTCACAGTGCTTTTGAGGGCTTTGACAACGAAGAGACGATACGTTTTTTTAATTCCATCGGACTAAAGACCAAGGTGGAACGCGGACAGCGTGTGTTTCCCGAATCCGACAAGTCTTCCGATGTCATTTCGGTGCTTAAGGAAGAACTTAGGAGGCAGAACGTTGCCGTGCTCTTAAACAGTGAAGTACAGTCTGTGGAGGCTTCTGGAGAAAAGCACCTTGTTACGTATCTTTCCGGAACAGAAAACAGGAAAAAGACCGAAGAATGTGATGCCTGCATTGTCGCTACAGGAGGCCTTTCCTATCCGTCCACAGGTTCAACGGGAGACGGCTACAGATTCGCAAAGTATTTCGGGCATACCGTTACGCCGCTCATTCCTTCGCTGGTGGCGCTTGTCACAAGGGAAGACGTTTCGGATATCGCGGGACTTGCACTTAAAAACGTCTCGATAACTCTTGAGAACGAAAAGGGAAAAACGATCTATAAAGAGACCGGAGAGATGCTTTTTACCCACACGGGGATAAGCGGGCCGCTGATTCTTTCCGCAAGCTCTTATTTTGCGGAAGCGCTTAGATATGAAAAGCCCGTTCCGAGGCTTTTTCTCGATCTGAAACCCGGAATGAGCCTTGATGAGCTTGATTCAAGGATAAGAAAGGATTTTGAAAAGGAACTCAACAAGGATTTCGGGAATTCTCTTGACATGCTGCTTCCCAAAAGCCTCATCCCGAAGATAGTGGCGCTTTCCGGCACGGATCCTTCAAAAAAGGTAAATTCCGTAACAAAGGAAGAACGAAGGAAGCTTGCGGAAACGCTTAAAAGGACTGAATTTCACATTACCGGAACGGGAGGATATCCCGAAGCCGTGATCACAAAGGGCGGCATAAATGTCAAAGAGATCGATCCAAAGACCATGGGGTCGAAGCTGTCACCCGGACTTTATTTTGCGGGGGAAGTTCTTGACGTAGATGCTTTTACGGGCGGTTTTAACCTGCAGATCGCATGGTCCACGGGCTATGCGGCAGGGCAGGCGATACATTGAAAAATCCAACTCACAGGAGGAGATATGATAAGGGCGATAGCTATAGACGGACCTGCGGGAGCAGGAAAGAGCACGATAGCAAAAAGGCTTGCTGCGATCAAAAATTTTGTTTATGTCGACACGGGAGCAATGTACAGGGCGATCGCGCTGTACTGCATCGAAAACGATATCCCGCCCGTTGACGATGAGTGCATGTCACAGGCGCTTGAAAAGATAAATGTTACGATCGACTATCTTGACGGGGAACAGATCGTTTTCTTAAACGGTGAGAACGTAAACGGAAAGATCAGGACACAGCAGGTGGGAAACATGGCTTCGTCTGTTTCCGCGATCGGAAAAGTGCGTGAAAGGATGGTGGCTCTCCAGCAGGAACTCGCTCGCACCAGATCTGTCATCATGGACGGAAGGGATATAGGTACCGTGGTGCTTCCCGATGCGCTCGTAAAGATATATCTCACCGCTTCCGTTGAGATAAGGGCAAAGAGACGCTATGACGAATATGTGGAAAAGGGCGTGGAATGTGACCTTGAAACGTTGAAAAAAGAGATCGCGGATCGTGACCACCGCGATATGACAAGAGAACATTCACCTTTGAGACAGGCTGAGGATGCCGTTGTGGTCGACAGCTCCTATATGACGATCGATGAGGTGGTCGCAGAGATATTAAAGATCGCAGACGAGAAGGGGCTGTGATCCTATGAAGATCGATGTCGCAAAACATGCGGGTTTTTGCGCGGGCGTTGAACGCGCGGTCTCGATGGTGTATGAACAGGCCGAAGGGAACCGCCCCGTATATACGTTCGGCCCGATAATCCACAATGAGGAAGTTGTCTCGGAGCTTGAAAAAAAGGGCGTAAGGGTCGTGAACGACCTTGATGAACTTTCAGAGCTTCCCAAAGGCGTGGTGATCATCCGTTCGCACGGAGTTTCGAGAGATGATTTTTTAAAGATATCGTCATCCGGGCATGAAGTGATCGACGCAACCTGCCTTCTTGTAAAAAAGATCCATCATATCGTGGAAGAAGAGACAAAGAACGGGTCCTGCATCGTGATCGGAGATCCGGATCACCCGGAAGTAAGAGCCATAGTGGGCTGGAGCAACGGAAAATGCACCGTTATCGAGACGGAAGAGCAGGCAAAAGCCTATCGTTCCGACGGTGAAAGGACCACAATAGTGTCCCAGACCACATTTAATCTTAATATTTTTAATAAAATAGTTGAAATTTTATCCGAGAAAGTTTACAATACTAATGTTTTGAACACTATCTGCAATGCTACCGAAGTGCGTCAGCGCGAAGCGTGTGAAATGGCCGAAACACACGAGGCGATGATAGTCATCGGAGGAGTCAACAGTTCAAACACACGTAAGCTGTTTGATATCTGCAAGCAGCGCTGCGCTAGTACTTACTTCATACAGAAGGCCGGTGATCCGGTCCTTAAAGACTTAGAATCCTTCTGCAGCGTAGGTATTACTGCCGGGGCATCGACCCCAAACAAAATCATCAAGGAGGTTCTTACCTATATGGAAGACAGTTTTGAAAAAGCATTAGAGGAGTCTTTGAAGACAGTACATACCGGTCAGATTGTCGAAGGCACAGTAATAAGCGTTAAAGAAGACGAGATCATCCTGAACATCGGCTACAAATCAGATGCGACAATTTCCCGCGCTGAGTACACAAACACTCCCAACGTTGACCTCACAAAGGTTGTGAACGTCGGCGAGACAATGAGCGTAAAGATACTTAAGGTTGACGATCGTGAAGGCCAGGTGATCGCATCCTACAAGAGACTTGCTGCAGAGCGTTCAAGCAAGCTTCTCGAAGAAGCATTCAACGAGAAGAGAGTGCTCAAGGCACCTGTTACCGAAGTCCTCAACGGCGGCCTCATCACAGAGGTTGACGAGACAAGGATCTTCATTCCCGCAAGTCTTGTTTCCGATACATTTGAAAAAGATCTTTCCAAGTACAAGGGACAGGAGATCGAGTTCGTACTTACCGAGTTCAATCCCAAGAGAAGAAGGATCATCGGCGACAGAAAGCAGATCGTTTCCTCCGTCAAGGAAGAGAAGAAGAAAGAGATCCTCAGCAAGATCGCAGTCGGCGATGTTGTTGAAGGCGTTGTAAAGAACGTTACCGATTTCGGCGCATTCGTTGACATCGGCGGCATCGACGGACTTCTCCACATTTCCGAGATGAGCTGGGGACGCATCGAGCATCCCAAGAAAGTATTCAAGGCCGGCGACAACGTACGCGCCTTCATCAAGGACATTTCCGGCGAGAAGATCGCTCTTTCCATGAAGTTTGCCGATCAGAACCCTTGGGCAAATGCTGACGAGGATTTCGCCATCGGAAACATCATCACAGGTAAGGTCGCAAGAATGACCGATTTCGGCGCATTCATCGAGATCGTTCCCGGTGTTGATGCACTCCTTCATGTTTCCCAGATCTCCAGAAAGAGAGTAGAAAAGCCCTCTGACGTTCTCAAGATCGGTCAGGAGATCGAAGCTAAGATCGTAGATTTCAACTATGACGAAAAGAAGATCTCCCTTTCCATGAGAGATCTTGAGGAGCCCGCTCCCGATGAGGAAGCTCCCGCAGAAGAGGCACAGGAGACATCTGAAGAAAACTGACTTGAATAATTACCAGCCGTAGTGGGGGCGGAGGATCAACTCCGATAACTGCCGGTGAAAAGATCCGGTAACGACGTTAGTGATACAGCGTCGTTATCGGATTTTCAAATAAAAGGAATTCATTACGGAAGGAGGTCTTCAGGAACGTTTTTTACAGTTCCGAAGGGATCATGGACGATTACGAAAAGTTTAAAAAGGATGTCTTTGCACTCACTCAGATCGATCTTAACGCTTACAAAGAGAAGCAGATGAAGAGACGCATCGATTCCCTCATCCTTAAAAACGGGATCAAAAATTACAACGATTATGTTGCGGCACTCAAGAGAGACAAGAACCTTTTTGAAGAATTTGTCAACTACCTTACGATCAATGTATCCGAATTTTTCAGAAATCCCGAACAGTGGGAGATCCTCAACAAAGAGATCCTTCCCGAACTCTACGCCAAGTCAAAGAACTTAAAGATCTGGAGCGCAGCATGCTCCACGGGAGACGAGCCTTACACGATAGTGATGACACTGTCGAGACATCAGCCTCTTTCGTCGATAAAGGTACTTGCCACAGATATCGACAAGCAGGTAATCGAAAAAGCAAAAGCCGGTCTTTACAACGAAAAGAGCATAAAGGCCGTGCCCGAAGAATTCAAACAGAAATACTTCACCAAAGTAAACGAATATACTTACAAGATCTCAGACGAGATCAAAAGGTGTGTTGAATACAAAAACCACAATCTGCTGAAAGACCCTTATCCCACTGATATGGATCTCATAGTATGCAGAAATGTGCTTATCTATTTTACCGAAGAAGCAAAGAACGATATCTACAAGAAATTCAATGCTTCGCTCAGGAAGGGCGGTTACCTGTTCACCGGCTCCACAGAGCAGATAATCCAGTCGCAGTCTTTAAATTTTGAGGCGGCAAAATCCTTCTTCTACAAGAAATTTTAACCGGAGTACAAAATGAGTGATATAGTTACAGTGGCTGTCGATGCGATGGGAGGAGACAATGCTCCCTCCGAGATAGTCAAAGGCTGTGTGGACGCGGTGCGTGAGGACCGCAGGATATATGTTAAGCTGGTCGGAAAAGAGGCTCTTGTTTCCAAGGAGCTTTCTTCCTATAAGGACGTAGCGGACAATATAGAAGTCATAAATGCCGATGAGGTAATTTCGTGCGACGAAGCGCCCGTAAATGCCATCAGGAGAAAGAAAAATTCTTCTATCTCGGTAGCGCTGAACCTGGTCAGAAACCAGGAAGCAGATGCATTTCTTTCCGCAGGTTCGACCGGCGCGGTGCTTGTAGGCGCACAGCTTATCGTGGGAAGACTCAAAGGTGTCGAGAGACCGCCTCTTGCGTCGCTCATCCCCACCACCACGGGAGTTTCCCTTCTTTGCGACTGCGGAGCAAATGTGGACGCCAGATCTTCACATCTCATCCAGTTTGCCAGAATGGGATCCATCTACTTTGAAAACATCATGGGCGTTAAGTCACCGAGAGTTGCCATAGTAAACATCGGTACCGAAGAAGAGAAGGGCAACCAGCTCGTAAAAGAGACTTATCCCCTGCTTAAAAACTGCAAGGACATCAACTTCATCGGAAGCATCGAATCCAGAGAGATCCCGAACGGCGGAGCGGATGTCATCATATGTGAAGGCTTTACCGGAAACGTTATACTCAAGATGTATGAAGGCGTTTCAAAGGCAATGCTCGGAAAGCTCAAGGAAGCATTTTTCGCCGACTTCAGAAGCAAGCTCGGCGCCCTTCTCATGAAGCATTCCCTGAAAAAAACGCTCAAGACTCTCGACACATCGGAGTACGGCAGCGCACCGATGCTCGGACTTAACGGTCTTGTATTAAAGACACACGGAAGCGCAAAAGCCAAAGAAGTCAAAAATTCATTGCTTCAGTGCATCACATATAAAGAGCAGCATATCAACGACAAGATCAAAGAAAATATCATCGCAAACGATTCATGGGAGGAATGATCATGGAATTTGAAAAAATCAGAGCAATTATCAGTGAGGTCCTTAATATTTCGGAGGATGACATCAGCCTCGATTCGACATTCATCGAGGATCTCGGCGCGGATTCACTTGATGTTTTTCAGATCATCATGGGCATCGAGGAAGAATTTGACATAGAGATACCCAATGAGGCCGCAGAAAAGATCGTTACCGTGAATGATGCGGTAGAGCAGATCAAAACAGTTTTAAAGTAAGCGTTTTCATTCTGAGCACATGGACACTTTTATCTTTGAGACTTAAAGAGAGAAGTGTCCTTTCTTTGTGAAAGAGGCAGAAATGACTATAAATCCAGATATTTCCGTTCTTGAAAAAAATATCTGTTATGAATTCAAAGACAAAAATTTCTTGAAACTTGCGCTGACGCACAGCTCTTATGTTCATGAAAAGATGATCAACAAGGTTGAGAGCAACGAACGTATCGAATTCCTTGGTGATGCTGTGCTGGAGCTTGTTTCAAGTGATTTTTTGTATCATGAATTTCCAAACATGCATGAAGGCGAACTGACCAAGCTCCGCGCGAGCCTTGTGTGTGAGCCCAGTCTTGCGGCCGCAGCGCGGGAGATAGGTCTTCCCGATTTTATCAACCTCGGTGTCGGTGAAAACAAGACGGGAGGAAGAAAAAGAGATTCCGTTACAAGCGATGCTTTTGAATCGGTGATAGGTGCGATCTATCTGGATTCCGGCATTGAAGAGGCAAGGAAGTTCATTTTACGTTTTGTATTGAATGACATAGAAAAACACGCGCTTTTCCACGACAGCAAGAGTAAGCTCCAGGAATATGCGCAGGAAAAATACAGAAGTCAGGTGGAATACAGGATCGTTTCCGAGAGCGGTCCGGATCATGACAAATGCTTTGTGGCACAGGCTTTTATCAACGGAAACGCATTTTCGGAAGGCTCCGGCCATACAAAAAAGGCAGCCGAGCAGGCAGCCGCATTTGAGACACTTAAAAAATTAAACCTCTGAGGCATATATGTATCTTAAATCGATTGAAGTACACGGCTTCAAGTCCTTTGCAAATAAGATAAATTTCAAATTCAATTCGGGTATCACCGCGATCGTAGGCCCCAACGGCTCGGGAAAGAGCAACGTTGCCGATGCCGTGCGCTGGGTGCTTGGTGAACAGAGCGCAAAGCAGCTCCGCGGCTCAAAGATGGAAGATGTCATCTTTTCCGGCACACAGCTCAGAAAGCCCATGAGCTATGCATATGTTGCGATCACCTTTGACAATTCCGACAGAGCGCTGAACATCGACTATGAAGAGGTGACCGTCGCAAGAAGAGTATATCGTTCGGGCGAGAGCGAATACCTTATGAACGGCGCGTCCTGCCGCCTTCGTGACGTGCAGGAGCTTTTCTTTGACACAGGTATCGGTAAAGAAGGCTATTCCATCATCGGACAGGGCCAGATCGACAAGATCCTTTCCGGTAAGCCCGAGGACAGGCGTGAGCTTTTTGACGAAGCCGCAGGTATCGTTAAATTCAAAAAAAGAAAAGCCGCAGCCGAGAAGGAACTTGAAGAAGAAAAACTGAACCTTTCGAGGATCACCGACATCCTTTCCGAGATCGAAAAGCAGGTCGGACCTTTAAAGGAACAGAGCGAAGTAGCAAAAGAATACTTAAGACTGAAAGAGGAACTGAAGAAATTTGAGATAAACCTCTTTCTTGCCGACTATGAAAAAAACGAGGCTTCCCGCGAGGAAAGCCTTAAAAAGCAGGCTCTTGTAAATTCGGATATCGAAAGCGCAAAGACCGCATACGAGAAGATAAAGAACGAATATGAGCGTCTCGAAGAGCAGATAAACGAGTATTCCGAAAAGATCGAAAAGGAAAAAGAGACCAAGAGCAAGCTCCTCATCGATCAGGAGAAAAAAGACGGTGAGATAAAGCTCATGGAAGAGCAGAAAAATTCGCTCTTTAAGAGCAATGCCCACTATGAGCAGCGAAAGAACGCTATAAATTCCGAGCTGGAAAAGCGTGACGAAGGGATCGCAGAACAACACGCAGAAGCCGAAAAAGTAAAACAAAAGATCGAAGATCTCAAAAAAAGCGGCGTAAACTCGGAAAATGAGATAAACGAGATAAAAGAACGCATCAAGGACATCTCAAACGAGATAGCTCAGTGCAACGAGTTTTTGATAGGGCTCTTGAACGACGATACAAAGGTAAAGACAGAGCTGTCACGCCTTAACACCTTAAATGAGCAGAATGCCATCAAAAAAGCGGAGCTCACAAAGAAGGTTCTATCGCAGAAGAATTTCGAAAACGAGTATGAGACAGCTGTAGAAACATATAACAGAGAGCTTTCCGAAATTGCCGAAAAGATGGAGGAACTGTCCGCATCGGTATCTTCAAAGGAAGCGGAAGCCGCAAAATTAAAGGAACGCCTCGAAGAAACACAGGGCTTCCTTGACAGGTTCCAGAAGGAAAAGATAGAACTCGATTCAAAAGCCGAAACACTCGCGGATTTCAGTGAACGCTACGAAGGCTACGGACTTGCGATAAAGAAAGTCATGGAGCGGAAAGCCTACCTTCCCGGCATTGTAGGCGTTGTCGCTGATATCATCGAAGTCGAGAAGAAATATGAGACAGCGGTCGAAACGGCACTCGGCGGAAGCATACAGAACATCGTCACCAAAGACGAGC
>JAEENL010000177.1 GCA_016283775.1 Lachnospiraceae bacterium | reverse complement strand
AGATTCAAGATGTCTATAGGACTCGAATGTGATATAGCTCTTTTTGATGGGAAACACCCTTCAGGCGATTATGATTATGATGCTGATTATTTGGATAACGGAATGGAATTCATTATCGGTCCTGATACCAAAACCGAAATCTATAAATTCGGAATTGCTTGGATAGATGATGTAGGATTCGATGATCCGGTAGATCAAGAAAATGATAGGGATGCACAAACGTGGTTTGGAGCAGATCCGGCGATTTCGCTGTAGATATTTGCGATAATATAATACAGAGTGTCTCATTTTCTATATATTAAAAATACGTAATTACGTAACTACATATTGACAAAAGAAGTGCCATATGTTATTTTATGAATACGTAATTACGTAACATGAAATGTTTGTGGGAGGATTTGTCTATGTCCAGAGATTATGGTGCGGAAATCGATGCGCTCAGGAATCAGATCGAATCGTTACAAAAGGCTATTGGATCAAATGCAGAAGCTCATAAAGCGGGTAAGAATAAAAAGGTGGGTCATGTGCAAAAGATGACAGATATGCACCCGAATGCACATGTAAGCGCTTGTCTCGACGAAGTTGAGAATGTTACGGGGGAGAACGGACAGACCGGTGCGATCACATATGTTGGCGTTTTTTCCTCGAGCGGAAGACAGTCAACATGGGCAAAGTATTGCGTCAATACCGATGATCTGCTGAAACTTATCAGTGACAATGTGGCAGAAAAAGTCCTTTCCTGCCTGGGTAATTCGGACCGTCTGAATATTTTGCTGGCTCTTTTGAAAAAGCCAATGAGCGTTGCTGAATTGATCACGGAATGCCATCTGAATTCCACGGGACAGGCTTATCATCACATGAAGCCTCTTTTGGCGGCGGATCTTATCACTGAGGATTCCAAGGGGATTTATGTGGTGCAGCCGTATAAGGTGCAGGGGATCATTATGCTCTTGGCCGGTATCAGTGATATGTATGACGAATCGTATGCCAAGAGCAATTGGAACAAAGAAGAATAGCGCCGGGGGGCTGTAAACATGGATATTGATCTGGAAAAACGGTATGGTCAGATCTGCGAAGCGATCAAAACTCTGGATTTCGATGCTGTCTGGAAGGGCTTCAGGCCGCTCAAGTTTGCTTTATATAATGACACGGAGTGCTTTTTTGACGGTCACTATATAGAAAAAACCGCAGACTTTTGCGCAAATACCTCAATTGAATATAAAGGTGAAATGATTGCTATATGGTATGCCAAGACGGAAATGGATATCCCCAAATTCACTTCCTGTATAGTTCACGAGATGTTTCACGGCTTTCAGGAGAAACAGGGATGGAACTGTTTCCCTAATGAAATGGAGGCGCTTTACAAATACAGATACAGTGAAGAAAACCTGAGTATCAAGCGTCATGAGAATAAGCTTCTTTTGGAATTGCTTGAAGTTTTTGATCAGGAAAAATACAGGGAACTGCTCTCATGCAGAAAATATCGTTCCGAGAAATTCCCGTATGAGTTTTCATATGAAAGCTGCGGCGAAGAGATCGAAGGAAGCGCGAACTATGTTGAGTGGCAGGTCCTTAGGCAGCTCGATGAAAATGAAGCTGAGAAAATGATCGCAGATATGCGTAAGACTATGTTGCAGCCGGAGTATTTTTTCCCTATAAGAAAATCCGGTTACTACACAGGCACGCTCCTGATAAATGCCATGATCCGGGCGGGGGGATATAATTATGGGCCGGAAAACCGTCCTGTGATCAAACAGCGGCTTGAGGCACCGGATTCGGTCAGCGCCGTAAATGCCGGAACGAAAGATGAACAAGCAAAAGTATCTGAAGCACTTGCATCGTTCATGGCAGAGTCAAAGAAGATCGTTGAGTCATCAGTTGCAGCCAATGAGGTCGTGCTGACCGGTCCTGTTACAATGGGCAGTGTCAATATCTACGACGCCAGATGCTATAACGGCTATCTTACTTCCAGATTCTTTTTGATGTTTTTGGTGAACGGCGAGAAACAGTTGATCCGCGGCGATAATTATGTTATCAAGATGAAGGATGAAAAGACGATAGAAAAAGTATACAGATGGGTGTGAATCCGATGTTGCCGAAACACTGAAAACCGAAAACACAAGAACGGAGAGTGGCAGGAGATGCTTCTTTTAAAAAAATACAACACAGATAAAGAGAAAGAATGGGCTTTTGTGCGTGATATGCCCGAGGACGAAAACGGATTGACCAATTCGCTGCATGGGATTTCCAAAGCTGATTTTGAAGAAAAAGCCATTCCCGATATGGTAAAGCATGAGAAGGGCGAAGATATGCCGGACTGGATGGTGCCCGAAACCATCCTCTATCTATGGAACGATGATGTTATCGTCGGACAGTTCAGGATACGTCATTACCTGACGGAAGCGCTTAGGCAGGGAGCCGGACATATAGGCTATTTCATCAAGAAGGAATACCGCGGCAAAGGCTATGCTACGGAAGGACTTAGGCTGACGCTTGATGTTGCGAGGGACATAGTTCCGGAGGAGGAGTTTTACCTGCGCGTAAACAAAGATAATCCCGCGTCGCTTCGTGTTATGCAGAAAAACGGAGGAAAGGTCGTTGGCGAAGATGAGGGGCATTTTTTCGTGAGGATAACAAACCTCGGGAAAGACCGCAGGATCCGGTTGGAAGAAGTGGATCCCGGCAACTGGCGCATCCCTTTCTATCTTTTGGAGGAGCAGAAACACTATGTTTCCAATTCCGCCGTATTGCTGGCAAGAGCGTTTGCCTACAGAAACCAGCGCAGCAGAGCTTTTGTGATCTATGCGGATGATACTCCTGTCGGCATGGCTTTGTATTATGATATTGATGACTACAAGGCCTATGATTTCAGCCAGTTCTTTATTGACGGCAGATATCAGAGACGTGGATACGGCATAACAGCGGCAAAAATGATACTGGATATGATGAAAACGGACGGCAGATATGATAAAGTGTATCTTTGTTATATCGACGGAAATGATGCAGCCCGCCACATGTATGAGAAACTGGGTTTTAAGCCGACCGGCGAAGAAGATGAGGGTGAGATCATCATGGTAAAAGAACTTGCTCGGGGAGGTGCTCATAGTGAATGAATTTTACCTCAATGGCAAGCTGAAAGTTTAGGGGGCTTTATGAAATACAAGGCGGTTGTTTTCGATCTTTTTGAAACACTGATCACCGAGTGGGGCCATAAGAAATACACCAAACGGGAAATGTGCGCGGACCTCGGCGTCGATAAGGATGCGTTTGATCCGTTCTGGGAAGAAAAGGAAGAGGACCGGTATATCGGAAAGATCGGCTTTGAGGATTCTATCCTTTATGCATGTGAGAAGTGCGAAATAAGGCCTGATCCGGAGACTCTGAAAATGGTTACCGCAGAGCGGGTGAGAACGAAGGCTGAATGTTTCAAGTTCGTTCAACCTGAGGTGCTTCAATTGATCAGAGCGTTACGGGATATGGGCTTAAAGACGGCTATACTCAGCAACTGCTCTTCCGAAGAGGTGACGGTCATTCGTGAATCCGAAATCTATAAGTACTTCGATGAAGTGATCTTATCCTTTGAGGTTGGCATGAAGAAACCTGACGCCTGCATATATGATGAGGCATTGCGGCGCTTGAGCATCTCGCCGGATGAATGTGTCTTCGTAGGGGACGGCGGAAGTCGGGAACTCGAGGGAGCGAAAAATGCCGGGATAAAGGCTGTTCAGGCAAAATGGTACACAAATCGGCATCCTGTGAAACGCGCGTCATTGGAAGGGTTTCCGACAGCGGACGAACCGATGGAAGTGATGGAGGAGATCATATCTTAAGGACTTTTGACAAATCCTCAATAAAGTAAAAAAATGAGATACACACATTGACTCTGTTTTGGGGGAGATGTATGATATTCAGTGGCTTGAACTGTGAAACATCACCGAATAGCAGAAGGAAATAATAATAGATGCTGGAGGGAAAATGATCTCAGTAATCATTCCTGTTTATAACGTAGAAGAATACCTTGATAAATGTATAGAGTCGGTTCTGACAAATACATACAAGGACTTGGAAGTTATTTGTGTAAATGACGGATCTACAGACGGAAGTCCGGAAATCCTGCAGAAATGGAAAGAACGGGACTCTCGCATCATAGTTGTAGATCAAGAGAATCGCGGGCTTCCGGAAGCACGAAACAGCGGGCTCGAGGTCATGACGGGAGATTACACCGCTTTCATAGACTCTGATGATTGGGTGCATCCAAATTATTTTCAGGCTATGCTTGACTGCATGGAGAAAACCGATGCCGACATGGTCGTTAGTGAAGTGCGGGAGTTTAAGCCCGATGAATCTGTTGAAGTCGCTGATATTTCAGAGTATAAGAGCCATGAACTGTCAGAAAATGAATTCTACAGGCATTTATTTGCCAGACGTATGATATGGGGAAGGCTTTTAAGGAAGAGGGATACTCATAACCTTCGCTTTCCTCCGGAGGTTGATGCCCACCAGGATTCACTGTATAATCTCAAACTGATCGCGCACATTAAGCATCCTAAGGTCTACATGATCGATGATCCGATGTATTACTATTTAAAACGCCCCGGCTCCCTGTTCAAAAGGCGTTCTTATGCAGAGATGATCCAGATTGCAGACTGGTATGTAAAAAATGAACAGGATCCGCACCATGAGAATAGCGGCGAGTGGAGTGAACTCCTGCTGTTTCATTCGATCGAGACGGTTTTGAACTGCCGTTATCAGGCAAAACAGCAGGGCAACCGGGAATTGATCGTGCATACAAATGCACTGCTTCGAAGTCTGGTAAAATGTATGCTGAAAGATAAAACGATCAGTGTTAGGCACAAGGGTGCAAATGTTGTGCTGGCCATCTTCCCGTTTTTGTATCGTTACTACGCCAGACTCGTTCCTATGTTGTACCCCTATCGCAGATGAAAGGAAATGTTATGGGATTTGTCATTTGGGCTATCGTGGGCGTCCTTATCATGGGGATCGGCATATTTGCCTTCTTTTCAAAGAAAACGATCGGCTTTTGGGCAAACGCAAAGCCGATCGCTGTAAAGGACATAAAACGTTATAATCATGCCGTCGGCATGCTGTTTATCGCTTACGGCCTGATCTTTATCGCATTGGGTACGCCAATGCTCATGGGGCAGAATACCCCGTATATCCTGCTGTCAATGGTAGGCGTGATGGTGGAGAGCATAGCTGCCATGATAATCTATACTTTGTGCATAGAGAAAAAATACCGGAAGTAATAGTAAAGATCACTGCCGTGCAAAGCAGTCCGAGCCGCTTTTCACCATGTTCAGCAATTCGTCTATCGCTATAGGTTTTGAATAGAAATACCCCTGGAAGCTGTGGATCCCGTAGTCCTTGATGATATCCCGCATGCCGGGGGTCTCTATTCCTTCAACGCAGACGTCGGCGCCGAAAATACCTGCCATGTCCGTAAAATTGCACAGAAGGCGTTTTTCTCTCTCATCTTTTTCTATCTGCTGTACAAAGCTCTTGTCTATCTTTATGGTGTTAAACGGCAGGTTTTTCATGAGACCGATGGACGAGAAGCCTGTTCCGAAGTCGTCGAGAGCGACCTTGACGCCTCCCGAATGCAGCGTGGCGATCACGTTTCTTAAGAGTTCCATGTCAAGAAGGCGGCAGCGCTCAGTCATCTCAAGGCAGACCTGATCTGCCGAAAACCCGTTCTTTTTTATTGCTTCCCGCACGATCTCAGGGAAGTTCCCCTTTTCAAGCTGCACATAGGACAGATTGACATTTATCACAAAATCCGGCACATATTCCGTTATTTTTTTAGCATCCTCGATCGCTGTGTTCAGTATCCATTTTCCAAGCTCGGGGAACAAAGGATCCCCTTCAAGGAATGAGATGAATACATCCGGAGGGACGACGCCGTATTCTTCGTTTTTCCAACGTAAAAGCGCCTCCGCACCGATCACGCGTTCCGTAGAGGCATCCACGACCGGCTGGTACAGGAGATAAAAGCCCTCAAAACCTTGTGAGATGGAAGAGTGGATGGCATAAAGCTTTTCACTGTTTTTTTTGCTGTCGGCGGTCAGATCCGTGCGGAAGGTCACCAGATCTCCGTGTCTTATGAGCTTTGACTCCTGATAAGCAAGATTGAGGCAGGCATAAACTGTCTGGTCGTCAATATTGAAGTCGTTCAGAGAAAGCAGTCCCGCGTTGCACTCGAGCACAAACACGTTGTCGTCGAGTCTTACTCCTTTGCGGAAAAAAGAGCGCAGAAGCTCATACAGGTCTATGAGTTCCTGTTCGGTTCGTGTTTCGGAGATGATGGCAAAGCGTGAACCGTCCAAACGGTATGTGCCCTCACGGCTTGTCACGTTGTCCATAAGGTATCTTCCAAAATGCTGGAGCATCTGGTTTCCGGCGTCATATCCGTAAACAGCATTGATCTCGGCGAGTTTTCCGATGCCCGCCATACCTATTCTTACAGGGATCTTTTTTTTGATGTAAGATTTCAGATCTGAAAAGAAAGCATACTGGTTGCGCAGGCCTGTTATCGAATCTATATAACTGAGCTTGCTGTGGTTCCTGATCGCGCCCGCAAAATATGCAGGCTTGCCGTATCCGTCGAGGATCACTATACCGCGGCAGGTGCAGACATCGTATTCACCGTCGGGACGCCTTGCGCGGTATTGCATGTCGTGAGTCGGCTGAGAACCAAGAAAGATAGCGTCTATCCCTTTGCGGTATTCCGCCCTGTCATCCGGGTGTATATGCTCCTCCCAGATGAGACCTGCATCGTACATATATTCAGACGGCAGGCCGAAGGTATCGACCAGCTCTTTTGCCCACCTGGAATAATTGAACTGCATGTCGCACACGAAAACATCCAGATCATCTGCGATTATTGAATAGCTCTCGAAGATGGAATCCAGTCTTTCCTTTGCTACTTCGGTGATCCTTGTGTCAGCCATACCGTTCTCCGTGAATGTTTTCCCCTGATGCAACATTTCCCGCAACCCTGTCAATGTCATCATATCATGGAATCGGTCATTTGAAAATGAGTATTTGTTGTGAAAATACGATTTTAGTTTATTTTAAGATTTGAAAAGGATATAATACTGTAAAATGACGTTTCGCGGAGGGGAAAATGAGATACTTTCTGGAAAATGACAGGATAAAAGTGGAGATAGATTCTTTTGGTGCTGAGGTCAAGTCGGTCATCAAAAAGAACGGAATGCAGGAGTACATGTGGTACGGAAATCCCAAATACTGGGGACGCACATCACCTGTTCTGTTTCCGTTTGTGGGAAGCTTAAAGGAAAAGAAATACAGCTGGAAGGGAAAAGAGTACAGCGTGCCGCAGCATGGCTTTGCAAGAGACAAAGAGTTTGAGTTTGTGAGCGCTTCCGAAAACGAGATCTGGTTCAGCCTGAAAGAGGATGAGGAAACTCTTGAGATATACCCTTTCTGCTTCATCCTGGAGATCGGATACAGGATAGAGCACGGAAACGGGACTGAGAATGTTGTCGTCATGTGGCGCGTGAAAAATCCCGCAGATGATACCATGTTTTTTTCCATTGGTGCTCATCCCGCGTTTTTGTGCCCCGTTCATGGTTTTGACAAGGACAAGGCAGGCTGCAAGGACGGATACAAGCTCTATTTTGAAGGGGCGGATGAGATACATCACCACGGAAACGATACTGTGACGGGGCTTTCCGTAGAAGAGGACATAAGGCTCCCCCTTGAAAACGGGTATGCGACGATCACAACAGGTTTTTTTGACCGCTGTACTTATATGGTCGAAGGAAAACAGACAGGCTGTGTCGGCATAGCTGACGAAGAAAAAAGGCATATCGTGGATGTCTGCTTTGACGCGCCCCTGTTTGCGATCTGGTCCCCCGAAAAGAAAAATGCCCCCTTTATCTGCATCGAGCCTTGGTACGGAAGATGCGATGCGGTCGACTTCAAAGGGGACCTGAGTCAAAGGGAATATACAAATGTCCTCAAGGCCGGCGAGACCTTTGAAGGCGGATATACCATGAAGTTTTATTAGAAACCGTCAAAAAAAGGAGGCGGATGATCACCGCCTCCCGTATTTCTTTTATGAAGCAAACAATTCCTTGTACCAGATCAGAGACTTTATATATGCGTCATAGATGACGTCATCGTCTATGTCCTTTAAGAGGAGCTGCCGTGAGACCTCCTGGAAAGAGGCATTTTCGTAAGCAGTCATGAAATCGAGCACCGTTGCGAGCTCGCCTTCATGCTTAAGGAGCGCCTTTTGAATCTGCTGGCTTACATTTACAAGCGTGAGCGCTTCTTCCATGGGCTTTTCAAGAATGATATCAAGCACCGAGAAAAGTCCTGTGAGGAAAAGCTCGCTCGAAAGCCCTGCCTTTTCAAATACAGGCGCAAGATTCTCGGCGAATTTCGCTCTGAGAAGGGAAAGCCTCGTGATCTCGTTCGGTCTGTCTGCGCAGAGCTCCTTGGTGACAGCGGTGTTGATCCATTTTTTCAGCTCCTTCTGACCAAGCATCGCGGCAGCATGCCTTACGGATGTGATCTCGGAGTTTCTGGAGAGCTTATTTACCAGCTTCAGCATCGAGATGACAAGAGCGGTATCGCGGGATATCGTGTCTGCGGCTTTTGTAAGATCAAAGTCGGGAGCGTTTACGACGTTGAGTAGTTCAATGTAGTTTACCTTTAACGGTGCGAGCTCCTTTCCTCCTGTGGAAATGGGAACGCGGAAAAATTCTCCCTCATACAGATAGTAAGCGTCTTTGTCGGCAAGCGCCTCATACTCTTCACGGGTATTCACATTGACTGCGACAAGCTTCAGCGCAGGATAGTGCTTGGAAAAATACGATCTTGCGACTGCGATATTGATGCGCTTGTGGTTCAGCAGGATATAGTCGGTGAGATCGAGGATGGGCTTGTATTCGTCAAACTGAGTATAGATAAGCCCTTTTATCGCAAACGAGAATCCGCTCTTTTTAAGTGCGGCAATCCTCTTTACATACTGTTCCGTGGGCTTTATGCTGCTGTTGCCGAGAAGGACCACTTTTGAATGATCGACGCGGCATTCATTTTCGAGATCCATAAAGATCGAGATCTCGTTGACCTCGATAAATACGGTGCGGTCTTCGGATACGGAATCGAGCCCCATGTTGTTTACGATCTCAAGCCCGAGCACTCTGGTAGCCATATCAAGGCTTCCGGTACCCAGAAGGTTTGGCCTTGCGAGAAGGTTTTCCCTCTGGGCGAAGATCGAGTACGCGAGTACGTTCATCTGATTGTCGAATAACGGGATCAGTGTGGCGAGCATACATTTTCCCCCTTTGCTTTTGACAGGGTCCCGGTGCGACCCAATAATATTTCATCGTTTAATATACCACAATAACCCGACGATTAACATAGAGTTTATGAAAAAATTATACATTTCCGTGACGAAATGGGCATTTTTTCGTCTATATCAGCATAAAGGCCACATTTAACGGAGGGTACGATTATGAAAAAGGGTAATGGCAAATTGTTTGAGAAATGTGCAAAAACGATCGCTCTGATGCTTTCTGCGGTAATGCTTGTCGCCGGACTTGCGTCATGTGGTGCGAAAGAGAGTACGGGGGAGGATCCGGGAAAAGAAAAGAATGATGATGTCTGGGCGAAAGAGCTGAACATCATAGAGACAAAGAGCATAAAAAGCACGATGACCGAAACATCGTTCGATGAAAAGCTGCTTTCATTCGTTTCTGAGCACACGAGCGGAAACTATATGGTCTCGCCGCTGTCTTTCCGCTATGCGCTGGGCCTGCTGCTGGCGGGAGCCGAAGGGGAAACAAAGGCAGAACTGTTAAAGGCGTTCGGAGTGGAGTCGGAAGAGGAATGGATAGCGTTTTGCCTTGATTTTAACGGCTTTGTGGAACATTTTGCAGAGGGACTTGAGCGCGACATAGAGAGATTCAAGAGCGAAAAAAAGCAGGGCTGGATACCTGAAGGCACCAAGGAGCCGTTCCGCGCCTTGCGTGTCGCAAACTCAGTCTGGAAAGCTGAGCGTGTAAAGGAAGATTTTAAAGAAGCATACCGTGAAAATATAGAAAAGAACTATTCGGCGGAATATCGGTCGTTTACCGAAGAAAACGCAATACAGCGTATCAACGAATGGGCTGACATAAAGACAGAACATATGATACCGCGCCTCCTTCCTGACAATTATCCCACCGAGGATCTGGCGGTGGTGCTGATGAACGCGCTGTATTTTAAGGATTCATGGGTGAACAGCTTTGAAAAGGGACTGACACGGGAAGGCGATTTTTACAAAAAAGACGGGAACACGGTAAAAAAGGAGTTTATGTCCACGTCGGAACTGTTTTCCTACTATGAGGACGAGGAGACAAAGCTTGTGGTCCTCCCGATGGACGGCGGTGTCTACATGGCATTTGTGCTGGGTTCCACAAAGGATCTCTCAGGGAAGCTTTCCAACGCGAAAAATGAACAGGTGAAGGTCACCATACCGAAGCTCGACCTTGAAACGGAATTTGCGTGCGGAGAACTTGTGGATTTTCTTAAGGAAAACGGCGTGAAGCTTGCTTTTGACGCTGACAGAGCTGATTTTTCCGGAATGATCGATCATCAGATCTTTGTAAGTGATATAATCCAGAAGACACGTATAAAGCTTGACGAGGACGGCGTTGAGGCAGCGGCGGTCACCGCGATAATGATGAATGATGGAGCGGCCGCCATACCAAAAGAACCCAAGGTGTTCACAGCGGACAGGCCGTTTTCGTTCTTCATCTATACGACCTGCAACGATACCACGGCTGTCATGTTTGCGGGAGAGATAGTGGAATAGGCTCACAAAGCGATCACAAAAACGAGATCAAAGAAAGGAAAGCTGACATATGATCAGAAAATACAGACTTGGAGACCCCATTGAAACGGAATCGGTGGTATGTCCGATGCCTGTAACGGAAGGGCTGCCGGAAGGGCTTTTATATGTTTCCGAAGGGTGTTTTAAAAAGGTACTCACGGAGAACACAAGGGTTTACGGACTTGGAGAGACGGTCCGCGGCATAAACAAACGCGGATGGAAATATATCAGCAATTGCACGGACGATCCCGTGCATACCGAGACGAAACATTCACTCTATGCTGCACAGAACTTCATTCTCGTGTGGGATGCGGACGATGCTGTGGGGTATTATTTTGATACGCCATGCAAAGTTGAATTTGACGTAGGATATGAAAGATACGATGAGCTTGTGGTGAGGCTTGAGACTCCCGACGCGTATGTGTATGAGATAACGCCGGATCTTGCGGAAAATGAGTCAAAGGCATCTGAAGCTGACACCCCTTGCCGCAGAGTAGTGCGCCAGTTCAGGCACATCATCGGACGAAGCTATATCCCGCCGCGCTGGGCCTTCGGATACGGGCAGAGCCGCTGGGGATACAAATCCCGTGAGGACATCGAGAATGTCATAAAGGGATACAAAGAAGCGGACATACCGCTCGACAGTGTTTATCTTGACATCGATTACATGGATGCCTTTAAGGACTTTACCATAAACGAAAAGACATACCCGGATTTTCCGGGTTTCGTCAAGGAAGTAAAAGACAAGAATATCCATCTCGTGCCAATAATCGACGCGGGAGTAAAGATCGAAAAGGGATACGAGGTTTATGAGGAAGGCATAGAGCAGGACCATTTCTGCAAGAAAGAGGACGGTACGCCCTTTGTGGCCGCGGTGTGGCCCGGTAGAGTGCATTTCCCGGATCTTTTGAAAAAAGAGACCAGAGAGTGGTTTGGAGAAAAGTACAGTTTTCTGCTGGATAAGGGCATTGACGGCTTCTGGAACGACATGAACGAGCCTGCGATCTTTTATTCCGAGGACGGACTGAAAGAGGCGTTTAAAAAGATCAGGAGCTTTGAAGGGCAGAATCTCGACATTGGCACGTTTTTCCAGTTTACGAACGTGGTCGAGACCATAAACAACAACCCGAATGATTATGCAAGCTTTTATCATGAGTATATGGGAAAGAGATTCCGTCATGACAAGCTTCACAATCTCTATGGCTATATGATGACAAGGGCGGCCGGAGAGGCTTTTGAAAAGTTGTCTCCCGACAAGCGCATACTCATGTTCTCACGCTCGTCATACATAGGCATGCACAGGTACGGCGGAGTCTGGACAGGCGACAACGATTCCTGGTGGAGCCATATTCTTTTAAACATACAGCAGCTCCCGGCGCTCAATATGTGCGGATTCCTTTACTGCGGAGCGGATACAGGCGGGTTCAGCGCAAACACCACCGAGGACCTGATGCTCAGATGGCTCACGGTCAGTATTTTCACACCGCTTTTCAGAAATCATTCCGCGCTTGGCACAAGGGATCAGGAACTGTACAGATTCCCGCATAAAGACTGGATGCGCGGGATGGTACGCCTCCGTTATGCGCTTATCCCGTATCTGTACTCCGAGTTTATGAAGGCGGCGCTTAACGAAGACATGTACATACAGCCGCTGTCCTTTGCATATCCGGAAGATGACAGAGCGTGCTGCACTGAGGATCAGCTCCTTGTGGGAGAGAGCATCATGATCGCGCCTGTTTACACGCAGAATGCCAAGGGAAGGTACGTATATCTCCCGGAAGACATGAAAATGCTTCGCTTTGAGGGCGATGTGCTCAAAGAGGAAAAGGTGCTTGAAAAGGGAGATCACTATATCGATGTTTCCCTTAAAGAAGTGGTGGTCTTCCTCAGAAAAGGTCATGCCCTTCCTCTCGCAAAGCCTGCAAATACAACTGCTGAACTTAAAAACGATCTTACATACATTTGCTTTGATGCCGATCCGGGTTCCTATGATCTTTATACGGATGACGGCATCACACCCGTAAAATGAAAGGAACAAAATGAATCTCATCATACTTATCGGGAGCGGCGCCGTCGGAAAGATGACGGTCGGCCAGGAACTCATGAAGATAACCGATTACAGGCTCTTTCACAATCACATGATGATAGAGCCCGTGATCGAGATATTTGGAAAGTTTGACGGCGCGGTGATCAGTAAACTCCGCGAGGATATTTTTGACGCCTTCCTCAAGACCGACTACACGGGCATGATCTTTACCTATATGTGGGCTTTTGACATACAGGACGACTGGGATTATATAAAGCGCATCACCGATAAGTTTGAAGCGACCGGCGGTACTGTTTACTATGTTGAACTTGTTGCCGACCGGGCGGTAAGGATCGAACGCAACAAAACGGAAAACCGCCTTAAGAACAAGGCTTCAAAGCGTGATATCGTGATCTCCGAGGCAAGGATGCTGAGGGAAGAGACGAAATACCGCACTGTGAGCAAAGACGGCGAGATGCCTTTCAAAAACTATATAAAGATCGACAACACAAACCTTTCCCCGGATGCGGTCGCGCGTATGATAAAAGAGCAGTTTGGGCTTGAAGGTCCAAAGGACACGGAATTAAGGAGCAGGATAAAGCTTGAGGAAGTGAGGGAAGACGAGCTTCCGCAGCTCTACAAAATGCAGATAGAAAGTTTTATGCCGCTCTATGAAAAGTATCACGATGCAGGATCGCCGGCGATCGAGTCTTTTGAACGGGTTCAGGGTCGCGCCAAAAGACCTAACCGGAAATATTATTTTATCGTGAAAGACGGCGCGAGAGTGGGCGCGGTAAACCTGGGACACAACGATCCCGATGAAAAAACGGTCTCGTTCATAAGCCCGATCTTTATCCTTCCCGAGTTTCAGAATCAGGGGATAGGTTATGTCGCTATAAACAAAGCGTTTGAGATGTATCCCGATGTGAAGGTATGGAAACTGGAGACCATACTGCAGGAGCCCTTAAACTGCCATCTTTACGAAAAATGCGGCTTCAGGCGTGTGGGTGAGGAACATGTGGTAAATGAGCGGATGACGCTGATTGATTATGAATTCTTAACTTGAAAAAGCGGTACTGTTATGTATAATAGAAAAGTAGTCGCATGATTTGCGACGATTACATTTGGAGAAAGGAAATGTGAGAATGTTTGACAGTTCCGTTTTTAACATTGACAGTACCAACTTGAGCACTCGCATCTCCCAGGCCGCACATTATCTGGAAGAGTACGAGAAAGAAGTTGCCCGTGCACAGGGTGCCGCGGATCAGATTTTCAGGAGCAAGGATGACGCATTGGGACGCATCAAGCTTCTGGTGGAGTTTGCGCCTGATGATGAGCGCGTAAAAGAACTTTTTGCGCGCGCCAAAGCCTGTGTCAAGGGCGGAGCGGGTAAGCTCGTCACCGTTGACGAAGAGTTTCTTCGCTACCTCGCAAACGAGGACAATCTTAAAAAGCATTTCGCGGAAGCCAGTGAGAAGGCGTGGAATGAGTTCCTTTCCGCAAATTCGGAAAACAGACTTGAAAAGAATTTCCCTGTTCCCGATTTTAAAAAGCACACGATAGACGACATGAAAGACAAGATCGTCGTCCTTGACAACATAAGATATCCCGACAACCAGTTTGACGGCACCGACGCGGAATACATCTGGAGCGGAACGCGCTCGGACGGCATGTATTTCTTAAAGATCGACGGCAGAGAGTGGCTCGGGCCTTACGAGGCGGTAAAGCGCTATCGCCGCCAGGTGGATACGGATCTTTCGGAAGTAAGGGAATGGTCCGTGATCGGAAAAATATCGGGTATCACCTGCGATATCCCGGATGCCAACGAGAGCAAGGTTTCCGGCCCTGTCATGGCATGGGTGGTAGATCCGATAGCTCTGTATGTTCCGGGGCACATCATGGCGGTATATGATGAGGCCGGAGAGCATACCGGAAGATTCATTGACGAAGACAAGCTTTCAAAGCTCAAGGAAGATTTCTACACTGTAAAGGCCGTCCCGGACGATGTTACTCCCGAGCGCCTTGTGGAGATCTTTATGACTGCCATAAAAGAGAAAAACTTCAATCTCTATCTGGACTGCATCAGCCCGCAGAGAAAGACGAATCCCGTACAGCAGAGCCTTTTGAACTATCACTGGGATCTTCACCAGGAGCGTTTCCACGGTGAATATGTCCATGCGAACATCAATCCCGAAAAGACGGTGACACGTGTTGTCCGCGGCTATGACGACAAGGGCATCGACAGCTTTTTCCTGGATGAAGAAGAGCAGGAAAAGATAAAGCAGGCGTACGGAGAAAAGGAAGAAGAGGCTATTGTGCAGACCTCGGCTTTCGACAAGAACGGAAAGCAGATAGGATCTCCCACAAGTCACATTTTACGGCGTATCGGAAACGGAAGATGGTATATCGATACGTATGAGACCAGATTCTGATCGGGAACGGACTGCCTGATCCACAGGCGGGAGGACAATGACCGGAACGGCAAATGGAGGAGATACCGATGGGCGAAGAAAACAACGAAAAACAAAACGAAAAGCAGGGCAAGGGCAAAAATCTGGACGCGATGTCCATGACGAAGGCCGATGTAAAGGCGCTTACAAACAAGGCTTCCGATCTGTCAAATAAGACACTCGACGGCCTGGCGACGCTTCTTTGCGGCGACGGATATTCGGCGGCGGAGGATGCCGTGCATGCTTTTGCGGACGAGATACTTTTCGGCACACTGTATGATTTCCACGAAAAGAACCAGTGGCTGAAAAACATAGGCTATGAAGACATAGACAAGCTGGTGAACGCAGAGAGCGGCCAGACTCCCGAAGACCTTACGGCCGCCATGGAGATGTGGCGCGTCATAAACGGCAAAGGCGGAGAGCAGCTGAACAATGTTTATCAGTACCTTGAGGGAATGATCTCGAGCGGCTTTCTGAGACAGGTCTATGTAGTGCTCAGGGAGGATTATATCATCAGGAGCGGGCAATATTCCGACCTTTACGACATGCTGGATTTTGCTTTTGAAGAGTTTTACAAGACATTGAACAGGTATAAGGCGCCGGCGATATTTAGCGAGATCCCCGTAAAAAAAGCAAATTCCTACGAGGTGAACCACAAACTGGTCGTAGACCATATGCTTGCCGAGTTCAATAAACAAAGTCACATAGGCTGCATCATCCACGACACGATAAGCTATATCGATGCTTACTGGTTCAACTATTTTACCGTTTTGGACTGTGACACGAAGAGGCTGACAAAACTTCCCGAGATATCAAAGTTTGCGGATGAGATAGCGCGGATAGCGACGCTTGACAACGAAGTCACGGCATATTTTAAATCGTGCGGAAGTCTTACGGTAACACTCGGTGAGGTGGTCCACAATGTTCTCGACTACATCCGTTCCACCCTCCGCGAGGCCAGGGACATATTGAACAACTATCGCTACAACACGCAGGAATTCCCGTATTCGCTCATGCACTATACTCCTTACGCGAAAAAAGTGGCAGAAAGCTTTATGTCACTCAAGGATCCGGTAACGAACGGCACCAGATATGTGGATATAGCGTGGGGCATGGTGCAGAAATGCGAGCAGGTGGCGTCTTCAATAGCGAAGCAGGCACCGTGAGCGTAAAGAAAAGTTAAGAGCATTATTTGCCCGGAAAACCGGGAGAAAGGAGAGATCCGGTCAAAGGAAAGGCCAGACCGGGTCCTATAAAATGTTATGGGTTTATTCGATCAGATCAAGAACACACTTGTATCACAGGCAGGACAGGCAGCAAGAAGCGCAGTGAACAAAGGCGTGAACAATCTTGCAAAGAACGTAAAAGAAGGCATCGGTAAGGGCAGGAACCATACCGAGAAGTTCAAGTTCCAGAAACTGCCGGAAAATCTTGAGGAACTCAAGGCTCTTCCCGAGGCTTCCCTCAACACCGCGTTCAAGACAGCGGCTCTTTGCATCGCGGCACTCACAAACTATGAGAAAAACCCCGATGCCACATGGGAAATGATCGAGTTTTTAAACGGTCCCGAGGATGTAAATCCGAGCCTCAGACAGTTCATCCAGGAGCGCCTGAATGAAAAGATGTACAAGGTATTTGCATTCTTTAAGGGCGCAACCCCCGCAAACAACTATACTCCCACCGTTCCTTACACTCTCGAAGTCATCGAGAATCCTTATTCCTTTGATGATGAGAACTGGGCAACACTCTATGTTCAGAGCGGCGGAGACGACAAGCCGAGCCCTATCAAGCTCAGGAAAAAACCTTCCACAGGCCAGTGGTTCATAAACGACATCCAGTGCCTGACCGACATCCGCTTACCTGCTTCTCAGGATAAGTGGGCATAGATCAAGCCCTGCTTAAAAAATAACCTTTAAAAAACTCAAGCCTTGCTTGAGTTTTTTCTTGCAAAATAAACCTGCACTCGCTACAATAAACACAGGATTTCCCTTATGATGTACTTGCAACGGAGGCGAACGGAAAAGTTCACGTATCAGAGATTGCAGGAGGTGCCGATATGAGCATGGGTACAAACATCAAGACCTTGAGAGAAGAGCGGAAGCTCACACAGGAGCAGGTGGCCGAAAGCGTAGGCGTAAGCTTTCAGGCCGTATCGTCATGGGAACGCGATGAATACAAGCCCGATACGGACAAGCTCTTAAAACTTGCCGAGCTGTTTGACGTTTCGGTCTCCAGGGTGGTCGAGGAGCGCGCAAATGTTTTTAAGACAAAGCAGGCCATCTACAACTGGGAACACATGAAGACTTATGTAAAGACCGCGGCCGGAACACACGGGATGAAAAATGCCTACAAGGCCGTCGATTACGCGGTGGAGGCTCACGACGGGCAGAAAAGAAAAAGGTCTTCCGTGCCCTATATCTATCATCCGCTTAACCTTGCCTGCCACGCGCTTTCCATGGGTATTCTCGAAGATGAGATCATAGCTGCCTGCATGCTTCACGATGTTGTCGAAGACTGCGGAAAGAAAGTGGGAGACCTCCCGGTGAACGATGAAACACGGGAACTTGTGCGGCTTCTCACTCATGAAGACACCACCGATGCAAACCGTGATAAGATGATGGAAAAATACTATGACGCTATAGCCGCAAATCCCAAGGCCGCGCTCATAAAATGCATCGACCGCTGCAATAACCTTACCACCATGTCATGGGGACTCAGCCGTGACAGGATATACAGGATGATAAAAGAAACCGAGGACTATTATCCCCGGTTACTGAAGGTCGTAAAAGCCGAACCTAAATACAACAACGCCGCATGGCTTCTGCAATACCAGATCGAGAGCATGCTCGATATCTACAAAAGGCTGATGTAAAGGCCTTTTGTTTTTTTGAGAACAAGGACAAAACGTCTACTCCGTTGCCATCCTGCGGTATTCCGTAGGTGTGCAGTTGTGGCTTTCCTTGAACACTCTGTTGAAGGTCGCGAGAGAGTTGTAGCCGCTCTTCATCGCGATGTTCGCAACGGAGTCGCTCGTGTCGATCAGCATGAGCTCTGCGTTTGACATGCGTTTTTTCTGCAGATATTCATAATAGGTGGTACCTGTGAAATCCTTGAAAAGCCTGAAGAAATGGGACTTTGAAAAGCCCGAGAGCTTTACCACCGAATCGAGGGAAAGATCCTCGGAGCAGTGCTCGTTTATGTATTTGCAAATGTTGAAAAACGTGTCTATATAGCTCTGCTGGCGCTGGTGATTTGAGCCGGTGTTTCCGGAATTCTGCATGAGACAGATGCGCCCGGCTTCGACAAAGAAGGAGAGCGCAAGCGCATGTATGCTCGCACCGCAAAGGATGTTCATGTTTTCCTGCTCTCTGATGATCTTGTGAAGGAGAGAGCGGAGGCTCTTGTATTCGTCGTTTTCTTCGTCTTTCTTGAAAATGGCGCACGGAAAGAAACGGCTGTAGGCCGCGTCAAAGCCGTTTACCTCACGTAGTATAAAGTGCTCTACCTGAAGGATGAGCCTTTCGCCGACGGGCGGGGAGGTAAGCGTGTGCATCTCTCCGCTCGGGATGATGATGATGTCGCCCTCGTTCAGGATATGCGTTACATTGTCAATCATGACATTGTACGTGCTCTTTAAGGGCATTATGATCTCGATATCGGAATGCCAGTGCGCTGGGTAATCCTCGTGCTTTGCGTTCATGTGGATCTTGAAGCCCTCAAATTGGTCGTGATGGACTATTTCTTTTGTTCCGTGCAGTTCTTCAATCATTGTTGATACTCCGTGATCATGTCGGAAATCAGATTTTATGCGATTATTTCATAATCACAAGTTCTCGAAAATTCCCTTTCCTGTTTACGAATACTTAATATTATACTGTAACAATGCACAAATTTCAATTCGTTGTTCAAAAATATTTATCTAATATCAACATACCCTGTCAAATTTTTGGCAATCATTGGGCTTGATAGCAATCTTTGACTAAATATTTCGTGATATTATTTGAGAATACATTGGTACTGTATAGGAAGAAAAATGCCAAATCGATGATATAATCCAAAGTATGAATGGGGGAC
The DNA here is from genome assembly GCA_016283775.1 of Lachnospiraceae bacterium. Lineage (GTDB taxonomy): Bacteria > Bacillota > Clostridia > Lachnospirales > Lachnospiraceae > RGIG3528. The sequence continues at coordinate 26,710 of JAEENL010000177.1, read as the reverse complement.
GGACAGTGATGAAGAAGGTCGCAAAGAATGCCGGACTCGAAAAGACCGGCAAAAAAGTCAAATTCAGTGTCTATATGAAAAGGTACTGGCAGCTTTATCTTATGCTTGCTCTGCCTATCATCTATCTATTGATCTTTAAATACGCTCCAATGAGATATATACTGATCGCGTTCAAGGACTACAAGCTCAACACCAAGCTCCTTGACATGCCGTGGGCTTCCACCGCCGGGCAGGTGGATATCTTCAAATATTTCAAAAAGGCTATGAACGTCGATTTTTACAATGCCTTGAGAAATAACGTGGTGCTAAACCTTTTGGATCTCTTTTTCGGATTCCCCGCACCCATCATCTTTGCGCTCATATTGAACGAGCTTCCTTTCAAGTTCTTTAAAAAGACAGTCCAGACCATCGCATACATGCCTCATTTCCTTTCATGGGTCATCATCTATGGTCTTTCCTTACAGCTTTTTGCTCCTACCGGCGGTCTTGTAAATCAGCTGATCATGCTCACAGGACATGAGGCCGTGCCTTTCCTCAACGAATCAAAACACTGGATAGTGACCTATGTCGGAATGGGCATTTGGCAGAGCTTCGGATGGGGTTCCATCATCTATCTTGCAGCCATCGCGGGCATCAATCCGGAATTATATGAGGCGGCTTCCGTGGACGGAGCGGGGCGCTTCAGCAAAATGTGGCATGTGACACTGCCGGGCATCAAATCCACCATCGTGGTGCTGCTCATCATGAACCTCGGCGGTATCATAGGCGGATCCTTCGACCGTGTATTCGCAATGCAGAACAACCTTGTCCTGGACGTTGCGGAGACCATCGCCACCTTCGTTTACAAAAACGGTGTAAAACAGCTCAGGTTCTCTCTTTCCACCGCTGTGGGCCTTTTCCAGTCGGTAGTCGGATTGTTCTTCCTGCTCGGAGCTAACACTCTTTCGCGAAAACTCGGCGAAAGAGGTATCTGGTAACGGAGGGAGCGGAACATGAGAGTAAAATCATTCAAAACAGTGCTCGGAGACTGGCTCTTCGTGATATTCTGCGTGATCGTGGGACTTATGTGCATACTTCCCATGATAAACCTTGCCGCAAAATCCCTCAGCGCGTCTGAATATCTGGTGCGCCATGAGGTATATCTCCTTCCCAAGGGCATAAATGTCAATGCATATTCGACCGTACTGGGAGATGCCAAGTATATCAAATCTTTCTTCTGGACGGTTTTCCTGACAGTAGTGTGCACCTTTGTGTCGCTCACCATGACATCGCTCTGCGCTTATCCTCTTATCTATGACAAGCTTAAGGGCAAGAACGTGATCAACATCCTGATAACCATCACGATGTTCTTCAACGCCGGACTTATCCCGAATTACCTGCTGATGCAGTCCCTCGGCCTTCTGAACACCCCTTTGGTACTCATTATCCCGAGCTGTCTCAGCATTTACAACATGATCATCATGAGAAGCTTTTTCTACGGCATTCCGGACAGCCTCAGGGAATCGGCGGAGATAGACGGAGCTTCGCATTTCAAGATATTCCTGAGCGTTTACCTTCCGCTTTCAAAGCCTGTTTTTGCGACTCTGGCGCTTTTCTATGCGGTGGGAAGATGGAACGGATATACCGATGCTCTTATGTATATCACTGACAGAGAAATGTATCCTCTGCAGCTCCTTCTGTACAACATCCTGAACAATATCAACAGTGTCGAGGTACAGACACAGGAAGGCTTCTCGACACCGGGACTCACTGAGTCGCTTAAGGATGCGGTGGTAATGTTCTCTACCATCCCCATCCTCCTCGTTTATCCTTGGCTCCAGAAGTATTTCATTGCCGGGACCACTCTCGGCGCGGTAAAGGAATGACCGGCATGCCGCAGCGGCTGTCGTTGATTCAATATAACAACTTACAGGGAGGAAAAAAATGAAAAGAAAGTTAGTGGCTTTACTTCTTGCGGTATCCATGCTTCTCGCACTTACGGCATGCGGCAAGAAAAATGCAAAGGATCCTTCGAACGGGGAACTTGTTGACGGAAAGTTTACGACAACAAGATCCATCACCGTTGAGGTCTATGACCGTGACGGCAAGACACCCGCTGACAACAACGTGTGGACCGACTGGATCAAGAAACAAATGCTCGAGAGATACAATGTAGAGGTTACTTTCAAGGCTGTTCCCCGTTGGACAGAGGTTGACCAGATCAACAACCTCCTTGCTGCCGGTGAAGCACCCGATATCTGCTACACCTACAGCTATCCCACCATTCTCACCTATGCAAACATGGGTGGTGTGACAGACCTCAATCCCCTTCTCACTCAGTACAAGGATCTCCTTCCTGAGCTCTGGAACTGGCTCGGTGACGAGAACATCTACTACGATCAGGATCCTACAACAAAGACTGTATGGTGCGTTGAGGGAAGAAGAAACAACACCTACCGTATCAACACTTTCGTTCGTCAGGACTGGCTTGACAAGCTCGGAATGAAGGCACCCACGACCACCGAAGAGTTTGAGAAGATGCTTGTTGCTTTCAAGGACAACGCTGACAAACTCCTTGGCAAGGACGCAGCACAGATGATCCCTATGATGCTCACATTTGACGTGGGCTGGACTGCAGCTCCCATCATCGAGTCCTTCATGGATCCCAAGATCACCGACAAGGAACTCTATATCAACGGTTATGATGACAGAAAGTTCACCGAGAACGGGACCAAGGAAGCCATCAGACTTCTCAACAAGTGGTACAACAACGGTCTCATCTGGAAAGATTTTGCACTGTATTCAAGCGGTGACACAATGTCCGACGACCTCTGCAAAGCAGGTTATGTAGGCGCATTCATCCAGAACTATGATTATCCTTTCCGTAACGGTCCTGACAGCTTCAACGCAATGCTCGCAAAGACCTATGGTCCTGAGGCTAAGTTCGTAGCGATCAACTGCTTCAACGACAAGAACGGCAAGTATACACACTTCTCATACTCCGCAGCAGGCGACCGCAAGGCATTCTTCCCTCTTACAAACAAGGAACCCCTTGCATCCCTTCTGTACCTGAACTTCATCTCTTCTCCTGAGGTCATTCAGTATCTCCAGATCGGTGAAGAGGGCATCAACCATGATAAGCTCGCAGACGGCGCTATCCAGATCAAGGCTGTTGACGAAGCACATATCGCTTACAACCAGAACTCCGGTCAGAACATCGACCTTACAATGACCTGTAACGGTCTAAGACTTTCCACTGTTGAGCTTACCCAGAAGTCTCTTGCTTACACCTATGCGGAAGTAGATCCCAAGGATGTTGCGAATGCAATGGTAGTTGCAGAGCAGGATGCCGTTTCACCCAAGAACGTTAACGTTGGTGAGATCGCTTCCGAAGCAGAAGGAACAGACCTGACAGGTAAGAGAGACAAGACCTATGATAACGCTGTTGTTTGCTCTGTTGCAGACTTTGACAAGGTTTGGGACGAAGGCATGAAGGAATACTTAAATGCCGGCGGACAGGCCATCATCAATGAGCGTAAGGCTGCATGGGAGAAGACCTACGGCAACAAGGAAAATCTTGACTGATAAGAAACTCCTGTAAATGTAATACAAAATAATAGCCATGCGGACTTAAGTCTGTATGGCTATTTTTTATATTTGCGGTATAATACTGTAAGACATATTCAAAGGAGAGAGGCCATGAGTGGTTTTTTTAATCCTGACAATGCTTTTTTTACATTTATGGGGAAGTTTTTCGATCTTATCGTGCTCGATCTGGTATGGCTCGTGCTTTACGTGCCGTTTGCGGTGTTTGCGATACTTTTTGCCATGACGCGCGCGCTGATCTTTCTGATACCTGCGATCGCTTCACTTATAATTTTTGTGCCCTCCATGATCGCCATGTATTATGCGGTCGCAAAATCGATAATCCATTCGAGGAGCTATCCTGTAAAAGAATTTTTCAGAAGCTTTAAGGCAAACTTCAAACAGGGCGCTGTCGCTTCCGTGGTCTTCCTTGCGGCAGGGGGCCTTCTGGCAGTGGATTTCAAGTATTCCTACGACCTCATAGTCGCTCAGGACGGAAAAGGCCTTACATACCTTCTGGTATTCCTTGTCATCACGTTTTTTGTATCCGGGATATTTATCTATCTGTGCCCGTTGCTTTCAAGATTCACCATGGATCTCAAGTCTGCTTTCAAGATGTCGTTCGGGCTTACGCTCAAGCATTTCTGGTGCTCTATACTGTCGTTTGTTTTGTGGGCGGCTGTGGCGCTGCTCTCATGGCTCACGAGAGGCATGCTCCTTTTCCTTGTTGTCGGGATAGCGATGGTGCTCGGTGCCGGCATGATGGAGAAGGTACTTAAGAAATATATCAACAAGCCTGATGAAAACGCGGGCAACGGCGAGTCCGGAGAAGAGGGGGACGGCCCCAAAAAGGACGAGTGGTATCTGGAATAGACATAAGGTGAGTCAATGGGGACGGTTCTTTCCGACTCATCATGAAATGATGAGTCGGAAAGAACCGTCCCCATTGACTCACTGCCCTGCTTCCTGCATTCTGTAATAGTAACCCTTTCTCTCCATAAGCTCGGCATGTGTACCGTGCTCAACGATCTCGCCCTCATGTATGACAAGGATAAGATCTGCGTTCATGATGGTGGAAAGGCGGTGCGCTATAGCGATGATCGTGCGCTTTCCGGTGAGTTCGGCAATGGCCTGCTGGATCTGCCGCTCGGTCTGTACGTCGACGGAAGCCGTTGCCTCATCAAGTATTATTATCGGACTGTTTCTTAGTATCGCGCGTGCAATGGCCACGCGCTGTTTTTGTCCTCCGGAAAGACGAAGGCCACGTTCACCGACCTGGGTTTTATAGCCGTCCGGCATGTGAAGGATGTCTTCATGGATGTTTGCGGCTTTTGCGGCTTGTTCTATCTCTGCTTCCGTGGCGTCGGGACGAGCATAGCCTATGTTTTCCGCTATTGTGCCGTTAAAAAGGAAAGTGTCCTGTAAAACAGGGGAGATGTTGTGCCTCAGACTTTCAAGCGTTACGTGCTTTATGTCATGGCCGTCGATAAGGATGCGGCCTTCGACCGGATCGTAAAAGCGTGAGATGAGCTGCGTTGCCGTAGTCTTTCCCACTCCGGTGGGACCTACGAGAGCTACCATCATTCCGGGTTCGCAGGAAAATGAGATGTTCTTTAAGACCGGGATCTCGTTTTCATAGTGGAACGATACATTTTCAAAAGTGACCGCGCCCTTTACGTTTTCAAGGGGCTTTGCGTCGGGAGCGTTTTCGATCGCGGACGGAGTGTCAAGGATGAGCGTCACACGTTCTGCGCCCGCAAGCGACTGCTGAAGGTTTTCAAGGAGATTTGCAAGGCCGGACACAGGCGCATAAAAGAGTGAAAGATAAAGCACAAAAGCGACTATATCGGCAACGGAAAGCTGTCCGCGGTATGCAAGGAAACCACCGAAAAATACCACGAGCACGGTCCCGGCAGATGACAAAAGCTCAACACAAGGGTGGAAGATCGCGCTTGCGCGGAGAGCGCGGAGCATTGCGACAACCTGATCGAAGCTCTTTTTCTTTACCCGTTCGCCTTCGTACTCTTCCTGCCCGAATGCCTGTATCTCATGAAGGCCCGACAGGCTGTCCTGAAGTTGGGCGTTCAGTTCTCCCATTACCTTCTGGGATTCCTTGAAGAAAGGGCGCACCACTTTTGCAAAGATCACGCCCGATATGAGGATCAGCGGGATGGGAGCGCAGGTTATAAGTGCAAGCTTTGGATTTACGGTGAGGAGGATGACGAGAACACCGACAAAGGTCACAAGATTTGTGATGATATCGGGGATCATATGTGCGTAAAGAAGCTCAAAGTCCCTCGTGTCGTTTACCACACGACTCATGAGGTCGCCCGTCTGCTTGTCATGGAAAAAGCCGAGATCGAGGCTCTGGAGCTTGTTGTAGAGGCGGCTCCTGAGATCGCCCACAAGATACCATGCGGCCCTGTGGGCAAGGTAGTTGCTGAGGAATCTGAACAAAACTCTGAGGAGATATAGCCCCAGAAGTATCAGGGCCAGCTGTTTGATCCTTGTGAGCGCCGCGTCGTCAACGCCTTTTTCGACAATGCCCGTCATTGAAGAGAGTACCTTCGGAGCGGAAAGATTTACCACGGTAAGGCCAAAAGTCGAGAGTATCGCGATGATGTAGAGCCCCTTGTATCGGGCGGCTTCCTTTGTCAGCTTCCAGAGTGTTTTCATGTGAGTCTCCTTGGTTAGGGGCATTTCTGAACAGCGGGCGTCGTTTCAGTTGATTTTACTTTTTTTTCTTTTAAAACGCAAGGGAATTTAGTATAATATATGTGTTGTCCGTTCGGACCAAACAAAAAAACAAAATATGACGGAGGAATATTGAAATGGCAGCTCGTATCGTACTCAACACAGTTTCTTATCATGGCGCCGGCGCGATCAAGGAGATTCCCGGAATAGCCAAGGAAAAAGGCTTTAAGCATGTATTTGTGGCAACAGATCCCGACCTCGTTAAATTCGGAGTTACCACAAAGGTTACCGCGCTTCTTGACGAAGCAAAGATTCCTTATACCGTTTATTCTAATATCAAACCCAATCCTACAATAGAGAACGTTCAGTCCGGTGTAAAGGCATTCAAGGATTGCGGCGCCGATTCCATCATCGCTGTGGGCGGCGGCTCATCCATGGATACCGCAAAGGCTATCGGCATCATCATCACAAACCCTGAGTTTGCGGATGTAAGATCGCTTGAGGGCGTTGCTCCCACAAAGAACCACGCTGTTCCCACGATCGCTGTTCCCACGACTGCAGGTACCGCGGCGGAAGTCACCATCAACTACGTTATCACAGACGTTGAGAAACAGCGTAAGTTCGTATGCGTTGACACAAACGATATCCCCGACACCGCGGTAGTCGATCCCGACATGATGTCTTCGATGCCCAAGGGACTTACGGCAGCTACCGGTATGGATGCGCTCACTCACGCGATCGAGGGCTATACCACACGAGCGGCATGGGAGATCCCTGATATGTTCCACCTTGAGGCCATCAAGCTCATAAGTCAGAATCTTCGCGGCGCTGTTGCAAATGAGCCCGAAGGACGTAAGGGCATGGCTCTTGCCCAGTACATTGCAGGTATGGGCTTCTCAAACGTAGGTCTCGGAATCGACCACGCTATGGCTCATACACTCAGCGCTCACTATGACACACCTCACGGTGTTGCCTGCGCAATGTTCCTGCCTCTTTCCATGGAATTCAACCGTGACTGCTGCGGCGACCGTTACAGAGAGATCGCGCGCGCTATGGGCGTAAAGAATGTTGATGCATTGAGCTCTGAGGAAGCAAAGGACGCAGCAATCAACGCCGTTAAGCAGCTTTCCGCCGATGTCGGCATCCCCGCAAAGAACGAAAAGATCCGCGAAGAGGATCTTTCACAGCTTGCCGATGACGCTCTTGCCGATGCATGCTATCCCGGAAATCCTCGTGAAGCGACAAAAGAACAGGTTATTGAGATGTTCAGAAAGCTTATGTGAATAAATGCGTGAAACTACTCCGGAACAGATGAGCATATTCGATCTGCTCCCGGGAGTGGAGAAGCCAAAGGACTTCTTCCTTCCGGATTCATTTTCGGGCGTAAAAAACGGCATAAAGACCGAAGCGGGCGCGGCCTACGAGAATGTTAAGTATCTCGGGGAGAGCAAGTGTAAGGACACTCTTTACACGATCTATGTGAGAAGGTATCCGAGACCCGGTGACGAGGGCGAGAGATGGATAGTGTCGGTTCCGACCATTGAGTTTACCTTTGGGTACAATTCTCTCGAAAAGCTCCTGTCAGACTGGGACCTTGACAAAGAAGCGCTGCTTCGCGACATGGACAGTGAACAATAAAAAAACCGGCTGCAATGAGATTTCACTGCGGCCGGTGCTTTTTTGCTTTTTTACAGATCGAGATCTATGTCGTCAAGCGATTTTATGGGCGCAAATCCGTCGTCGATCATGTCGAGCATGTGCTGTGCGACAACGGGATCAAACTGCCTCTCAAGGTTGTTCCTGAGCTCCATGATGGTGTACTGCAATGAAGCCTTGGGACGGTAGCATCTTGCTGAACTCATGGCGTCAAAGGAATCTGCCACGCAGATGATGCGGGCCTCGATGGGGATCGACTCGCCGGCGATGCCTTCGCAATATCCTTTTCCGTCGTAGCGCTCATGGTGATATCTTGCGCCGAGCTCTATTCCTTTTACGGAGGTGAAATCCTTCAGGATGTCTCCGCCTATGACAACGTGGCGCTTAACAAGCTCGCGCTCCTCGGGAGTGAGCGGCCCGGGCTTTCCGAGTATACCATCCGGTATGCCGACTTTTCCTATGTCGTGTAGAAGACCGATGTAGCAGAGCCTTCGCTGGTCGTCCTCGTTCATTCCCATACGCCTTGCTATCTCTTTTGCGTAAGCGGCGACTCTTGTGGAGTGGCCTTTTGTATATTCGTCCTTTGCATCGATGATGGAGGCAAAGGCATTCAGAGCCTGGGCAATGATCTCGCGGTCGTGCTCGGCTTTTTTTCTGTACTGCCAGTAGTATGCGGTGGCGATTATCCAGATGATGTCAAAAAGGACAAGAGCGGCAAGTCCCCAAAGGCAGAGATGATAGGAAAGAGTGTCCTTGAGAAGGAATTCCTGATGATACATGATGATCATCTCTTTGAGCTTGTACGCCCTGCCGTTCGTGAGCATTACAAAACCCACAGAGCGCATCGTGCCGGGCTCGATCCTGCTGTTGTAACCGATGGAAGAGATCATGAGAAGGTTGTTGTTTGCGGTGAATTTACCGTCCCATACATCCTTGTCAAAATCGATGACATACCCTTCGGGAACGACAAATGTGAGCTTCCAGTCCGTAAAGGCCTTGTCCGTGATGTTTTTGAACTCTATGAGGTACTGCGCGCCTATCATGCTGTGTCCGGCTTTGTCATTGTCCAGCCACATTTTTTCGGTGATGCAGTCGGCCGTGCAGACATTCGCGGTAGGGACGGAGCCGATGTCCGGAAGCTGTCCCACATCGGTCTCGGGGTAATCATAAGAGGAGGCGTTGTTTATGGCATTGACGTTTATGATACTGTACCGGTCCTCTTTTGACAGCTTGTCCACATAGAACCTTGTGATCTGGATTGCCAGAAAGCCCACGAGGAAAAGAGACAGGTTGACTATACAGAATATTGAAATGGATCTTTTCATGAAGTTAGTCCTCCATCTTCCTGGTTGCCTTTTCCATCCAGAATTTCAGAGAATCCACGGCGCTTGAGAGCCTTTCGAGATTATTCTGTATCTCGCGGAAGTCTTTTAATTCGTCGTCAGTGATCCTTCCGTCCACCGTGATCTCAACAAAACGGTTTTTAAGATTGTCAAACTTGTCAAAAAATGCAAGCGTCTCAAGCACGATCTGTGAGAGTTCCTTGGGACGGACCTCTTTCTGGTATTTCTTTCCTATACTGCATTCGTGAGTGCAGTAGTAGTTGCAGAGTTCAGGAAAATTGTAGCACTCGGACATTGCGAGAACTTCATCCGGACGTGCGGGGGAACGTTCGCTCTCGATCTTTTCGATGCGGTCGGCTGAAACGAATCCCATGAGGTCGCCGGCGTGCTCACGTGTCAGATTGCGGGATTCACGGACTTCCTGATAGATATTTTTGTTTTCTTTTGTGGATTTCTTTCCCATTTTGGACCTCTTGACGGTTTTATCAAAGAGCTCTCTCGCTCCCGGAGTATTGAAACTCATACGACCCTATCTCAACATTTTATAATATGTATTTTTCAAAGTCAATTCAAACCGTTCCCAAAAAGGCCTGACAACCTTTTAACAATGGCAGAAAAAAGGCCTCAAAGCGTTGACTAACGCGAGGAGGGGTGCTAAAATGATAAAATGTTACAATTATGTTATATTTCAAAATTGTAATAATTTACCTTTGGGATCGGAATATGACTGCGGAAACCGTTACAATCATATACGTCATTGCCCTTCTGATATCCGTCGGATATGTCGTTTCGCTTATCTTCGGCGGCGAACAGCACAATATCAATCATTTGTGCATAGCTCTGCTGATCGCGGTCGGAAATCTCGGCTATCTCATCATCATCATCTCCGACAATCTCGAAACAGCGCTGCTCGGAAACCGTCTGACATATCTCAGCGGGTGTTTCCTTCCGCTGGCGCTTGTCATTGTCTGGTCGCAGATCTGCGACAGCAAGATGTCAAAGTCCCTCACAGCGATCTTTGCAGCAGTTTCCACTTTCACGCTCTTTTGTGCGTGGACTCAGGGAATATTCCCCATATATTACAAAACCGTCGAATTTGAAAAAAGGAATGGCATAGGAGTGCTCATAAAGGAATACGGACCTCTTCACAACACCTTTTCTTTCCTTCTCGTATTTTATCTCATTGCTATCATAGTAATCGCGATGAGCGCCTTTGAGGACAGAGACAGGTTTTCCTACGGGCTCGTCTGGCCGCTTCTGCTTGTCTGGGTGAGCGTTGTGGGACTGTATTTCGGAGTGCGCACCGCAAAGCTGGATTACGACCTTGTGCCCATCGGCTACACTTTGAGCCTTCTCTATTTTCTCAGGATATTCAGGGAGATCGACCTGTATGACATGAACATGGGCCTCATAAATACCAAAGGACGTTTGAGAAACACACCGTTCATAATGTTTGATCTGAGGAACAGGCTTACCGCTTACAACGAAAAAGCTCTGGAGATATTCCCGGAACTTAAGGACATACGTGTGGACGCAAAGCCTTCGGAATATGAAGGCACAAGCCTTTACACCAATGTATATGAGCCCATTTTTGAACAGAAACATGCTGAGACGCCTCCGTTCGATATCGGAGATTACACCGTTTCCGCAAGAGTGAGAAATGTCGAGAACATGCGTTCGCACCAGGTGCGCGGGCATCTTGTGGAGATAAGGGATCTCACCTACGAAAAGAAAACACGTGAGATCATGGAAAACTCCAAGGAAAGGCTGAGCCAGGACGTTCAGGCAAACACCGACCGTGCGGAGAGCATCAGAAAGAGTATCGTTTCCGGAATGGGAAGCATGATCGAGAGCAGAGACCAGAGCACCGGCGGACATATCGAGCGTACCAGTGCGGTCGTGCACATCATGGCAAAGAGGCTGGAGGGTGTACATCTTGAAAAAGAGAACATCACGCTCACAAAGAAACTCCTGCACGATATAGAGATCGCCGCCCCCATGCACGACATCGGTAAGATAATGGTGGACGATGCAGTGCTTAGAAAACAGGGCAAATATACCACCGAAGAGTTTGAAAAGATGAAAACACATCCCGCAGAGGGCGCCAGACTTGTAAGAAAGGTACTCGCGGGATACGGAGATGCGGATCTGTCGAACGTTGCTGAAAATGTGGCACATTATCACCATGAAAAATGGGACGGCCGCGGCTATCCCGACGGCCTGAAAGGGACCGAGATCCCGATAGAAGCCCGTATAATGGCGCTCGCAGACGTATTTGACGCCCTTGTGAGCCGCAGATGCTATAAAGATGCATATTCCTACGAACAAGCGTTCAAGATAATCAAGCGCTCCGACGGGTCTCATTTCGATCCGACACTTGTAAAGTTTTTCCTTGAATGCAGAAAAGAACTTGAAGAGTATTACGACAAGCAGAACTCCTGATACAGAGGTATGATAACTTGACCGTTGTGATCATCTATCTTATCGTTTTTGCGGCGTCCCTTGCGGCGTTCCTCGTGATGGTAAGACAAAAAGAGTATATTTCGGGTCTGTATTTCGTCTTCACTGCGACACTTGTGTCGCACAACTTCGGAAGGCTTGTTTTGGCAAGCTCCGAGTCTGTATCGGCTGCGCTTGAAGGCCAGAGGATAATCTACTTCGGCAGCATTTTTCTGCCTCTCATACTTCTTCTCACCGCAGCCCGCTTGTGCAAGATCAGGTTTCCAAAGTGGCTTGAAGCCTTCCTTCTTGCCTATTCCGCTGTCGTAATGGGGTTTGCGCTGACTATCGGGCGCAGTGACATCTATTACAAAAATGTGCAACTGGTCAGAAAGAACGGATATGCCATACTCACAAAAGAGTACGGCCCGGCTCACAGCCTTTATACCGCGATAGTCATCATCTACGGAATACTCTTTGCTTTTCTTATCGGATATGCCCTGAAGGTGCGAAAAAACATACCAAAGATCATCGTGGTCAACATCATGGGCGTGGCTTTTGTGATAGTGCTTTTCTATTTCCTTGACAGGATATTAAAACTTTCTGTCGCGCTCACGTCCTTTGGATACCTCTATGCGGCGTTCATCACGCTGTACCTCGTAAACGACATAGAACTTCACGATCTTTCGAGCTGTATCACGAGCTCCGCCCAGAATCTCGAGAGAGAGGCGTTTATCGTGTTCGATATGAGAAAACGATATATCAACGCCACTGAAGCCGCAAAGAAGATATTCCCGAGGCTCAGAAAGATCACCAGCGGTAAGACCGTAAAGCCCACGGATTCCCAGTTTTACAATGATGTCATGGGACTTTTGAACGATGAGACGAACGGCGGTTCGGAGGAAAAGCTCGTTCAAGTCCAGGAAGAATATTACAATCTCAGAAAAGATGTCATCTACAAGGGCTACGGCTCAAGACAGAAACTGGGCTACCTCGTGGTCATCGAGGATGTTACCGCGACCAACAGCTACCTCAAGGAACTCAACAATTACAATCACGAGCTTGAAGCAAAGATCGACGAAAAGAAAAAGGACATCTCAAAGCTTCAGGAGCAGCTTGTCCTCGGGCTTGCGACCATCGTCGAGTCGCGCGACAACACTTCGGGTGAGCATATAGGAAGGGCTCAGAAGGTTGCCGGGCTTTTTGCCGATTATCTGCGCTACAACGAGCCTGAAAGATTTGACGACGATTTTCTTGAGAAGGTGGTCCGCGCCGTACCTATGCACGATCTGGGAAAGATCGCCATTGAGGACAGAGTTCTCAGAAAGACGGAAAAGTACGATCCGTCCGATTTCGAAGAGATCAAAAAGCATGCGGCGGAAGGTGCAAGAGTCGTAAGAAAGATCCTTGCGGAAAGCGACGAAAAACAGTTCTGCGAGATCGCCGCAAACATAGCAAATTTTCATCATGAACGCTGGGACGGAAAGGGGTATCCGGATGGCCTGAAAGGCGAGGAGATCCCTGTGGAAGCCCGTATCATGGCACTCGTCGATTCACTTGACGCGCTTTGCACCAAAAAGAACTACGGCCCCAATCACAGTTATGACGATGCGATAAAGATCATCGAAGCACATCTCGGCACTCAGTTCGATCCCGAACTCGGACGGGCGTTTGTCAACGCAAAACGCGAATTCCGCCATATTTACGTGAAGAATGAGGATGAGGACGGGACCCGGACGGAATAAAGAAAAAATAAACATTTTCACAATTGTTAGCACTCTCTCTTGACGAGTGCTAATTTTTGTATTATACTTCTTTACGGATCCTGAAAGAGGGGAAGGATCCGTAATATTTGCAGACAAGGAGGTAATCTCATGAATATAGGCAAATTTACACAAAAATCACTTGAAGCCGTGAACGGCTGTGAAAAGCTCGCATATGACTACGGTCATCAGGAGATAGTGCCCGAACATCTGCTCTATTGCCTTTTGACGTCGGAAGACAGCCTTATGGCGAGGCTTTTTGAAAAAATGGATATTTCGCCCGAAGTATTTACGGCACAGCTTGAGGGCCTTCTTAAAAAGCGTCCCAAGGTCATAGGAGGGAACGCTTATATAGGTGACAAGCTCAATAAGGTGCTGATCTATGCCGAGGACGAAGCAAAACGCATGGGCGATTCCTATGTTTCGGTGGAGCACATCTTTTTGTGCATGATGAAATATCCCACATCCGAGCTTAAAGACCTTTTCGGAGAATTCGGGATAACCCGTGAGAGATTCTTAAAGGCACTGCAGGAAGTCAGAGGAAATCAGCGTGTTACGACCGACAACCCCGAAGGGACTTACGATTCACTTGAAAAATACGGTTACGACCTGGTAGAACGCGCAAGAAAACAAAAGCTCGATCCTGTAATAGGCAGGGATAACGAGATCAGGAACGTGATAAGGATCCTTTCGAGAAAGACAAAGAACAATCCTGTGCTGATAGGTGAGCCTGGTGTCGGTAAGACGGCGGTCGTCGAAGGCCTTGCACAGCGTATCGTTGCCGGCGATGTCCCGGAAGGCCTGAAAAACAAGACACTATTTGCGCTCGACATGGGCTCTCTTGTAGCCGGAGCCAAGTACAGAGGCGAATTTGAGGAAAGGCTTAAAGCAGTGCTCGAAGAGGTCAAAAACTCCGACGGCAAGATCATCCTTTTCATCGATGAGCTTCATACCATCGTCGGAGCGGGCGCAACAGAAGGCTCGATGGATGCCGGGAACATGCTGAAACCTATGCTCGCAAGAGGTGAACTGCATTGCATAGGCGCCACCACACTCGATGAATACAGGAAATATGTCGAAAAGGACGCGGCCCTCGAACGTCGTTTCCAGCCTGTAATGGTAGATGAACCTACCGTCGAGGATACCATTTCGATCTTAAGAGGCCTGAAAGAGCGGTACGAGGTCTTTCACGGAGTAAAGATCACCGACGGCGCTTTGGTTTCCGCGGCAGTTCTTTCAAACAGATACATTTCCGACCGTTTTCTTCCCGACAAGGCCATCGACCTTGTGGATGAGGCATGCGCTTCGATAAAGACGGAACTTGACTCGATGCCCACAGAGCTTGACGAGATCAGGCGAAGGATAATGCAGATGGAGATCGAGGAAGCGGCCCTCAAGAAGGAAACTGACCGCCAGAGTGCTGAAAGACTCACTGAACTCCAGAAGGAGCTTGCCGACCTTCGCGAGGAATTTGAAGGACTCAAGGTAAAATGGGACAACGAAAAGGCTTCCGTTGACAAGGTCACAAAGCTTCGCGAACAGATAGAGCAGGTAAACAATGACATCGCGTCCGCAGAAAGAAATTACGATCTGAACAAAGCCGCGGAACTTAAATACGGTACCCTCCCTTCACTCCAGAAAGCACTTGAAGAGATAGAAGAACAGAACAAGATACGCGAAAACGAGCTTGTCCATGAAGCGGTCGATGAGGATGAAATAGCGGAGATCGTGTCCAGATGGACAGGGATCCCCGTATCAAAGCTCACCGAGGGCGAAAAAGCAAAAACACTGCACCTCGACGAAGAACTGAAAAAACGTGTCATAGGCCAGGATGAAGCAGTGCAGAAGGTCAGCGATTCCATACTCAGGTCAAAAGCAGGGATAAAGGACCCCTCAAAGCCGATAGGCTCATTCCTTTTCCTCGGACCTACAGGTGTCGGAAAGACAGAACTCGCGAAGTCCCTTGCTGCGGCGCTTTTCGACAACGAAGCAAATATGGTGCGTATCGATATGAGTGAATACATGGAGAAATTCTCCGTGTCGAGACTTCTCGGAGCGCCGCCCGGATATGTCGGCTATGAGGAAGGTGGACAGCTTACCGAGGCCGTAAGGAGAAAACCTTATTCCGTTATCCTGTTCGACGAGATCGAAAAGGCACACCCCGATGTTTTCAATGTCATGCTCCAGATACTTGACGACGGGCGTGTTACCGATTCTCAGGGGCGTACGGTCGATTTCAAGAACACGATCCTCATTATGACATCAAACATCGGCGCAAACCTTATCCTCGATGATCTGAAAGAGCACGGCAGTGTTTCCGAAGAGGTCACCGAGATGGTCATGAACGAGCTGAAGAGCAGGTTCAGGCCCGAGTTTTTGAACCGTCTCGACGAGATCATCAGGTTCAATCCTCTCACAAAGGAATGCATCACAGGCATCATGGAACTTCTCATAAAAGACCTCAACAAGCGTCTTGAAGAAAAGCAGATAACCATCACCATGACGGACGGTGCGAAGGAACTCGCGATCGCGGAAAGCTACGATCCTGCCTACGGCGCGCGTCCTCTTAAGCGTTACCTGCAGAGGAGCGTAGAGACACTGTCGGCAAGGCTTATCCTTTCCGGACAGGTCGGCGAAGGCGGGACCATCGTGATAGACGCGGTTGACGGAAAGCTTGCCGCAAGAGCCGAATGACCATTATTGCAATATCTCCGAAATCAAGTTATAATATCTCCAAAGCCGCAAGGCGCCTGTATATGGCAGATACCTTACGGCGGAGGAGGTATTTTTATGCATTATGACGTGATAATCGTCGGAGCGGGGCCCGCGGGAATATTTACGGCCTACGAGATGATAAAGAACGGGTCTTCAAAAAAGATCCTCATGATCGAAAAAGGTCATCCGATCGAAAAAAGAAAATGTCCCAAAGACCAGACAGGCCACTGCCTGAATTGCAAGCCGTGCGCGATAACCACCGGCTTTTCCGGAGCGGGTGCGTTTTCCGACGGAAAACTCTCGCTTTCCTATGAAGTCGGAGGAGATTTCCCCACACTTATCGGGCCGAATGAATGTCAGGAACTCATAGACTACACAGACACGATCTATCTTGAATTTGGCGCGGATCCTCATGTTGAGGGCGTTTCAAATCCGGACAAAGTAAAAGAGATCAGGCGCCGCGCGATACGTGCTGGACTGAAGCTCGTCGACTGTCCCATACGCCATCTCGGAACGGAAAAAGCACAACAGCTTTATACTGATATTGAGCATTTCCTTCAGGATCACGGCGTTGACATGATCTTCGATCAGGCGTGCGAAGATATCATCATTGACGACGGATGCTGCAAGGGCGTTGTGCTAAACGAAGGCGGAGAAAACAGGGAATACACTGCGGAGAACACTGTCATAGCGACAGGACGCCGCGGAGCAGAGTGGCTCGAAAAACTCTGCGCAAAATATGACATCGCCCATAAGTCGGGAACCGTTGACATCGGCGTGCGCGTTGAGGTCAGGAACGAGATCATGGAAGAGGTGAACGAAGTGCTCTACGAGTCAAAACTCGTAGGCTACCCGTTGCCGTTCAAAAACAAAGTCCGCACGTTCTGCCAGAATCCCGGCGGATTTGTGAGCCAGGAAAACTATGACAACAACCTCGCCGTGGTAAACGGGCACTCCTACAAGGAGCTTAAATCAAACAATACAAACCTTTCGATACTGTGCTCGCACAATTTTTCCGTACCCTTCAACCAGCCTATAGAATATGCTCAAAAGGTGGGAGAGCTCACTAACATGCTTGCAAACGGGCATATACTTGTACAGCGTTATGGTGACATCCTCGATGGAAAACGCACATGGGAAAAGGAACTGGCGTTCTCGAACGTCCGTCCCACTCTTCCGGATGCGGTTGCGGGAGACATTACTGCGGCGATGCCTTACAGAGCCATGACGAACATAGTGAACTTCATTCAGGCAATGGACTATGTAGTGCCCGGCTTTGCCGCCACAGAGACACTGCTCTATTCTCCGGAACTCAAGTTCTATTCAAACAAAGTCAAGATGGAGCCTGACCTTACGACCAACGTCAGGGGACTGTACTGCCTGGGCGATTCCAGCGGCTGGACCAGAGGACTCATGATGGCTTCCGCCATGGGAGTGCTGATGGGGCGGCGTCTTGCAAAAGAAGATTGAAATGTTTTTTTCGGATGTGCAACAAGTTGCATTTATTTCAGGGGTGTGAAAAACGCCCCTGATTTTTTGTGCAACATGTATAATATGACCCCTCAGTTTTGTGGAAAATGACGAAATGGTAGTAAAATCACAAGATTTCGTTGACAAAAACGGAGGGACGGGTTTAGTATTGTGCCACGTCGGGGGGAGACCCCGGACACAAGGGGTTGAACAATTTAAAAAGGGGTGGTTTATTGGATCCTACATTGGGGATCCTCGTCAGCTCGCCGGGTTACGCAAAACGGCTTGCGGATTATTTTAATACCCGCAGGGACGTTGGGCTACGGGCGGTCACGTTCAGAACGACCGATGAGCTCAAGGGGTATCTTTCTACAAAGAGTCTTACTCTTCTTCTTTCGGACGACATCTCAAACAGGGAGATCACGGCAGACAAATGCAGGTTTTGCTATTTGTCGGACGATCCCGAAGCAGAGCCTTCGGGCGATATGCCGGATGTCATCTTCAAGTTCCGATCGGCTTCGGCCATAGTGAGATCTGTTCTTTCACTCAATCCCGAAACATCAGTTTCATTCAATCACATTTATACCGTTTTTTCACCCGCTTCCAACGAGACGGCATGCAGATACGCGTATGCGCTGTGCACACGCCTGTCCGGGGAAGGGCGCACTCTTTTTCTTTCGTGGGAGCTGTTCGGTGCCATGGGGCGTGAAAAAGCGACCCAGGAACAGAGGACAATCAGCGACCTTTTGTTTACTGCGCGCAAAAATGAGACGGGTATGCGAAAACTGATGTCGGGACTGCCTTCGAGGGACGGATGGGACTATTTTGCCGGAACGGAATATTATGCCGATCTCTGGCAGTATTCTCCGGGTGAAATGGAACGTCTGATAAGAGAATGCAAGCAATATGGCGGCTATGAGAACATAGTCTTCCTGTGCGGTTTTTTCTCGCCGGGAGTGGAAGCGCTGCTTGAATGCAGCGATGTAATCTATCTTGTCTCGACCGGGCCTGAAGGTCGTGACGTCAGGAGCAATGAATTTATCAGGCAGATGAAATATGCGGGGAAACAAGCAATACTCACAAGGATCAAAGAGGTGTGTTTATGAGGACTGAAATGAAAAAACAGGTAAGGGACAAGGTGCTGCAGGGTTTTGACTATTCCGAAAAGATCTCGGACGAAGCTTTGCTCGAGGAGATAGACAGGGTGGTCTCGGTGGA
The DNA here is from genome assembly GCA_016283775.1 of Lachnospiraceae bacterium. Lineage (GTDB taxonomy): Bacteria > Bacillota > Clostridia > Lachnospirales > Lachnospiraceae > RGIG3528. The sequence goes on along the minus strand of JAEENL010000177.1, from coordinate 7,848 downwards.
GGCCAGAACGACTTTCCTTCCTGTGGAGGAGCGCGAAGAACTGAGAAATTCGGTCTACAATTCAATCAGAGGGCTGGACATACTTGAAGAATTACTTTGCCGTGAGGATGTCACGGAGATCATGGTGAACGGTGAGAACGACATTTTTCTGGAGAGCGGCGGCACGCTCAAAAAGTGGGACAAAGCCTTTGAATCCGGAAACAAACTGAACGATATAATCCAGCAGATCGTAGCCGATGCAAACAGAGTCGTGAACGAGGCGAGTCCCATAGTGGATGCCCGCCTTAAGGACGGCTCCCGAGTGAATGTGATACTTCCGCCTGTTGCACTGAACGGTCCGATAGTCACCATCCGTAAATTCGCCAAAGATCCTTTTACGATGGAAAAACTCATAGGTCTCGGAGCGATAAGTGAAGAGGCTGCGGACTCACTCCGCAGGTTTGTGATCGCAGGATACAACATCTTTGTCTGCGGCGGCACCGGAAGCGGCAAGACCACATTTCTGAACGCTCTCTCCGATTTCATCCCACAGGACGAACGTATAATCACCATCGAGGACTCAGCGGAACTTAAGATCAACAATATCAAAAATCTGGTGCGCCTCGAGGTCAGGAACAAAAATTCCAAAGAATGCACCGAAGTCACGATAAGAGACCTCATAAAGGCGGCTCTCAGGATGCGACCTGACCGGATAATAGTCGGAGAAGTGAGAGGCCCGGAGGTTATCGACATGCTGCAGGCCATGAATACAGGACATCTTGGATTCCCTTCTTGCCTACACTATTTCCATCGGAGAAATCACTGTTGTTGTTTACGTTTGCTACAATTACCTGCCCAGATTTAAGGAGTATCTCGATATCTCCGTTAGGGGGCATATCAATTCTTTCGATATAGTTGAGGATCCTATCACGGTCGATGCTGGTGAAGTTCCGAAGGTCTGCAATAGCTGCCCGGATACTTGCAAGCTTCGCCGTAACATAGGAGTCATCAAGTTTGTTGTTTTCCTTATCGTTAATAGCCTCTGTCAGTCTGTCCGTCTCTTCCGTAATATTGTTAATCTTAGTCTGAATGTGTTTCTTTGCTGCATCTGTAAAGTTGTCATCGGAAAGCTGATCAATGAGGTTTTCAAGCTTTTTTTCCCTCGATGCCCTTTGTTTCTTCAGTCTGTCTATCTCGTCACCATTGTTCTGTGATGCTTCCACGATCTCCGTTAAAATCTTCTCCAAAGTAATGCAGACTTCTTCCTGCTGGTCTATAGTCTGCTTCAGAGCCTTCTTTGTAATCTCTTCAAGGTCATGTTCGTAAATGCTTCTGATAGGGTTCGGGCAGTCAGAATGGCTTTTAATGCGGTATACCGGTACTGTCTTTTTCCTATCTGCGTATCCAAATTGGTATGGCTTGCCACAGACAGGGCAAAAAATTTTGCCGGCATAAAGATGCAAACCTTGAAAACGTGCCTGAACAGTCTTTTGGTCGGGTTTCTCATACACTGTTATTCTTGAATGATGTATCCTCTGCGCCATTTCAAAGAGGTCTGTATCGACTATCTGAAGATCAGGACGCTCTACCGTAACCTGCTCTTCAGATTTAGTCTTATACCGCATGGATTCTTCACCGGGAATAAAAGTGCTGGTTCTTGTATTTACAGTGAAAAGTCCAAGGTATTTGCTGTTTTGTATCATGTTCGATACGGTTCGTTCGCAGATATATTCATAAGCAATGTAGGGTTCCCTGGTATCTGCATCTCTTTTGTGCTTTGGAAACTTGATTCCCTTTTGTCTGAGCGATTCACAAATGGAAGCTGGTGTTCCGTTTCTGTAAACGTAATCCTCAAAAATATCCACAATAATAGGTGCGGTTTCCTTGTCGATGATAATGTCCTTTTCCTGTGAATCCCATTTGAATCCTTGTATTAGATCCTTTGGAAACAGTTTTTTATCTCTGATTCGTCGTGTCTGTGCTGCATGACCTGCATCACTCTGTGTTCGACTCGTACCCGAGGTAAACACAGAAATAAGCGTAAACATCAATTCTTCAGAATGAATGCTGAAATCCCAAAAGTGATTGTCTTCTAATGTGACTAAAACAGCGTTGTTTTTGAGTAAAGTTCTAAGAAAATCCTGAGACTCTGTAACATCCCTAAACAATCGTGAGCATGTTTTGGCTACAATCAGTTTTATTTCTCCGGAACGTACCCCATCCATGAGTTGCTGATAAGCGATTCGTCCAACAACACTTTTTCCTGACACACCATCATCCTTGTATACATGGTTCTGTGTTAACGAAACATTTTTATAATTAGAAAGATATTCTCGTGCAGATTTAATCTGATTGTCGCAAGAGTCCTTCTGTGATTCGTTACGTGTGGAAACACGTGCATATATTGCTGAAACAACGGGTTCTGCACCGGTTTTATCATCAATTTGTAATTTCAGTTTATCTGCATAGGTCATACTGTGAGTTCCTTTCTGTATTTCAAAAAACCTTCTTGAAGCGAATATATGTCTAATTGGAGCTGTTCCCGGATTTTGCAAAAGTTCGCCGTTCTCCAATGAACATCATTCAGGTTATGGACGAGGAGTAGATCATATTTATCACTGTTTGCTATCAGTTCCATCATCTGTATCTGTTCGCCGTCGCTTTGGCAAGGGCTTTCATCGTAATATTGGTCAACAACAGTCCAATTCGTTTTCTTAGTCGTAAAAAGTTTGAGAGTATCATTTTTAACGGGGACGACTTCCTTCATTTCGTTTGGTGGACCGAAGTGGCAGGTGTATGTTGCAACACGGAGAGGCTCATCCAGAGGTGCATCTTCCCAGGTGAAGATACCGTTTTCTACTGTGTATGTTTGTATTCCCTTATCCCGGAGCTGTTGCAAAATGTTTATGCATTTGCCGGTGTTTTTGGATATGTGGTAAAAATCTTTTGTTACAAGAGCATCATATTGTGCAGAGTTAGCGAGAAAGCGTTCAAATTCGGTATGTTCACATCGTTTCAAACTCTTATCACAATAAATGTCAGAGACTTCAAGATCTACAGAAACCGCATAGTTTTCAAGCTTTTTAATTTGGTCTTTGTAAATCTTAGGTCTTTTGTTGCTTTGGTCTGTAAAATGATATATCGCTGTATTTTTCATTAGACTCGCTATACTCCTTGTAATTACATTGTGTAGGTCTTAAGCAGCTTGCTTATCTTTTTCTTTGGACGAGATTCTTTGAACAACCTTGTCATAAATGGTTTTGTCAATCGCGTCTATACGAAGCAGGTCGTTTAAGACTAAGATTTCTAAAGAAATGGTTGTGTGTTTTTCTTCCATGGGTTGGTTCTCCTTTCGGTTAATTTGCCTCGGTATCGCCGAGGTAGTGTAAAAGACTGTTCTTTGTGATTTTGTATCGTTTTCCGACTCTAACTGCGCGTAGGCTTTTGCTCTTAATCAGGCTTCTGATTGTGTTAGGATGTACGCCAAGGATTTTCGCTGCATCAGGGATATTCATTATCATTGGACAGTCATTTATAATCTCATTCATATGGCACTCCTTTAACAAAAAGTTATTGCAAACAACAAATATGTTACTTTCATAATGCCTCACAAAAAAGCTTTTGTCAATAACAAAATTGTTTTTTATATTTTTTTAATATTTTATTTTAACAACAAATTTGCATTTTGCTATATCTATTATGTTGTTGATGTGTTAGAATAAGGTTTGTAAGGACCTGTTTAGGATGAAAAGGTAGATAAAAAAAAGGAGATAATTATATGTATGTTTACAATCCGTTTGGAACTGCTCCGGAAGACTTTGATAAGGAAACAGCGGGAAGCCGTATCGGTAGAAGAATCCGTGCTATAAGGCAGGAACAGGGGATATCGCAAAGTGAACTTGCTGAAAAGGTAAATGAGATAGCAGAAAACTACGCAGAAAACAGTACTGCATTAAATGCTAACAGAATACAGCAATATGAGAATGGCGCCAGAAACCCGAAATTTGACCTTTGTAAACAGATAGCAGAAGCGTTAGAGGTTGAAACAAGCGCTATATTAGATCCTCAGACAGCAAGCTATTTAGGCGCTATGTTCTCCTTCTTTGAAATGGAGACCTTGTACGATTTAAGATTACAAGAGGTCAATGGCCAAATCTGCATATCATTTGGAGAAAGTCAGAATGATATAAAGGTCAGCACGATGAATAAGAACCTGAAGGCTTGGTATGACCGTAGAAAGCAGATGGAAGTCGACATCTTTAATGCTTCAACCGAAGAAGAAAAGAAGCAGATAATGCACGAATATCACATGTGGGAATGGAACTTCCCTTATTCGATGGATGAAAAGCCTTTATCAAAATCGGAAAGAGCAAAGAAAGAGCGGGTGGCTCATTTACTACAGGAATCGTTAGAAGCAAGGAAAAATGATAATGATTAGAGAATAGGGAGAAGGAATATGGCTAAACAGATAGGTGTGTTATGGGATGATAATCCTGTTGATATTACTGCGGAAGCAAACTTTATATGGAGTATAGCGAATAAACTTCGTGGCTCTTACATGCCCGATAAGTATGGGGATGTAGTGATTCCGATGACAATTATTCGCCGCTTTGAGTGCGCTTTGGAAAAGACCAAAGGCGAAGTTGTTGCTAAATATAAGACAACGCCCACTCATCCGGCAAAAGCGATGCAGAAAATATCAGGATATCAGTTCTATAACACAAGTGAATTTAACTTGAAGGAGCTGTGTAACGACCCTGACCATATAGCAGCGAACTTCAGAGAATACCTTAATGGTTTTTCAGCAAATGTGCAGGACATTTTCCGCGAGCTTAATATGGATGACCATATTAAGAAGATGGATAAAGACGGATGTTTATACAATGTTGTGAAGGCTTTTTCGGAACTGGACTTATCCATAGAAACATTTGACAGCATAAAAATGGGCTATATCTTCGAAAATCTGATCGGTCGCTTCTATCAGAATGTAGATGCCGGACAGTTTTACACAGGCCGAGATATAATAAAACTCCTTGTATCACTTCTTACCGCCGAAGGATGTGATGATATTTTTGATGAAGGAAAAGTTATTACCGTATGCGACCAGGCGTGCGGAACCGGTGGTATGCTTTCCACGGCATATAGCTATATCAGGCATTTTAATCCTTCTGCAGATGTCCGCCTGTTCGGACAGGAATATATGGGGCAGACCTATGCAGTGGGTCTTGCTGAGATGCTTATAAAAGGACAGGATGCAGATAACTTCCGTCATGCCGACACATTAAAAGAGGATTGTTTCTCCGATACCAAAATGAGATTCCTTATAGAAAATCCGCCTTTCGGTACTCCTTGGTCAGGAGCCGATGCCAAGACTGGACAGGAGGATGCTGTTAAGGAAGAATATACGAAAAAAGGACTTGCAGGCCGTTGGGGTGCAGGTCTTCCTTCGGGTGGAGATTCTCAGCTTCTCTTTATGCAGTCTGCCATCGCAAAGATGGATGACAAACTTGGACGTGCAGCGATTATCGAGAATGGCTCCCCCCTTTTTACAGGTAGTACGGCTTCAGGAGAGTCGCAGATACGCCGTTGGATGTTGGAGAATGACCTTATTGAAGCAATCGTGGCTATGCCTACGGATTTGTTCTACAACACGGGTATTGCCACTTATGTATGGATTTTATCAAAGAACAAAAGACCTGAACGTAAAGGTAAGATACAACTTATCGATGCTTCGCAGATTTATCATAAGCTCCGTAAGCCTCTCGGCAATAAGAAGAATGAGTTTTCTCCTGAAGACCGTGCTGAAATTACGCGGATTTATGCTGAGTTCAAAGATAGCGAAGTATGTAAGATATACGACAACACCGAGTTTATCTACAAGGAATATGCTGTAATGCAACCATTACAGCGTAGTTATGGTTTCACAGAAGATCGTATTCAGAATATGCTTCAATCGGGAGCCTTGAAATCCTTATGGGATGATGCAAAAGTGGCAGAACTCGAAGAAAAGGGAACTACTGCTAATGCAAAGGAACAGAAGGCTCTTTCTGACTATTATGAAACCAAACCTGTTTATGAAGCCATTCTTGCAAAACTGAATGGTGCTGTTTCTGATGAAAAATGGTTAAGTCCGAGTGCGTTTGCTCCGGTACTTGAAAAGGTTCTTGCTGATGTGAATATGGATAAAAAACTGTTGGAGAAGATTGCCAATGGTTTATCCGTGATGGATAAGGAAGCTGAGATACAGACCGAGCAAAAAGGTAAGAAAAAGGGAGAGATTATCTACGACAAGGACTCGAAGGATGTGGAGCTTGTCCGTTGGGATGAAACTATCGAGGATTATATGGCAAGGGAAGTCTTACCGCATATCCCGGATGCTAAATGGTTTTGGGAAGAAGACCTTGGTGCAAAGAAGCCTGTTATCAAGACCGGTGCAGAAATACCTTTTACAAGATACTTCTATAAGTATCAACAGCCCGAAGCAAGTGAAGTATTAGCAGAACGTTTTACTGCATTGGAGAATAGCGTGAATGACCGTATCCGTACTCTGTTCGGAAGGGGCTGATGGTAAATGTTATGAGAGAAGTAAAAGATAGTGGAATTTCGTGGATTGGGGATGTTCCTCAAAAATGGAGTGTCCATCCCTTGAAATATAATTTTTCAATAATATCAGGAGCAACGCCTGACAGTTCAAATAGTGAGTTGTGGGATGGTGATGTTCTGTGGATTACACCTGCGGATTACAAAACAAAAGAGATATATGTTTCTAACGGGGCAAGAAATATTTCTTCATTAGGGTATAAATCTTGTAGTACTCATATGCTACCAAAGGGAACTATTGTTGTATCTAAAAGGGCGCCGATTGGCTCTGTAGCGTTAACAGCTGTTCCTTTGTGTACAAATCAAGGGTGTTTAGGTCTTATATGCAATCAAGGAATAAGTGAGAAATTCTTCTATTATTCCTTGAGTATTTATGAAGAGGTTCTTAATCTGTTTGGTTCAGGAACTACATTTAAAGAAATATCTGCCACCGTCTTAGGAACAATAAAGTTGGCAAAGCCTTCTTTTGAAGAGCAAAACCGTATAGCCCAATTTCTTGACGCCAAATGTACCGAGATAGACACACTTTCTGCTGATATTCAGGAAGAGATTAATACACTTCAAAAATATAAGCGGTCTGTTATCACAGAAGCTGTAACAAAAGGGTTAGATAAGAATGCTCCGATGAAGGATAGTGGATCAGATTGGATAGGAGATATCCCATCAAATTGGAGTGTATCAAAACTGGGAAATGTATTAACTCTCCGAAATGAAAGAAACTATAAACCTTTAGAAGAGGTAAATCTCATTTCTTTATATACAGATAGAGGTGTAGTTCAGCACGCTGATTTAGAGAAAACATCAGGTAATATCGCTCAAAATGCGGATGGATACAAGATAGTCCATAAGAATGATATTGTCGTTAACATTATCTTAGCGTGGATGGGCGCAATGGGCATATCCGATTATGATGGGGTTACAAGCCCCGCCTACGATGTTTACAAGATAAATATTGATAAGATTTATCCACATTATTGCCACTATATACTGCGCTCTCCTGCTATGGCTGGAGAATGCTACAAATATGGTCGTGGAATCATGATGATGAGATGGAGAACTTATTCCACGGAGTTCAAAAAAATCAAGATACCACTCCCGCCAATTGAGGAACAAAAGAAAATAGCGGAATACCTTGATGAAAAATGTAAAGAAATAGATTCCATAATCGAACAAAAGCAAGAACAGCTTGAATTAATTGCTAAGTATAGAAAATCTATAATTTATGAATATGTTACAGGAAAAAAGATAGTTTCAGAATAGGGTTTAAGA
>JAEENL010000176.1 GCA_016283775.1 Lachnospiraceae bacterium | reverse complement strand
GATGGAACGCTGAAGGTCAAAAGCATGGTGCCGGAGGATGCAAAGATCCTTTATGACACATATCTTTCTTATGGATGGCATCCGCAGATCAAAATATATGAGGATTATTACAAAGAGCAGGAAGCAGGCGAAAGGCTTGTATTCATCGCGGAATATGAAGGAGCAGTCAAGGGACAGTGCACTCTTGTCCTTCATCCGACAGAAGGACCCTGGGGAGGCATGAACTATCCCGAGATCGTCGATCTGACGGTGTTCTTTGACGTACATGGAAAAGGAATCGGCAGTAGGCTGCTTGATGTGGCGGAGGGTGAAGCAGCTAAACTTTCGGATATGGTGTTTTTGGCTGTTGGTGTTCACTCCGGTTATGGGCCGGCTCAGCGTATCTATGTTAAACGCGGATATATTCCTGACGGAAGCGGAGTTTGGTACCAAAACAAGGTGTTGGATCAATATGCGCCCTGTGTTAATGATGACGGTCTTCTCCTATTTTTGTCAAAAAGTTTGATTGATCTTGAAAATTGATCGTGCATTACGTTGTTATATGCCGGTCGGAAATGGTATAATCTCCTTGTCATTCGTGACAATAAAAACTTCAAAAAGTATAGTAGATACATTCAAGCGGTTTGCGAAGATAAGTGTTCATATAAATGTCCGAATAAAAGGGGGGGTTATTTTGGAAGAAATGAAACAGGACAGTTCCACTACGGCATGGAATGCTATGGGAGATGAATGGTTTGAACTGGCACGGACAGACGAGACCAGAAACTGCTTTATCATGCCCAATATGCTGAAATTTATGGGTGACGTAAAGGATAAAAAAATACTTGATCTTGGATGCGGTGAGGGCGGATATTCAAGAGAACTGGCCAAACGTGGGGCGGAACTCGTGTCCGTAGATTGTTCAAAAAAGGCGATCGAGCATGCGATCAGGCTGGCAGACGATGAAAGATTACCGATCCGGCATCTTGTCAGAAACAGTAATGACCTTTTTGACATAGATTCCGAACAATTTGATATTGTTTTGTGTTCTATGATGCTTATGGATTGCGAAGATTTTAAGGGGACGATTCAGGAAATCGTAAGAGTTCTTAAACCTGGCGGACGTCTGTTTGCAAGTGTTCTGCATCCATGCTTTGACGGAAATCACGACACCGGTATAGGAAGGCAAGGACATGGGATAGATCGTCAGGTCGTAGTGAAAAATTATTTTGAACCCGGAGAGTGGGAAGCGCCTCTTTATAAGGGCACGATCCCGGTTATATGGCGACATCGCACTTTTGAAGAGTATGTTAAAACATTTGTGAGTGCCGGATTGACGATCGTTGACCTGAACGAGCCAAGAGCCACAGACGAACAAGCAAAGATTTCTGTAGCGATGGCATGGCTGCAGAAAATACCGCTGTATTTATATTGGGAATTGAAAAAGTGATCTCATGCAGGTTAAAAGACGGAGGGCGTTGATTTATGGAACATTTTGTAGCTGAAGAGATGAGACGATTGATCGACAAATACCGTGAGCGAAAAAATGAGGATCTGATGAAACTCACGTATGAATTTGTAAAAGATGCATTGCATCCGGAGCCCGGACGCGAAGATAAACTATATCGTCTGGAGCATTCACTCCGCGTGGCGCTGTGGGGAAAGAAGATCGCGGAAGGTGAAGGGTGGGATCCGGAGCCGCTTGTGATCGCATGCCTGCTGCATGACATCGGATATGTCGAGAGCTGGAAGAATGGTGCTTATGGTGCGCATCACCACTATTCGCGCTTTATAGCGGAGGAATATCTGGAGGCCATGGGATATGATCCCAAAGAGGTGAAAAAGATCGGCGTGGCGATCGTTCTGCATGCGGTAAGTAGTCCAACCGAAAATCCGGAGCTTTTCAAAAACGCATCGCCGTTTGAACTCTCTGTGTGGGATGCGGATGATCTGGACCGATACGATGAGATGCGCATGATCATGAACGCAAACCGCGATATAGGTGAACTGACAGCCGCCGATCTTAAAAAAATCGCAGAAAACCGTTTGTCACTTGCCGTTTCATCAAAGGACCGGATCTGCGGAACGGAAACTGCAAGGAAATACTGGCTCGAAGAAATGGCTGAAGGGCGAAGACTATATGAAAGACTGATCGCCCAGATGGATCACACATGGGAGATGGAGCAATGGCTGGCCGGAAAAAGACTATAATTGTATTGATAATGGGGGTAATTATGCTGTTTGGAATTTTTGGATGCGGTAAGGATAAAACCGGTAAAAACAACAAGGCAGTCTCGGGAACCTGCGGTGAGAATATCACCTGGGCCTATGACAAGGCCTCGAAGACCCTGACACTTTCCGGGACAGGTGAGATGGTTGCGGAGAAGTACATGTGGTCGGATCTTAAGATAAAAAAGCTGGTCATCGGCGAGGGCATCACATCTGTCGCGCGAAACGCTTTTTATTCAAACCCCAACCTCACGGGGGAGCTTGTGCTTCCGAGCACACTGAAAACGATAGAAGAGTTTGCGTTTTACGGATGTGAGGGACTGACGGGAGTTCTTGTGATACCGGATTCGGTGGAAACTGTGGGCGGCTACGCTTTCACGCGCTGCAAGGGCTTTACGGGCATCAGGCTCTCAAGATCTTTAAAGGAGATCGGACCTGAAGCATTTGCGGACTTTGAAAATGCCGAAGGCACTCTGGAACTGCCCGACGGCCTTGAAACGATCGGAAGATGTGCCTTTATCAGCGCAAAGAAACTGAGAGGCGATCTTATCATTCCCGATTCAGTGACTTCTATAGGAGACTGGACTTTCAGTGAATGCGGCTTTGACGGGAGATTAAAGCTCCCGGCAAATCTTTTGAGGATCGAGGATTCCTGCTTTAATCAATGCACGGATCTCACGGGAGACCTCGTGATCCCCGACAGCGTTAAGGATATTGGTTTTCATGCGTTCTGCGAATGCGGTTTTGACGGAACGCTGACTCTTCCTGACGGACTTGTACGTATCGGAAACGGCGCTTTTTCATACTGCAGAAGGCTTACCGGTGCCGTTGTGCTCCCGGACTGTCTTCAGCGGATAGAAAACAATGCTTTTGAAGGCGATGAGTGCATTACGTCTTTGAAATTACCTGAGGGAATCGAATATATCTCCTCGGGAACCTTCAGAGGGTGCAGGAGCCTTACGGGAGAACCGGATCTTCCTGATTCGATCCTGGTCATTGGTGACAGCGCTTTTGCAGGTACCGCTTTTACAGGCGCTTTAAAACTTCCTTCAAGTCTTATTTCGCTTGGACAGGGAGCTTTTTCGGGATGCACGGGACTTACCTCGATCGCAGGATTCCCCGCCACACTTACACACATCAAGAAGGGCGCGTTTAGCGGGTGCGAGGGGCTCACTGGAGAGCTCGTATTTCCCGACGGAATGGCTTATGTGGGAGAATATGCGTTTAACGGATGCTCAGGCATCACAAAGGTAACTTTCGGAAATGATATCAGCAGTATCGGACCGAAAGCCTTCAGAAACTGCCTTGGGCTTCAAGCGGCTGAATTTACAGGAGCTGTAGCTGACTATCACGGAAAAGATGAGCAGTATCCGAGCTTCCCCGGGGGATGTGCTGTAAGCGCACCGGCTTCTGCCGTGAAGCGTGCGGACACCTGGGCGGAAAATGCGTCAAAGCCCATGCCCGGCAAGGAGAGCAGTCCTTCCGGCAGCGGAGTGGAAAGGATGGAGCCTTATTACTGGACTCAGGCGCTTACGGGTGAGAATTATGTCGGTGAAGGACGGTTGGCAGATGTTGTCCTGTATTTTGACGAC
>JAEENL010000175.1 GCA_016283775.1 Lachnospiraceae bacterium | reverse complement strand
TGCCTTCAGGAAGGTTGCAGACACCTGTAACGTCTGTTGTTCTGAAGTAGAACTGAGGACGATAGTTTGTGAAGAAAGGAGTATGACGTCCACCCTCTTCCTTGGTAAGAACGTAAACCTGGCCGGTGAACTTCTTATGGCACTTGATTGAGCCGGGCTTGCAAAGGATCTGTCCACGCTCGATCTCTGTTCTCTGAACACCACGAAGGAGTACGCCGATGTTATCGCCTGCCTGAGCCTCGTCAAGAAGCTTACGGAACATCTCGATACCGGTTGCAACAACCTTACGAGTCTCTTCCTTGATACCTGCGATCTCAACTTCCTCATTGAGGTGAAGTGTACCACGCTCTACACGGCCTGTAGCAACGGTACCACGTCCGGTGATGGAGAATACGTCCTCGACGGGCATAAGGAAAGGCTTATCTGTCTCACGAACGGGATCAGGGAAGTACTCATCAACAGTGTCCATGAGCTCCATGATCTTGTCGCCCCACTCACTGTGAGGATCCTCAAGAGCCTTAAGAGCGGAACCCTTGATGATAGGGCAACCTTTGAAACCGTACTCTTCAAGCTGCTCGGTGATCTCCATCTCAACGAGCTCGAGGATCTCGGGATCGTCTACCATGTCGCACTTGTTCATGAATACAACGATGTTCGGAACGCCTACCTGACGAGCAAGAAGGATGTGCTCCTTTGTCTGAGCCATAACACCGTCGGTAGCTGCTACTACGAGGATAGCACCGTCCATCTGAGCGGCACCGGTGATCATGTTCTTTACATAGTCAGCGTGGCCGGGGCAGTCAACGTGTGCATAGTGTCTCTTCTTTGTGGTATACTCAACGTGAGCTGTGTTGATCGTGATACCACGCTCTCTCTCTTCGGGAGCCTTATCGATGTTCTCGAAGTCAACCTTTACGTTACCTTCAACTCTCTCAGCAAGAACCTTTGTGATAGCTGCTGTGAGGGTAGTTTTACCATGGTCTACATGTCCGATGGTACCAATGTTACAATGTGCTTTTGTGCCTCTTTCAAATTTCTGCTTTGCCATTTGAAAAATTTCCTCCTTAAATGATTGTTAGGATTTTGCTCTATTTACGCCGTACGCCCCATCGGACTACGGTAAATATCGTTGAGCCTCATAAAGGCTATTATATAGCAAGGAACATTATTTTTCAAGTATATTTTACTGAAAACTATTTGCCCTTCTTCTCGGAAAGCACCTTTTCCTGAACAGACTTCGGAACCTGCTCATACTGTGCGAAGAACATTGAGTATGCGCCACGTCCCTGAGTCTTGGAACGAAGTGTTGTTGAATATCCGAACATCTCTGCAAGCGGAACGAATGCGCGGATGAGCTTTGATCCGTTGACATCCTCTGTGCCCTCGATACGGCCGCGGCGGGATGAAACATCACCGATAACGTCGCCCATGTAATCTTCGGGAACAGTGATCTCTACTCTCATGATAGGCTCAAGGAGTACGGGAGCTGCCTTCTGCATTGCTTCCTTGAATGCCATGGAACCGGCAACCTTGAATGCCATTTCCGAAGAGTCGACTTCATGGTAGGAGCCGTCCCAGCAGTTTGCATGAACGCCGAGAACAGGGAATCCGCCAAGGATACCGCACTTCATGGCTTCTTCGATACCTGCCTGTACAGCGGGGATGTATTCCTTCGGAATAGCACCGCCGACAACGGTATTTTCGAATTCGAATGTCTTTTCTCCGTTAACATCCATCGGGGAGAAGATAACTTTACAATGACCGTACTGACCACGACCACCGGACTGCTTTGCATACTTGGAGTCGATGTTGACTTCCTTTGTGATGCCTTCCTTGTAAGCAACCTGAGGTGCACCAACGTTAGCCTCTACCTTGAATTCACGAAGGAGACGGTCAACAATGATCTCAAGGTGAAGCTCACCCATACCTGCGATGATCGTCTGGCCTGTTTCCTCGTTTGTCGTAACACGGAATGTGGGATCTTCTTCAGCAAGCTTTGCAAGAGCCTCGCCCATCTTGTCCTGACCAACCTTTGTCTTAGGCTCGATTGCAACGTCGATAACGGGTTCAGGGAATTCCATGGACTCAAGTATAACGGGATGAGCCTCGTCGCAGATGGTATCACCTGTTGTGGTGAACTTGAAACCTACAGCGGCAGCAATATCACCGGAGTAAACCTTTTCAAGGTCCTTTCTGGTGTTTGCGTGCATCTGAAGGATACGGCCCATACGCTCTTTCTTGTCTCTTGTCGCATTGAGGACATAGGAACCGGCGTTGCAGGTTCCGGAGTAAACACGGAAGAATGCAAGCTTTCCTACGAAAGGATCGGCCATGATCTTGAATGCGAGAGCCGCAAAAGGCTCGTTATCGGAAGACTTTCTGGTAACTTCGTTACCCTGAAGGTCTGTACCCTTGATATCGGGAACATCCGTGGGAGCGGGCATATAGTCAACGATGGCGTCAAGAAGCTTCTGAACACCCTTGTTCTTATATGCGGAACCGCAGCATACGGGTATTGCGGTACCTGCGATGGTAGCGTTTCTGAGTGCCTTCTTTAAAGCCTTTACCTCGGGAACCGTTCCCTCGAGGAACTGCTCAAGAAGATCGTCGTCTGTCTCGCAGATCTGCTCGATGAGCTTATCACGATACTCGTTCGCAAGATCCTTCATATCATCGGGGATCTCTTTGATCTCGATCTGATCGCCCTTATCGTCAAGATAGTAGTAAGCCTTCATCTCGAAAAGATCGATGATGCCCTTGAAGGTGTCCTCGGCTCCGATGGGAAGCATGAGAACAACAGGGTTCTTACCGAGTCTTGACTTGATCATTGAAATTACGTTAAAGAAATTTGCGCCGGAAATGTCCATCTTGTTGACGAAAGCCATTCTCGGAACATTGTACTTATCAGCCTGACGCCATACTGTCTCGGACTGGGGCTCAACGCCGCCCTTTGCGCAGAATACGCCGACAGCGCCGTCGAGAACACGGAGAGAACGCTCAACTTCAACAGTGAAGTCAACGTGTCCGGGAGTATCGATGATGTTGATACGATACTCGGGAGCACCTGCGATCTTCTTGTGCTCAAATTCCTGTGTCCAGTGACATGTGGTCGCAGCAGATGTGATCGTGATACCTCTCTCCTGCTCCTGGACCATCCAGTCCATGGTAGCCGTTCCGTCATGAGTATCACCGATCTTGTGATTGATACCGGTGTAGTAAAGGATACGCTCTGTAAGAGTTGTCTTTCCTGCATCGATGTGAGCCATGATACCGATGTTCCTGGTATGCTCAAGTGAATATTCTCTTTCTGCCAAGGTTTTTTCCTCCTAATTAAAACTACCAGCGGTAGTGAGCAAAAGCCTTGTTCGACTCTGCCATCTTGTGCATGTCTTCTTTTCTTCTTACTGCGTTACCTGTGTTGTTTGCAGCATCAAGGATCTCTGCAGCAAGCTTCTCCTGCATGGTCTTCTCACCGCGCTTACGTGAGAACATTGTAAGCCAGCGAAGTGCAAGAGCCTGTCTTCTCTCAGGTCTTACCTCGATAGGTACCTGATATGTGGCACCGCCGATACGGCGAGCCTTTACTTCGAGTACAGGCATGAGATTGTTCATTGCCTGGTCGAATACTTCGAGTGCTTCCTTGCCGCTCTGGTTAGCGACGATATCGAATGCACCGTAAACGATCTTCTGGGCTGTTCCCTTCTTGCCATCAAGCATAACGTTGTTGATGAGCTTTGTAACTATCTTGCTGTTGTACATGGGATCTGCCAGTACGTCTCTTTTCTGAATATGTCCTTTTCTTGGCACGTTACTTCCCTCCTTAATAGCGACCGGATACCCGGCCAATTAATTCAACGGTACTCACATTCACTCTGTGTCCGCGCAAGTTGTTTATCGTGATCCAAACCGACAGCCACATCTGAGTTTGAAATGAAAACATCTCCTGCGTTTTGTTGAGTAATGCTAAACTTTATCTACTGTAACTTATTTAGCGTCCTTCGGTCTCTTTGCTCCGTACTTGGAACGAGCCTGACGTCTCTTTGCAACACCTGCTGTATCAAGTGTTCCTCTGATGATGTGGTAACGGGTACCGGGAAGGTCCTTTACTCTTCCGCCACGGATGAGTACAACGCTGTGCTCCTGAAGGTTGTGTCCTTCACCGGGAATATAGCTTGTAACCTCGATGCCGTTTGAAAGACGGACTCTGGCGATCTTTCTCAAAGCTGAGTTAGGCTTCTTAGGTGTAGCGGTACGAACTGCCGTGCAAACACCGCGCTTCTGGGGCGACTGTGTGTCGATAGCCTTCTTGTTAAGGGAGTTGTAACCCTTTAACAATGCCGGTGCAGTTGACTTCTTTACCGCAGTCTGTCTGCCGTTCTTTACCAACTGATTAAATGTAGGCATTAGTTTTCTTTCCTCCTGTTAATGATAAACTTTGAGTGGCTGTCTGTGTTTTAGGAATATGTTTCTTTCAAAAACACACAAAAACCCGCGTGCAAAGCACACGCGGGACATATTATAATCACCGTTTCCCTGATTGTCAAGGATTTTTTTAATTGTTATTTTATTACCGCGCCCAAAAACTGCGCAAAGACGACCATGAACGAATAGACATCGTCAGACCATGGGATGCTCTCCTCACGTGAAGAAAGCCTTACGTCAAAGCTTACCAGTCCTTTTATCTCCGCCTTGTTTCCGATGATATACTGGTACGTAGTGGTTATGTCATGCTCAGACAGATAATCGTAAAAATCCTGGATCGGCGCCTCGTTCTTTCCCATAAGGTTAACTCTGAACCTTCCTCCCTCGGAAAAACGGTCGAGCACATCCTCACGGCTCACAAAATTCATATGCATGGGCGGATTGATATAATTTCCCACCCGGTGCATGATCTCAAAATTCGTTCCGTTGTATATGGATATCCCGCTCACGCGAAGGACAGGCAGGAGATTTGTGAGCACACTCTTTAACGAAGCTATGCCGCCCCTGTAGAGCATCGCCATCGCATCATAGAGCGCCGAGATCACCTGAGCGCTTCCCGTGCCGTGCACTATCTTTGAAACCTCGCCGCCCGCCTCATATCCTTCAAGCTCGCCGTGGATGGCTTCTTTGTAGATGATATAGCGGTGACGTCCTTTCTGCTTTCCTATATAGAGCGCCTTGTCCGACTTTTTAAACAGCGTGTCAAAATCCTGACCGTTCCTCGGATACTCGGAAACACCCATGGTGCAGGTGACCGCGCGCTTGTCGCCAAGCCTTTCCGCAAATGCCCAGCGGAACTGGCTGCTTATGGTCTCGCACACGGACCGCACCGCAGTCTCGTCGCCAATGTCATGCAGCACAAGGAAAAACTCATCGCCGCCGAAACGAGCCGCTATTCCGTGTCCCTTCACAGTCTCACGGAGTATCACCGCAAAACGCCCGAGCACCTCGTCTCCGAAAGTATGCCCGTAGGTATCGTTAAAGGTCTTGAAATTGTCTATATCGATCATGATCATGAGGACCTGACCGTAGCTCTTCTTTTCGAGGATATCCTTTGCGTATTCAAGCGCATAGACCTTATTGTAAAGTCCCGTGAAATTGTCATAGCGCTCGTTCTGGTCGCGGTAAAACACTCCGCTGTCAAGCCGATCTTCTTTTCCGGCCTGTTCCACCTTAAGCGTTCCTATGAGAGAATCACGCTTGAAATTCTCGTACAGCACCACCCCGTCAAACGTGAAGACAAACCCGTCCGAAGGAATGCGCTCCGCAAAGCGCTCAACATTTGAGGATGTCGACTTTATCTTGTGGAGAAGGATGTCGATCGCGGCATCGCAGCGGTCGTTCACGACTTCTTCCCGTTTTCCCGCGACAAACCTGTACAAGGACCTCTCATCGCGGCTTATGCTGTATTCGAGGAGCATGAGGTTTCCGGCTTCAAACATCCTGTGTATCCTGTTCAGCTCGCCCTCAAGCTTGGGATAAGCCTGTTCGGCGTTTTTCAGGTCGATCAGCGAAAAAGGATACGCCTTTGACTCGCCCACCTCGGTAGGCGCATACACGGTGATATAGGCATTCCTGTATTCACCGTTCGCTGCGAGCACCCTGGCATACCCCGATGCCGAGCCGTTTTCTTCCGCTTCCTTAAAACAGCTGCCGACAAAATGGCGGTCCTCTTCGGCAATATTCATCGCAAATGCCGCGCCGCTCTGTTCGCCGAGGTATTTCGCGACATCGTTGTCATATGTGAGAAGCACCATTTCGGAAGACAAGGTGCCACTGATCAGTATCAGGCTGTCAAACTCGCGTTGCAGTTTTTCAGGCAGTTTCATTTTTCCATTCCTCAATATCAGGCAAGTGTATATTTGCAATAGATTCTATCATACTATCACACAATCGCGAAAAAAGTAATAAACACTTCCTAAACAAAACCGTGCACCGGTCATTTAAAATACCAGTAAATGCCGTAACGCTCAAAATGTCTCTTGTAGTGAGGAGTAAATTTAAGTTTTGTGCCGTTTAAGAGAAATTCCGGCTTATCACTGTCTTTTGTAAAAAATGCTCCGGGATCGCTTATCAGGTCGTCGACGGTCCTGCCGTTCCCAAGCTGTAACTCTTCACTTTCTACCTTCTTTTCCGCAGGGATGGTAACATCGACTCCTGTCTTTCCTTCCTTCATGTCCTCAGTCCCGAGTCCTGCGCTGAGCACCAGCGGTCCGTACTTAAAGCCCACGGATGTTTTCTCGTCGGGAAGCGGGAATGCCTTTAATCCCATGGGGATGCATACTTCTGTTCTGTCACCGTCGGCAAAAACACGCTTTAAAAGAGCATAGCCGTCCTTCACGGTAAACTGCTGCTTTTCCCCGTTCACGATGACTGCCGTCTCTCCCGAAGCCCAGTCCGGAAGCCTGAAAAGAAGCGAAACTTCTTTTGTTTTTCCCGCAGGAAGAGAAACCGTAAACACTGAACTTCCTCCGTCAAGCACTGAGGAATCCTGCTTAAGAAGGAGCTCGTCATCCACCTTGAGAACAGAAGAAATATACATGTTCACGTAGATCTCATTCCCGTTCTTGAAATAGATGCTGTCTCCGAGCTTCGTGAAGTTTTCCATGCCCGTTCCTGTGCAGCACCAGAACTTGGTGTAAGGCTCACCGTAAACCTTGAAAAATCCCGTTGCCATGGCCTGGAAATAAGTAGTCATGCCGGTCTTCGGGTTCTGTGAGGATACGATGGAGTTGATATAAGCGTTCTCGTAAAAATCGGCATACTGCGCATCGCCTGTAATCATAAACAGGAGCCTTGCAAGCTTTAGCATGTTGTAAACATTGCAGGTCTCGTTGTTTGCGTTCGTGCGTTCCGCGTCAAGCACATAGTCCCTGCCGAAATGCTCCCATTCACTGTTTCCGCCGGTTATATAGGTGTGCCTGTCACGCACCATGGCAAAGAAAGCCTTTGCATATTCAAGATATTTTGACGCATCGACCTTTTTCCCTTCTATCACCTTGCCGTGAGCGCAGTGATAGCGCTTAAGCGCACCCAGGAACTTCGGGATCGTCGTGTTTGCGTGATGCCCGTCAAGCACGTTTTCTCCGCCTGTTTTCACTCTTTCGTACAACGGCTCCTCGTCAAAAGCATGAGCCGCGACCGCAAAACGCTCATCCTGAGTTATGGCATAGAGTTCGTAGAGGCAGTCGTTCATACCGCCGTATTCTGTCGAAAGCACGGTCTTATGTGTCTCTTCCGACCAGGAGGATGCCCTGTTGTATGTCCAGAGGCCCAGCCCCTTCGCCACATCAAGCGCGGTCTCATATCCCGTGTTCTCGTACACATCGATGATCCCTTGAAGGACCTTGTGCATGGTATACCACGGCACCCAGGCCTCGGTAAATATCTCCGTCTTTCTTATCTCCACGTTGTCAAACTGCTTTTCCACATTGTCCTTGTCAAGGATCGCCGCTCCGAAAATGAAGCCGGGCGCGCCCTTGGAATTATCCTGGCAGAGTTTAAGCTCATCCATGAGATATCTTAATCTCTTGAAAAACTCTTCCTTGTCGGATGCTGCGATGTCCGGGCTTCTGTAGGCCTGCGAGCACGCACTTAAGTAATGACCGAAAGCATGCCCACCTATCAGAAGGTTTTCCCATCCGCCGTATCTTTCACAGCCTTTCATATCGAGGCCCGCCGTCTCCCTGAAACCCGCGAGCCACCTGTCCGCATCAAGACTCAGGAGGTACTCGGTCTCAAGTTCGAGTGAATGCACGAGATACGGCTCCGTAACGGAAACACGGGAAATATCAAAGCAT
Organism: Lachnospiraceae bacterium; assembly: GCA_016283775.1. Taxonomy (GTDB): domain Bacteria; phylum Bacillota; class Clostridia; order Lachnospirales; family Lachnospiraceae; genus RGIG3528. The sequence continues at coordinate 95,015 of JAEENL010000175.1, read as the reverse complement.
TCAAGTTTTTCATTTACTGTCTTCATTTGGTCTCCCTTCTGAAACGGGAAAAAAACGACTTTTTCTCATCTTCCCGCAATTCCTTGACAAATCTCGACACTTCTGTCTTTTTTTCGTTCATCGAAGTGCAATATGACACAAAAAGCCCGGATTTTGCTCTTGTCATAGCCACATAGAACAGTCTCCGCTCTTCCTCTATCGAAGCGGCACTTATCGCTTTTTTGTACGGCATCACCGACTCCACCGCGTCAGGGATAAAGACTATCCTGTATTCCAGCCCCTTTGCGCCGTGCATCGTGGAAAGGGTCACCGCGTCTCTTACCCGTCCTTGGCTGCGCTCCCGTTCAGCATCCAAAAGCGCCTGCTCGGTGCGTTCCACATGCAAAAGCCATTCCTCATGTGTCAAAAAACCATTTGCATCCTCTTTCAGTTTATCCAGAGGAGCTGTCAGGTCCTCGATGTGTATCCCTCTTTCCTTTCCATATTCCGAAAGAAAACCGTCATAACCCGAGCGCCTGATATAAGTGATCGCCGCAGATGGCGTGCATTTTCCGATCATAAAAAGATCGTACCTCAGCCTCTCCAGCCCTTCCTTTGCGCCTTTCCGCAAAGCGGCATGTTTTGCGGCATCCTGCCACGATACCGGATCCGACAGAAAAATATCCCTTGGGATCCATCTGCACGGCCGGTTCATTATCCTTACGACATCGGCCCTTGCCGGCGCGTCTGCCGAGGCACGGATATAGGAAAGCATGTCCGCCGCCTGAAAACTGTCATAAGGTCCCGGTATCCTGTCCCTCACATTTACAGGTATGCACTTGTCGGACAGCCTTCCGAGAAAACATGCGGAACCTGCGACCGTCCGCGTGAGGATCGCGATCTCTCTGTAAGGAACGCCTCTCGCATGAAACTCTTCGATCATGTCGGCGATCCTGTCCGTTTCCTCAGAAAGCGACTGAAACTCCATCACTTTTACGGCGGAGTTCTCTTTTTTAAACGCGGTGATCTCCTTTTCAAAACGCGATGTATTGTGTGAGATCACACGGCTCGCAGCATCCACGACGGCTTTTCCCGATCTGTGGTTCACGCTGAGCTTTATGAGCTGTGCCTCGGGAAAATCCTTTGCAAAACGTACCATCGTCCCGGGGTCTGCGCCTCTGAAACCATATATCGACTGATCGTCGTCACCCACCACAAACAGATTGTTCTGTGGGGCCGCGATCATTTTTATGTTCTCGTACTGTACCGGATTTATGTCCTGAAACTCATCCACCATGATGAACCTGTATCTGTCGCGCCAGGCCTCAAGTATGTCAGGGCGCGCTCTGAAGAGCTTCAGAGTTTCGGTCAGCATATCGTCAAAATCGTACAGCCGCCTTTTTAAAAGTTCCTCATTGTATCTTCCGAAAACCGTGGGAAACAGTGATGCGTCGATGCTGAGAGAATGATACTTTAAAGGGTCCTGCCCCGACGATTTCACTTTCCCTATCTCACTTTTCAGGTCACAAATAAAGCTCCCGGCGTCATCCGGGATGATACCCAGTTCCTCCGCGAGCTCACGTAAAATCCTGTCCGACTGTTCTTCCCTGATGATGTTTGAACCGTCAAGACCATATGCAAATCTCAGGATCTTAAAGAAGACCGAATGAAACGTTCCGAATGTCACGCCTGAAATTTCCGGCATAAGTTTTTTGAAACGCTGTTCAGTCTCTTTTGCCGCAGCCCTTGTAAAAGAAACGACCAGGATGTTTTCCGGGCCCACACCCCTTTTTATGAGCCTTTCCGTCCTTGCGGTGACCACGGCGGTCTTACCGCTCCCCGGGCCCGCGAGCACAAGCCCGGGGCCCCGGAAAACGTTTACAGCGTCTTTCTGCGCTTTATTAAATTCCAATTGCAAACCCCTTGTTCTTCCCCTGTATACCGCAGGGCGTTCTTCAGCATCCTACGGCTTTTTCAAGCATTTCTATCGCTTTTCTCACACGCTTCAGCGACTCTTCCTTGCCTATGATCTCCATGATCTCATAAGCTCCGCCCGGAGTCATCTGCTTACCGGAAACCGCTGTTCTCACAGGCCACAGGCCCTGCCCGTTCTTGATTCCCTTTTCATTGATATAGCCCATCAGAACGCCCTCAACTCCGGCGATGGAATAATCATCAAGAGCCTCAAGCCTCGGAAGGAGGTCTCTTAGCACCTCGAGCGAGCTCTCACGGGTGGTCTTCATCTTTTTATGAACATACATCTCTGTGTCATAGTCAGGAAGTTCATCAAAGAAATCGATCTTCTCGGCGATGTCGAGGAATGTCTCGATCCTTGTCTTTACGAGCATTGCGATCTTTGCCTTGTCATAGTCGCGCTTAACGACCTGCTCAACATAAGGTACAGCGATAGAAAGATATCTCTCATCGTCAAGCGCCTTTATGTACTCGCCGTTCATCCAGCGCAGCTTGTTCATGTCAAATACGGAAGGCGACTTGTTGATGTGGTGATAATCAAACACCTCCACAAGCTCCTTAAGAGAATAGATCTCTCTGTCCGTGCCCGAGCTCCAGCCGAGAAGAGCCATGAAGTTCACGATCGCCTCAGGTAAAAAGCCCTGCTCCTCCAGATCCTCAAACGATGAATGTCCGCTTCTCTTTGAAAGCTTCTGATGCTCCTCGTTTGTGATGAGAGGGCAGTGGATATAAACGGGCTCCTCCCATCCGAAAGCATGGTAAAGACGTGTATATTTCGGAGTCGACGACAGATACTCGTTTCCGCGCACAACGTGTGTAATGTGCATAAGATGGTCGTCGATGACATTTGCAAAATTGTATGTCGGGAAACCGTCCGACTTGATGAGGATCATATCGTCAAGCTCATCATTGTTCACGGTGATCTCACCATAGATCGCGTCGGTAAAGCTTGTGGTACCCTCTGTGGGAATGTTCTGCCTTATAACGAACGGCATGCCTGCGTCAAGATTTGCCTGCACCTCCTCTTTGGAAAGGGAAAGGCAGTGCTTGTCATATTTTCTGATCTCCTTGCCGCCCTCTTCGCCGTCCTCAGAAGCATTTACGGGCGTCTTAAGGGAATCCAGGCGCTCTTTCGTACAGAAACAATAGTATGCCTCGCCCTTCTCAACAAGCTGCTTTGCATACTTCATGTAGATACCGGCCTTTACTCTCTCACTCTGCACATAAGGGCCGTTTCCCTTGTCCTTGTCGGGACCCTCGTCATATTCAAGTCCCGTCTTTTTCATAACTCTGTAAATAAGATCGGTGGCGCCTTCAACAAAACGTCCCTGATCGGTATCCTCTATCCTGAATATAAAATCTCCGCCTTCATGCTTGGCCACCAGATACTCATAAAGAGCGGTACGAAGGTTTCCAACATGCATTTTTCCCGTGGGGCTCGGAGCATAACGTGTACGAATCTTGTCCATAAAATACACCTCGATAGTATTTGTGCGCACTTTCACGTGCCACGTAAGTATACACCGCAAAAAATGGGTTGTCAATGTAATTGCACTCCGACAGGGACTTGTGATAATATAAAAAATGGTTTATTTTCCGGCGGTGGCATATCCCGCCGTAAAACACGGAGGAATCATGAAAAAAAGGACACTCACACCTTTACTTATCTCATTCTGCCTGGCATTGCAGCTGACCGGCTGTTCCGAAAAGCCTAACGATCCTGTTGTTTCCGCAGTGACTCCCTCACCGTCACCTGCTGCGACATATACCACTGCTCCCACAGAACCTGTTAAACCGTCTCCGGTCGTGCAGACTATGACCGAAGGTTTTGTCGGAGTGCTTAGCGACTATTCCTCAGAATCCGCTGATTACAAGCTTTCCGCAGACTTTTCCACGAAACTTCATGACGTATCCCCCATGCTCTACGGGATATTTTTTGAGGACATAAACTTTGCCGCCGACGGCGGTCTCTATGCTGAAATGGTGCAGAACAGGTCCTTTGAGTTCAACAAGATCGCGCAGGACAACGAGCTCCACGCCTGGACAAAGGTCGGGGATGCCGAAGTCACTGTGATAAAAGACGATGCCGCGGGAAGACTTAATGAAAACAATCCCAACTATGCAGTTATAAAAAACACGGGCGACAGCCCCGCAGGCATTGAAAACAGTGGATTTCTTGAGGGTATGTACATAAAAGCCGATGAGCAGTACAGATGCAGTTTCTATGCGCGAGCGCTCGACGGATACACAGGAAAGATCTATGTAAGCCTAAGGGCTTCCAAGGACATAGTTGCTTCGGCGGCGGTCACCGGCATCACAAAAGGATGGACAAAATACACCGTTACGCTTACCCCTGAAAAAAGCGCGGCAAAGAATGTTTTCCTGCAGATCACCGCTGACAAAGGCTCCGTCGCCCTGGACATGATCTCGCTCTTCCCTGCGGACACCTACAAGGGACGTGAAAACGGCCTCAGACGCGATCTTGTGGAAAAGATAGAAGCCCTGTCGCCTTCGTTCATCAGGTTCCCGGGAGGCTGCGTCATCGAGGGTTACACGCTTGCTCTTGCATATGACTGGAAAGATTCGGTCGGCGTTGACAAAAACGGAGAGCCTCTTTTGTTCAACGGCACCTACGGCGATGTTGCGGCGAGAAAGATGGGACAGAACATCTGGACCGATGAACGCCTCACAAACGACAAATTCCCGTCCTTCATGACCTACGGACTCGGCTTTTATGAATATTTCCTGCTCTGCGAGGATGTGGGCGCCACAGGTGTTCCTGTGCTGAACTGCGGCATGCATTGTCAGGGGCAGGGCACCGGGAACAACGCAAGCGAAAAGGAATTACAGGGCTATATACAGGATGCTCTCGACCTTGTGGAATTCTGCAGAGGCGACTCGTCCACCAAATGGGGAAAACTCCGTACCGACATGGGTCACAGAGAACCGTTCGCGCTCAAATACATCTGCATAGGAAACGAGCAGTACGGCGGCGTTTTCTACTCAAACTACACCGCGTTCGTCGAAGCCTTTGAAAAAGCAAGGACCGAAAACCCCGCTCTCTACGGTGACATCGAGCTTATCTTCTCCGCAGGCCTTGACGACGGCGAAGGCGGCTCCGGCTATTCAAACTCTTACCAGTACGCCGCAAAATGGCTTTCGGAGCATCCCGGAAAAGAAATGACAGCCTTTGCGGGTGCCACAGACCACCATTACTACAATACACCCGAATGGTTCTTCACACACAATGATTACTACGACGAAGCCAACTATTCAAGAGACATCGCGGACTACAAAAACGCAAAATTCTGCGGCGGCATCAATGTTTTTCTCGGAGAATACGCGGCGCGTTCAAACACTTTAAAAGCCGCGCTTGCCGAAGCCTCCTACATGACAGGCCTTGAGCGGAATTCCGACATCGTTGTCATGGCGGCCTACGCACCGCTTTTCGGAAACACCACGGCAACACACTGGGCTCCCGACCTCATCTGGTTCAACAACCACACGTCCACTGCGTCCGTCAACTATTACATGCAGCAGGTCTTTTCAAACAACGCGGCCACTCAGGTGTTAAAGTCCGAGATGGATGCTGTTCCAGTGGGCTCCGAAGGCCTCTCCGGAAAGGTCGGCGTGGGCACATGGTCAACAGCCGCAAAGTTTGACAATATCAAGATCACAAACAACGATACCGGAGAAGTCCTCGCTTCCGAAGATTTTTCCACAGACGATTCGATCAAAAAATGGACAATGATCTCCGACGGCTCCTGGAGGATCGACGACGGCGCACTTATGCAGTCAAACGCAAGGACCGATGTGGACAGGTACTCATCAACAGGTGCCGCGGCATACTTTGGCGACGCATCGTGGGAAAACTACACCTACGAGCTCGATGCCACAAAGCTCACAGGCTCCGAAGGATTTCTCATCCCGTTCGCCGTAAAGGACAAAAACAATAATGTGTTCTGGAACATAGGCGGATGGGGGAACACCGTCTCATGCCTTCAGGAAGTTTCGGGCGGCGCAAAGTCCGGGCAGCTCGGAAACGTAAAGAAATGTGTCATAAAGGTTAACAAGACCTACCACCTGAAGATCGTGGTAAGCGGCTCGCTCGTCAAGTGCTATATCAACGACGACCTCTATGTCGACTATGATTTCGGAAGCTCCACCATGCTCGAAAACTACCAGGTCACAGGCTACGACGAAAAGACCGGTGACATCATCATAAAATTCGTAAACACCACAGGAAATGAAAAGACTGTCGCGATCTCTCTTGCCGGAGATCCTTCGCTCACAGGCTTTGCGGACATCTACACGGTGGCTGGACATTCTCTCGCAGACGACAATATCCTGGGCTCCAAGGAAGCTGTCACTCTCGAGACCGGAAAGACCGACGGGATAAGACAAGCGTTCAATTATACCGTTCCTCAGTATTCGGTTACGGTACTGAGGCTACACACAAGATAAGTCCAATGCGGAACTGCCTCTAACACAGTTCCGACAAAAAACGAGGGCGACCCCGAAACAGCTTACACGCTGCTTCAAAGCCGCCCCCGTTTACTTTGGAGAAACCCTATAGAAATAGTAAAATCAGCATTTTCATCGCGCAGGATATGCGCATTTTTTATTTTTTGCCGCCTTCGGTGCTGTGACGCAGCACGACCGTCGGATCCACTATCACCTCGGTGATCGTACGATCACCCTTGATGCTGTTGTATGCGAGCTCCGCAAGCTTTTTTCCCATCGTTTCAAAATCCATCTGGATGGTAGTGAGCTGCGGACGGAATTCACGGCTCAGGTCAACGCCGTCATAGCCGGTGAACGCGATATCCTCGGGGATCCGCATTCCCATATCCATTGCAACGCCCATCGCTCCGACTGCGATCTCGTCGTTTATGCAACATACTGCAGTCGGCAATTCTTTTTGCTGAAGGAGTTTTCTCATCGCCTCCGCACCATCGTGCGAGTTGTAGGAAGAGAACACCTGCCACTCCGGACGGAATTCCAGGCCGTACTTCTTTCCGCTCTTTTTCAGGCTTTCCTGAAGACGGAACGAAGGATGGACGGTCCTGAAACCTCCGAGGATGCCCATGGTCTTGTGTCCCAGTTCCGCGAGGTGTCTTACAAGGTCGTCAACGCCCCTGTCGATGTTCACATACACTCCGGAACAGGATAATGTTCCCGCCCTTTCGTTTCCCAAAATGCAGGGGATGTTCCTGCTCAGGCGTTTTATTGCCTCTACGTAATCTTTTCTGGACTCCCAGTCGGCAAAGTCAAGACTTCCGCCGATGATTACCACCGCGTCTACCCTCAGTTCCTCAAGGAGATTTAAGTTTTTTATCTCGTCGGCGGGTGTGCTCTTACCGTTGAAGACAACGGTAACATAACCTTTTTCGGTCATTTCCCTTTCAAAAACCGAGTATACGAGCGGGAAATATTCCTGATAGACATGCGGAATAAGGAAGCCCACAGTATTGCTCTGGCCTCTCTGGAGGTTTCTGGCAACGGCGTTCGGACGATAGTTGTACTTCTCGACCAGCTCGCTTATCTTTGCCTGCGTTTCCTCCGATACGTATCCCCTGCCCGAGATGGCCCGGGATACCTGCGATGCGGATACCCCGGCTTCTCTGGCGATGTCATAGATTGTGATCTTCTTTTCGCTGTCCATTGATAGTTTTAAGTCCGTTCTTAAAGATTACTCTTCGTCAACCTTGTATTCCTGCATTTCTGCACTGTAATCGTGATTTGCGAGATCTGCGATAGCCGCATCGATCGCTGATTGATATGTCTCAAGTGCTACCTGAGGAGTCATGCTTCCCTTGGAAACTTCGTTTACCATGTTGTTAACTGCGCCGTTCAGATCGCCAAAGCCCTGGATACCGTTGATAACGGAGAGCTTGTTGTTGTAGATGTAAGAAACGAGTTCAGCTGTCTTGGCATCATCGCACCAGTTCTCAAGCTTGTCTTCCATGAGCTCATCCCACTCTTCGTTGGTGTCTGCAAGATCTGTGATGAGATCGTAAACAAGTGCAACGTCCTCAGGCTTCTCAACGCCGTTAAGAATGAAACGTGCGCCATTTTCCTTACCATAGCATGACCAGTCTGTTGCGGAAGGTCCCTTCGGGAAAGGTACCCAGCCCCAGTCGTCGGTCATACCGCCGTCAGCCTTGTTGAGGTATGCATAGGAGATCCAGAACTCCTCAAGGCACATCATATACTTACCGTCACGGAAATCCTTGATGAAGCTGTCCCAGCCCTCTTTGGACCAGTCGATGGCATCACGGAACTTAACGTTCTGAGTGAAATTCTGAAGGCCTGTAAGAGCCTCAACAACCTTGGGATCCTTTAAGTTGATGTCGATGCCTGCGTTGGTCTTGTTTGCAACGTAAGCGCCGTTGGAGTACAGATAGCACCATGCAAGGTTTTCTCTTGCGTTGAAGCCGTAAAGGTCGATCTCGCCGTCACCGTCTGTATCCTGGTTTCCGAGAGCTGCGATCTCCTGGAATTTCTCCCATGTCCACTGGCCGTTGTCAACGAGAGTGTAGAGATCGGGAAGACCATACTTGTTGAATAATGTCTTGTTCCAGAAGATACCGTAACGGATCTCGGGATCCTTGAGGAGCATTGCGTAATATTCGCCCTTGTACTTACCTGCCTCGACAACGTCGGAACGCCACTTGTACTCGGAAAGATCGAGAGCCTTGAGCTGGCTTAAAGGATAAGCGATGCCGCCTTCGATAAGTGAAGGAAGGAGCTTCTGGGTTACAACATAACCGATATCAACAACAGGTGTGCCTGCAAGTACGCTTGTAACATACTCTGCAACGTAGTCGCCGCCGAGGTTTACAAACTCGATCTTGCAGTTGTACTTCGACTCAACTTCTGCGATCCTGTCTGCAAGAGCTGCTTCAAGAGCGCCTTCGTCGGGTGAAGGAGTCATGTCATAATATGAACCGATCTTGAATACTCTTCCCCCAAAATCATAAGTCGGTTCGGGTGTGGGTTCGGGTGTTGCTGTTGCTGCGGGTGTTGCGGCCGGCTCTGTTGCTTTTGTGGGTGCCGGTGTGTCGGTCGCCTTTGCGGCAGCTGTAGGATTTGCGGCCGGAGTATTCGAAGCCTCACTGCCTTCATTGCCGCAGGCTGCGAGCGCGAATACCATTACAAGAGCAAGTGCACTTGCAAGCAGCCTTTTGCCTAAAGTGTTTTTCATAAAAAACCTCCTTTTCTGCTTTCGCAGGTGAAAAATTATTAAATAAAGCACGTGGTGTCCTGCCCTTTGGGCGGTCCGTGTGCAATTATCCCACGATACCGGAGCGCTCGATGCCCTCCACAAAGTATCTCTGGCAGACGATGTAAAGCACGATGAGCGGGAGCATTGCCAGAACGGTTCCCGTATTGTTCATCATCGAAATGTAGCCCGGGCTTATGAAATTCATGCTTCCGCCGTAATTTGAATACTCGTTGTATACAGACGCGGCAAGCGAATCGAGAGCCACAGGTATTACCATTGTTCCCTTAAGGTAAAGTGATGTGTAGAAGGAATCCATCCACTGCCATACAAATCCGAAAAGGAAAATGGTCACCATCATCGGCACGGAACTCGGCACGATGATCTTTGTAAAGGTCTTGAGCTTTGTGCAGCCGTCAACAAATGCGGCCTCTTCAAGCTCTCTCGGCATCCCCTTGAAGAACTGTCTCAGCATGTAGATAAACAGTCCGTTCTTAAAGCCTGTGCAGGTCACTGCCTGGATGACGAACGGCCAGTAGCTGTCCAGAAGGCTTATGGGGCCTCCTTTTACCGCCTTTATGATCCCGAGGATATCAAAAAACCTGAAATGCATGAACAGCGGCAACATGATTATCTGCGGCGGCACGATCAGCATGAGGATCACGCAGGCGAACAGTAGTTTTTTAAACGGGAAACGGAATCTCGCAAACCCATATGCCGCGAGCATGCAGCTGCAGAGCTGAAGGAGAGCCACTCCGCCCGACAGAAGGAAGGTCCTGAGCAGCGAACGCCAGTAGTCCATTCCTTTCAGTGCCAGCCTGTAGTTGTTCAGTGTAAAATGCTTTGGAATGTATTTTACGCCCGAGTCAAACAGATCCCTTTCACTCATGAACGATACGCTGAGCTTGACGAACAAAGGCTGCAGGATCGTGAAACATATCCCTATGATTATGACGCCGCGCACAATGCTCCAAAGCGCTCTTCCCACTTTGGCCGCCGTGATCCTGTGCGGAACGTGATTTTTTGGCCTTGCTTTCATAAGAGTCTCTCCCGTACTATCGTTCATCATTGTAGAATACATGTCTCGAGATGATGCCGCCTACGATCAGCAGTATCACGCCGATGCAAATGAAATAGATCCAGGCCATCGCAGAGCCGAGACCGTATTTTACCTCGCCGAAGATCGTGTCTTTGATGTCCTTCATGATGGCGTTGGTCTCACTCGTAAATGAGTCGATGATCGTATAGATGCTGTTTACGAGGATCAGAGGGCTGATCATCGGGAATGTGATCTTCCAGAAGTTCTCCCACGCTGTCGCGCCCTCCATGGAGGAAGCCTCGTAAAGCGACGGGCTGATCGATTGCAAGCCTGCAAGGAAGATCAGGATCTGCACGCCCGACGCAATGATGATGTTATATATCCCGTTTACGGCACTTGCGAGGAAATTGATCGCAGATGCCGGGAGATCGGTGTATTTAAGGAGCAGAGCGGAAATATTAAGTATTGTGCTGAAATCCGTGTTTGACATTTCCGCAGGGCTGAGCGTCGTAAGGAGAAGGTCCGAAGACTCAAGTCCGAGAACGACACCCGAAGTCAGGATAACAGGTAGAAACAGGATCGATCTTGCTATGGCGCGCCCGTGGAACTTCTGGTTCAGCATGTTTGCCATAAAGAAGCTGAAAATGATGACGAGCGGCACTTTTGTGAACATGTCGACGATCGCCTGTAACAGCATCCTGTTGAAATCGGGGTCTATCGTGAGCGCCCTGATATAATGCTCAAGACCGTTCTTCTCCGCCCTTGTCAGCACATATCCCGTGCTCTCGACACTCATATTGCTGAAGCTGTAGCTCACCGACTTTACGATCATGGGAAGGAACAGCCCAAAGAAACCGATGAGGAAAGGAAGCGCAAAGCCTATCCCCGCCAGAGCCTCACGTCCCAGGAGCGAAAGTCTCCATTTTCCGTTTGCTTTTTTGAAATAGCCTTTGTTTTTCATTTCCCGGTCACCACCGCAAAACTTCCGGCGTTCACTGTCTGTCCGTCAACCGTGACGTTTTCCTTTGAGTAATTCACCAGAATCTGCGTTCCTTTCTCGTACGTTACGCGAACGACCTTCTTTGAAACGATCTCATGTTTTACGATCGTCTGTCCGCGAAGAGGCCCAAGGACCCGGTTTACCGTGCCGTAATCTTCCGTTGCGCGGTCGATCCAGCTCTTGTAGTTGACCGAATAAAGAGAGTCAAAATCTGTTTCTTTGAGGACCGAATTATCGGAGTAGATCCACTTGAAATAGAGTCCTGCCCCGGATTCTATGCTCTTTAAGAGCGTTGTGTTGTAGTCATCGGTCATATTGAGGCAGTCGCCCGCAAAATCCACATAGCCGTGCAGCACCATCTCATAAAACGGTACCGCTTCGCTTATTATCCTTGAACGGTTTGAATCAAGCGGAACGTTTATGATATCTGCCGCATATCCGAACATGTATGCGTTCGCGTTGTCAGCGATGATCTTTCCCCCGAAGGCGTCGTAAAGATCCTTTACGGCGGCCGTGTTCAAAAGGAGCGCCCGCTGACGATCGGTATAGTTTTCGGTCTGCTGGTCAGTGTAGAGATTGCTGCTGATCGTTCCGATGTTAAAACCTACGCCCGTCTGCTTCGCAAATGCTTTTTTGAGCGCATTCGTGACTTTTACTGCAAGTGTGGGCTTTATGAGCGCGATCTTGTCGTTTGAGTCGACCATGTTGTTTGAAAGGTAATATGTCGCTTCTTTAACCGCGGAGCGGTCAAAATACTTGGGAGCGGACCCGAGTACCGTATAGCCGTCTGCCGGAAGATCTCTGTAGACATGCTGGTATTCCGCCGTGAAATATGTGTCTATCCCTTTTCCTGCCATGTCCGAAAGGAATTTTTTCTGCGAAACTCCTCCGTTTGACAGTTTTCCCACATTTTTGATCTCAGTATGCGCAGTCCCGTGCAGTCCGTGATTTGCCCATCCGGACCATATGACATTTATGTCATTCACGCCCGCAGTGAGCAGCGCGTCCGTGATCTTTTCTGCCTGGGCATATGTGGTTACCGGCGTCACTGCGCGGTATTTGATGCCGAGGAATGTGGCGCTCTTGTCGATCGCGCCTATGTATTCCACATAAAACGGCGCAGAGCCTTCCGTAAGTCTTGTCTTAAGGACACCCTTTCCGGTAAGGTAATCCCTGTAAGCGCATGCCATTCCCGAATAATCTGCATTTTCACCCGAAAGGAATCCGAATCGCAGCTTATAGGTGCCGTCAAATTCCCTTAAGGAATACATCTGGAAACTGTTTGAGCCCACCATGCTGCCTAGCGTGCTCACACCGTATTCAAGGAACTGAAAACCGGCATAGACGTTGTTGTAATTGTTTACACGTCCCGATGTGGATGCGGTTATGTCGGCATATGCATCACCGTCTTCGATGACCGCATACCATGCCGTATCACCTTTTTTCATTCCGAACACCGGAAGCTTTATGGTAACGGACTGGTCTATCTGTGACTTTACGGTCGACAGAACGTTCATCGTGACATCCTGTCCGTACACCCTTGCGTTATATGCTATGTTGCTCTTTGTATCGTTGTAGATCAGCGCGCCGCTTCCGTCGGGAACGAATATGTATCCTTCCTCGCCTTTCTTTGCGGCTCCGAAATAGGGAAGCATCTCCACTTCGACAGGATAATAGCCTTCTTCGTTATAGGTGATCTCTTCCGGATCCACCTCGGCTATGAGGTTTCTTCCCTCAAGGCGGTAGGTGAGCGGAATGACGAACCACGGCTTTGTGTCGGCTGTCTGGTAACCGTTGTCGGTAAGATCAAAATCGTAATCTTCCCAGGTGTAGCCCGCTTCCTGGATATAGCCCGAAAGCTCCTCTTTGATGTAATCCTTTACGCTGCTCTTCAGCACGTAAATGCTGTGGTTTTCAAGCCCCGGATAGTTTTCGAGAAGGTCCTTTTTGTCGGATTCCTTCACTGTTGCGAGCTCATATTTCGTATAGTTTCTCAAAAGCTTTTTCGACTGCGAGGATTCCAGCTTTGAAGCAAACTGTTCCATACGCTCCACGCTGATGACCTGCGGAAGGAGAAGCTTTGATATGCCCTCTCCGATGGTGTAAGTGATCTTTACGCCGTCGGAAAGCGGCTCGATCTCAAACTGTCCGTCCTTTATGCACTGGCTGTAGTTGTCCATAGTTGCTTCCTGCACGTTTTCATTGAAATAACGCACAAAGAGCTGGGCTTTCAGCTGGTTTTTCTGATAATCCGATGCGGAAGTGTCTGAATCCGCGTCAACGGGATTGCTGAACCATACATCCCCGTTTTCTTTCACATAGACTGCAATGCTTGTCTCTTCTTCATCAAGGTAAAGGATCAGGCTGTCGTTTTCCGCCACCTGTTTCATCTTCCCTGGAATACCGGAAGGAACCTCATCGGCTCTCGCCGGAACAGCGGGAACCAGGGAAAAGAGCAGCGCTATGATCAAAAGACAGGCCGTGATGATATGCCCTTTTTTCATGTTTTACCCCTTTCCTAAAACCTGATCTCCTTGTAGATCGTTGTAAAAAACGTGATCATCTGCTGTATTACCGAAAAGAACAGGAGTCCTATGAACATTATGATCCCCATTCCCACCACGGTGCAGATACAGGTCAGCACTGTTTTCTTGAAGGAATACTGGTGTGTGACCATTGTTCCGAAAAAGACCAGTATGCCGGTCCAGATGTAGCTCACAGAGTTGAGGACATAGTAGAATGTCCCTTCCTCGGCGGTTATTCCGAGAGACAGAGCGATCATGGGAAGCCTTATAAGGATCATCGGGAGCAGTGCATAACCCATCGCGATGAAGATGTCCTTCATGTTTCCCTCGCCGTCCATGAGCGATGTGAGGCACCAGTTTGCTACGCACCAGAGCACATAGATCATGGTAACCGTAAGAATATCCACCACCACGTTCACGTCTTTTAAACGTACGGCGTTAAAGAGAAATCCCGTCGTCTGCTTTTCGAAGGTGGTGAGCATGATCACTATGCCGACAAAGGTGAGCGCAGCCGCAAGGGAGCCCTTGTGCTCACGCTTCAGCTGCCAAAATCCGTCAAACGGATGGAACAGGATATGAAAGCCGTATTTTAATTCTTTGACATAGCGCATTTCACTTCACCCGCCCATCTCTTTATCTTTTTGAACGTCACTACGACCACAGGGATCAGCACGATCGCGGCAAGCACGGCCATGATCTTCCCGAAGTTCTTTTCCATGAGTTCTTTACGGTGGTAGTACAGTGCCTTTGAGTAATATTTCTTGTTATTTCCGTTCTTGAAGTATTCCATCGCCTTCTTGTACTCGCCGTTTGCAAGGAAGCTCTTTCCGAGACCCGTATAGGCAAATTCGTTGTTGCTGTTGAGCCTCAGCACCTCACGCCATTCGGCGATCGACCCTTCCGTATCTCCGGTGTCGTTCAGTCTCAGCGCGTCGAGCAGGTGCCTTCCGTAATCGGTGATGGAAAATGTAAGTATGCTGTTTAACTGATAATCCAAAATGTAGATCGTCGAAGCGTCGGAGTTTGTGCCTATCGCGACAGCGTTCATCACGTTCCCTTCGCGGTTTCCGTTCCTTCCGAAAACGAAAAGTGAGTTTCCGTCGTAATCATAGCCAAAGACCTTGCCGTTTGCGTTGTCCAGGATGAAATAGCAGCCGTAATCGGTCGCCGCAACGTCTATGAACGATGACCACTTGTTATCCTCGGACTTGTAGAGATCTCCGATTATCGAATAGTGACCGAGGCGGCGGAGAATGTCTTTTCCGGTGGGGTTCAGCCTTCTTATGGCATCCGCACCGTTCACATAATCCGCGTTTGTCAGGTTGTTGATGGTCGCGTAGATGAAGTTGTCCTTGTCCACAAAGATGTTGCTGTACTCCGTGGGAACGATGGTCGCCATTCTGGCCTGCTGTTCCTTTGTGGAAAAATAGTGCTTCCAGATGTACTCAAACGGTGATACCGAAACCTGTACGGCGCCCATGAAGCTCTGGAAATCACCCTCGATGTTGAACTCAAGAAGGCCCATGTTGATACCGTAAGCGGTGACATAGATCCTGCCGTCTTTGTCCACAACGACCTTTTGCGGCGTGTAAGCCACATCTTTCTCAATGAGATCCGTTACGGGACGTCCTATCTGCCTTATATATCCGCCGTTTTCATCATATTCGACAAGACGGCCGTTTCCGCTGTCCGCCACATAGATGTGGTCTTCATCGGTAACAAAGACGCCCTGCGGTTTTGAAAGCAGATCCTCTTCGGACGATGCGCTCTTTATTTCCAAAAGGAGCTCACCTTCGCTGTTTGTCTTTACTATCCTGGAATTACCCGTGTCCGCGATATAAAAGACATCATCCTTTACAAACATGTCCTGCGGGTTCTTCACGGGAGTCTCAAACCCGTCAAAGGTGTAAGTCTCGTCATACAGGTAAACGTGAGGCTGAGCCACCGTTTCCTGGTAATAGTTGTAGCTGTAGGTCTCATACGGCACTTCCGCATGCGCTGCGACAGGCTGTATCAGCAGGAGTGACGCCGATGCGACAGCTGCGAAAAACAGACTTTTTCTCATGCGCACCCCCTATTCCTTGATGCCCGAGGATACCATCGTTTCGATGATGTTGCTCTGGCACAGTATAAAGATCGTGATAGGTATGATCATCATGATGACTGCGACCGCTGCCGTAGCTCCGGCTCTTGAGATACCCGCTGCGGATATCTGGGAGAGTGCGTAAGGCAGTGTCTTTAAGTTCTCACTGTAGATATAGTTTGAACCCTGCAGGTTCCACAGATCCTGGAAGCAGAATATTATGAGCGTGAGCCATGCGGGTTTTACCGACGGCATCACGATCGTGGAGAATATCCTGAACTCGCCCGATCCGTCTATCTTTGCGGCTTCGATCAGTGAATCCGGCACCTGCTCCATGAACTGCTTCATGAGGAAGAGTCCCATAGGCTTAACGATGGCGGGTACAATGAGCGAAAGGTAGTTGTCAAGCCAGTTGAGCTTTGCCATTACCAGATAGTTCGGGATCGCTGTGACATGCCCCGAAAACATGAGGGCGGTCACGATCAGCCAGAATATCAGGTTCCTTCCGGGGAACTTGTGCTTTGCCAGAGGATATGCGCAGAGGCTTGCCACAAACAGGTGTCCTGCGGTTCCGAAAAGCGTGATGAACACCGTGTTGAAGATATATCTGCTGAAAGGCACCCACGATTCGCTCATCAGAACGAAAATGTCGTGGAAGTTCTTTCCGGTTGGGTTCCTTACGAAAAATCTGGGCGGGAAGATAAAAAGTTCTTCAAGGGGCTTCAGGGAATTGCAAACCGCTAGTACGAGCGGAAGTCCCATGAAAGAGCCCATGATTATGAGTATCGCTATGCAGACTGCATTTCCCGCCATGGAGTGAGTCTGTTTTGCTCTCTTTTTGTGCCTGAATGCCATGATCACTGCCCTACCTTTCTGAGCAATGCCTGGATCCCCTTATTGCATACGATCATGACGATGAACAAAAGCGTTGCTATCGCCGATGCATATCCCATTTCAAAACGGATGCTGCCGTAGTCCACAAGATGTGACACAACGGTATGCGCGGCGTAGTTTACGCTGGGGAAGCCTGCCAGCGCGGCAAGCTGCTCATGTATCGCAAATGACGAAGTGATGGTCATTACGGCACCAAACATAAGCTGAGGCTTCATCGAAGGAAGTGTTATGTACCAGAGTTCCTGGAAACGGTTTTTTATTCCGTCCATATATCCTGCTTCGTAGAGCGACTGATCCACGTTCTGGAGACCGGCAATGAATGAAAGGAAGCCGGTGCCCATGCTCATCCAGAGCACTACTATTATGAGGATCGGAACTATGTATTTCTGGTCTTCAAACCACAGATGTGCGGAATAAGTGATCCCGAGCTTCATGAGCCATGCATTTGCAAAGCCGTAGGTATCGCTGGAAAAGATGTATTTCCACACGATGTAAGCCTGTCCGGAGATAGTCGGCGCATAGAACAAAAGTGTCATAAAAGCGCGCACCTTTTTGTTCCTGATGTCGTTTATCATCCACGCAATGAAAAGCGCCATGAAATAGCCGATGGGGCCTGTTACCACCGCAAAGAGGAATGTGTTCTTTACCGCGGTGAGGAACACCTCGTCCGCAAAGAACAGATCCACGTAGTTCTGCCATCCCACAAATCTCGGCTTTTCAAGGATGTTGAAGTAGGTGAAGCTGAGTCCGATGGATACGATGACCGGCGCAAGGATGAACACGGTAAAAAGCAGTAAATAAGGCAGCATGAACAGATATGAGACCTTATGTCTTCGCATGTCCTTAAAGACGTGCTTTGCCTGCTTTAACATGTAGCGCGGGTAAATGGACCACGAGCTTTTTTCTTTTTTAACGTCCTTTTCCATTACGTAAGCTCCTAATCGACAGGCAGGCCAAATTCGAGACGTTTTCTCGTTATCTCGTAATTGATCTGCTTTACGTAGTCAGAAAGTGTTTCACGCGGGTCTTCGTTGTTGTTGTAAACAGTGTAGAATGCGTTCTTTATATGGCGTTCGGTGAAATATCCGCCGGGCACCTGAGGAAGTGCCTTTACCCATGAAAGCTGCTTTACGAGCTCTCTGTAGTCGGCTGTGGCCCACGGCAGATTCTCAAGTGCTTTCATGTTGGCTGTCGCAACTCGTCCCGCCACGCCGAGCACGTTTTCTATCTCGTTGCCGTACTCTGTCTGTGTGTCGTCGCCCATCCACCATTTTAGGAATTCCCAGCCCTCTTTCTTGTGGTCGCTGGTGGCCATTATGACGCATGCCGTCTCCCATGCGGAAACCGAGCGGTCAAGTGTGCCGTCCTCATTTTCAAATCCGGGTACGAGCGTGAATCCCCAGTCTCCCTTGATCTCGGGAGCAAATACCGAAAGGTAGTTGTACTGAGTGTAGTCTCCTATCGCAAGAGGCATCTCGCCTGTACGGAAACGGTTTGCCATATCGTACGATACGGGCATTCCGTAATTTACATAATTTCCGCTCCACTGCTTGAACGCAGCCACCGCATTTTCGGTGTCGAGCGCGCTGTGCTTTGAATCTTCGGTGTAGTACTGTCCTCCGTGCTGGTACAGGAACATCGCAAATGTTGTCCAGTCGGGGAAGAT
This sequence comes from Lachnospiraceae bacterium, assembly GCA_016283775.1. GTDB lineage: Bacteria > Bacillota > Clostridia > Lachnospirales > Lachnospiraceae > RGIG3528. Next base: position 76,630 of record JAEENL010000175.1, on the reverse strand, counting down.
ACCGATGTTCATGTTGTTCTTCTGGATCACCGAGAGGCACCTGTAAAACTCGTCCCATGTGGTGGGAACTTCAAGTCCCAGCTCGCTCAAGATATCCGCTCTGTAAAACATCACATGGAAGGACATCGTCTGCGGAAGCGCGTAAACACCGCCTTCAAGAGTGAACTGGTCAAACGCCTCGCTGTAAAAATGCTTCTTTACATCCTCAAAATCATCAAATTGAGTGAGATCTACGACCGCGTTCCTCAATGCGTAGTTCATGGGTTCTATGCCCGCAACGTTCAATGCGACGTCAGGTCCTTTTCCGGCAAGCGTTGCGGAGAGCAGGACATCTTTGTTTACAAGCTTGATATTTACGGGTATCCCCTTCTGAGGAACAAAGTAGTTGTCCACAAGAGTCTTTATAACGGTCGCCTGATCGCGTCCGCCGCCGGTCATGCTCGTTATGTTGCTTCCGTCTGCGAGGATCCACACGTCGAGCACTTCAGTCTTGTCATCATAGATCTCTCCGATGCTGTCGTAATCCTCCACAAAGCTTGCTGCAAACTGCCTTATCTCGTGGAAAAAGCTCTGGAAGAATCCGGGGTCTGCTTTCGGCTTTTTGGTGGACTTTCCGCAGACCAGCATATAGTCTATCTCAAGAGGCTGCTCGCTCATCGTGAGTATCCAGGAACTCAGGGAAACTATGTTGTCCTTAAAGGCTGTCCACTGTTTGGCGATGTTCTCGGGCTTTTTCGTCATGCGGTCAAGCTGGTTTATAAGGTTGTCTATCGCCTGTGTCTCGCTTCCCTTGCGGCCTTTGGAATATATGCCGACCATTTCTTTAAGCTTACTCACCGCATCGTACTGGCGCGCAAGACGCTTAAGAGTATCAGGGCACTTTACTTCAAGCTGGTAATCACGCATCGTATCGGGCGTGCTGCCGATGATCATGAGAAGCTCGCGATATGCCGCGTTCAGTTCTTCAACGCTGTCACTTGCCACAAGCAATATGTCCGCAAGATCCTGACCAAGTCCGACACGAAAGGTCAGGCGGTGTTTTCCTTTGGAAAGTCTGAAATAATATGGATTGCTGCCGTTTCCGAGCACTGACATCTGCCATGCGTTCTCGTAGTAGAAGTAGAACTCTTCCGCTTCTCTGAACGGCGTCGCGCCGTCTATCTCCAGCGAGCGGCAGACGGTAACGCCGGTGTTTTTGTTCTGTCTGTACTTTACCATTATCCTGTACAGACCATCCTCGGGAGCGTCAAATTCCCAGGTTATCCACTGTCCCACAAGCTTCCAGTTTGTTCCTCCGATCACGTTGAGACGTGTCTTTGAGGCATTGTAAGGCTCTGTGAGCGGTGACGTTCTGTCGGGTATGGGGTAGAGTGTGGAGTCGGATTTTAAGATCGCTTCCTCGCCCTGTATCTTTATCTCTGCGTTCTGTATCTCCGAAAAGCCGTCTGCGCGGTTTGCCGCGTCATATTCCGCATAGGTCGGGAGCATTGTCTCCTTTGTGAGAGCTATCTCTCCTATCACCATCGGCTCTTTTACGGATACGAGCGTTACGGTGTTCGGACCCTTTTCAAGGTAATACTTGTACGCCCCGGTCACATATCCGTTGCTGTCTTTCATGAAAGATGTGATCCATTCGGGAGCTTCTTTCTGGCTCGGACGGATGTCATTGTCTCTCGAGTCTCGTAAGATCTGCTCCGCGTTTGTCCATATCCTCGAAAATTCAATGTACTGCGAACCGTCAAACGGGATCTCGTCGTTTATGTAGACCTTACGCTCTATCGTGTTGTTCTTTCCCTTTACGGGATAATATGTGAGGCGGATGCTGTAGAGACCGGTCTCGGGAACGTCAAAACTGTATGTGACGGAGCCTTCTTCTTTTGTGAAAAGGCTTTTTCCGCTCCTGCCTTCATAAGAATCGAGGACCTCAAAATCCTCGGAAGCTTTGATGAATCCGTCGCCGGAGAGTTTTATCTCCACATCGGGCTCTGCCGCGCCGCTGTGCTCAGCCATATAAACGCTGTAACTGTCGGCATTGTGCACCATTGCGCTGATATCCGGGCGGCTGTCGTCATTGCCGCGGGGGGACGCATCCGCAGATGCGAGAGGCAATACAAGGACTGCCGCCAGAGTCAGCGCTAAGGCTTTATTTATAAAAGGACTTTTAAAAGGATTTGTCATCTTTAGTTTCGCACTCCACTTTACACTGCTGTCGTGATGTGAGTTACTGTAATGTCCATTCGTTTACGAAAGATATCTCCATGTCTCCGTTTTCCTTGAAAACGATGGGGAGCCATACATATCTGGAGTCGTTCAGCGTGTCCGCGAACCATCTGTCTCCCATATAGATCCATGTGCCGCTGTTCACATCGCGGAAAATGCATGTGCTCTGGGACTCGAAGGTGGTGCGGTTGTCATCGCCCACACAGGGATCACCCTTTGATACCCATTCGCCCATCACGGAATCGGAAACATAATATCTTGCCTGGTTGGGCGCCCATCCGGTGCAGCCGGAAGTCATGAGATAATATTTTCCGTCCTTGAGGAAAAGGGCGGGCGCTTCTCTCTGCGCGCCGGGGAAAAGCCTTATGAAATCTTTCCCGTATACTGCCGTTTCCGGAGGAGTCGCAAGATAGGTATAATCATCGTTCAGCTTTGAAATATACAGCGTAAGGTTTTCCTCGCTGGAATAGATGATATATGCTGTGCCGTCGGTATCCTTGAACAGGTTCATGTCACGCGCCATTCCCTTGCTCTGGGGGTGCTTGTCCTCCTGATCGGGCGGGCAGGTGTTCAGTCTGTATCTTCCTACAAAACGGTAAGGTCCGAAAGGTGTGTCGCTCACGGCAACTCCCGCGCAGGCCGCCGCATAGTTACTGTCGCTGGTGGCCGTGGGGCCGTCCGCATGGAACCAGAGGACGTACTGCTTGTTCTTTTCGTTGTAGATGAGCTTCGGACGCTCGATGACTGCGCGCTCGGCGTCAAGTGCAAGCGCTACGCTGTCAAGCTGTTCGGAAGTGTAATCTTTGTAGAGTTCTTTAAAATACACCTCAGCTTCAAGGGAGTGCCTCGAAGGTACGTTTCTCATGATGATGCCTTCAAACTGCCAGTTGTAAAGGTCATCCGAGGTATATGCGCATACGCCTCCGCGATAGCCGTGTGTCTTGTCTTCACCTACCCAGACCCACTTGGTAACGGTCTTTCCCGTTTCGGGATCGGGTATCTCAAGCTGCTGTACCTGGCCGCCGTGAGCCTGTATGGGCGTATTCTCCGTATCTGTCCAGACGGCGCCCGGACGGAATGATGAATATTTGTTCTTCTCTGTAAGCATTTTAAAACTCTCCCTAAGATTATTGAATCTGAGTTTGATGGCGTTTTCACCGGAGTTGTCGCCGTTTAAGAACGACTTTGCCTTTTCCAGACTGTCAAGATATGCCTCTGCGGAAGCAGTGGTATATATCTCCCCGGCGTTTTCCACCGTCATCGCGCTGACCGCGGCTTCAAGAAGGTCTCTTGTGTATTCCGGCTCAATGGCTATGTTTATATAGCTTAAGATCGGTGTATCCATGAAATTCATGGCGTCCGCGTTGTACACTCTTAAGTTCAGCTCACCGTCAGTGACCTCGACGTCAAAGGTTTTTTCATTTTCCAGATAGCGCAGGATCTTTTCACCCGAAACGCAGTGTGTGTCTTCACAGTCAACGTCGATCTTTCTCACTCCGAACGGATTGTAAAAGCCGAGCGTTACAGTGTATGTTCCCACAGGCACCGTAAAATCGTACCGTATCTCCGCCTTGGCGATATCCTCGCTTTCTCTGTCAATGACCCATTTATATGCGGTGAGCCCTTCTCCGAGAGAATCGGGCGCGGAGATCACGGATCTTTCCGGTCTGTAGCCCCAGGTGAGATGTGTTCCCGGGTCTTCGCCATACGGCATATCGGAAACGGTCTGACAAAGTCCTGCTACGATGCCTTCGGGAAAACTTTCACGTTCCTGGGACGCGCAATCCACGCGATAGAGCATGAAATCCGCAAGCATAAGCTCTTCCGCGCTCCATTCCGGGATCACTGCCGCCTTTGTGACTTCAGGCGTTGCTTCAGGTGTCGGCGCCGAAGTCGGAAGGCTTGCGGTCGGTGTTGCTATGTTAGTCGGTGTACTCTCGGAGATGTTTTTTCCGGTATCCCCGGATGCGCACCCCGAAGTGAGGAGAGATACTGTGAGTATCGCAACTGCAAGCGCAGCCGTTCTCCTTTTTCCCCTTGTATATTTCATAAATTCTCCCTGTTCATATAAGTTTTCAGAAACTGTCTTTTAATTCTAAACTTATCATAAACCCAAAATGAAAATTGTGCAATCGATTACATATACAAAAATGCAATCGATTTTTTGTGCAATTTGCACAAAAATATATGTGGCACAATCGGTTTCACATAGCCACTTTACCTTGTTGAAACGTTCCGTGGCAGCAACTATAACAATGTTAATCGTTTAAGTAAATTCACTATCTTTTAAGTCATAATTCTGATAATTAGCCAGTAAAAATGCGATGTGGAACGGTTTTTGATCCTATTTCCGGCCCCAAAAAATCTATGCAATTTGTTGCGGAATTGAATCTGTCGCAAGAAAAAAAGAGTCAATTCATAAGAACCGACTCTTTCGATCTGCTGTTTTCAGTTTCAGCCGGCGGTATCCCGCTCTTCTGTCGCGAAATACATCCTTGCCTCAAAATCCTTGTATATCCTTGTGTTCTCCCCGTAACCGACTCCGGCAAAGGTCTGCGCGAGCGAGACACCTGCATTGTTCAGGAGCGAACCGCTCACTCTGTAGTCTTCAGTCTCTCCGTCAAGTTTCACAAACCGCGCGACCATTCTGTGAAGCGCGGAATCCTGTTTGATATGGATGGGAGCCATGGTGTTCACAAGGTCTCCCATCACACGCACGTCAAACTTTCTCGGGCGGTTCACCATATGGTACAGAGCCTTGTCGTCAAGCCCCGCAAATCTGAAGCCTGTATGGGAATAATTTGCTCTCACTGTTCCGTTCACAAGGATTCCCACCGCATCTTTTTTATCCGGAGAAACAACACATGCGCGTAAAAGCGCGTTTTCCAGCCTACTCCCGAGAAAGCCGGCGGTGTAGCCTTCAAACGAATCCGCGCAGACACTTCCGCCTAGCCTGTAAAAATCCCCAAACTGCATAGTGCGGCGTATCCCCTTATAGATCTCGACTTCTGTCTCTATCTCCTTCAGCTCATCCGCGGAAAGATCGCAGAGATTCAGTTCATATCCGAAAACACCCATGGAAGCCACCGCAAAACGGGTCTCAAGAGGCGTACTTCTCAGCGTCTGGTGATTGGGACTAGCAGAAACATGTGCCGACCAGGTGCTCTGCGGATATCCGTAGGAATACCCCGCCTGGATCCTGCAGCGTTCCGCAGCATCCGTGTCGTCGCTTGCCCATATCTGCGAGAAAAACGACAGTATTCCAAGGTCAAAACGGTTTCCGCCCGAAGCGCAACCCTCAAACAAAATGTCCGGGAAGCGTTTCGTGAGTTCACGCATCACGCGGTAAAGCCCAAGTATGTAAGAATGCGGGAGCCTCCGCTGTCCTTCGCTGTCTCTCCCCGCAGAAAACCTGTCGGAGAAATTCCGGTTCATGTCCCATTTCACATAGTCCGCGTGACTCCGCTCAAACACATCGCTCATCGTTTCGATGATGTACTCCTGGACTTCTGTCTTTGAGAGGTCAAGTATCATCTGATTTCTTCCGAGCGCCTGTGTGCGAGCCGCGTCTCTCACTGCCCAGTCGGGATGTGCTCTGAACAGATCGGACTCTTCGTTCACCATCTCGGGCTCCACCCAGATGCCAAACATGAGACCCATGTCCTTTATCTTCTTTGAGAGCGCTCCGATCCCGTCAGGGAGTTTTTCTTTGTTGTCATACCAGTCGCCGAGCGAGGAAGTGTCATCATTCCTCTTTCCGAACCACCCGTCGTCCACCACAAAAAGCTCGATCCCCACATCTTTTGCGGCCCGCGCGAGCTTCAGGAGTTTGTGCTCTGTTATCTTAAAATACGCTGCTTCCCATGAATTCAGAAGTACAGGTCTTTCCTTGTACTGCCAGTTCCCGCGCACAACATGGGAACGTACAAAAGCGTGCATGTTCTTTGATATCCCGCGGTATCCGGAAGAAGAATATGTCATCACGGCTTCCGGAGCGGTAAATATCTCGTTTTCGGAAAGAGTAAACCCAAGGAAATCAGGATTTATGCCCGTAAGAATGCGTGCTTTCCCATGTCCGCCAAATTCCACCGATTCCCTGTGATCCCCGGAATAGATGAGATTTGTGGCATAACACTCTCCCGAAGTCTCGCATACACAGGGCTCCCCGTACATAACAAACGGATTCGCGTGGTTTGAAGAGTTTCCTGTGCGGGATCCCGAAACAAACGAGCCTCCGGACAGCATTACATCACACTTGTCCATCTCTCTTCCCCAGTCGCCGTGGAAAGAGCTGACTTTCACTGCGTCCGCATCCAGATCGAGCTGCAGGCTGTACAAAGCTTCCACCGTCACAGGCGCACCGTTCCCGCACACCTCACAGGAGCGCGTTATGCAGTCGCAATCCTCATAAACACAGTAAACGAGCTTCATCACAACGCCTGTCTTCTTTTCTTTGAGCGTCACTACAAGCGCGTTTTTCTCACCCCTTGTTTTCGTGTGAGTATGCGGAAGCCCGCTTTCTTCGTGGGCTTTTGCCACTTCCGCTATGTCCTTTATCTCATAGCTCTCAAAGCGGAAATCCCCGGTAGTGCCTCCGTCTGTGTATCTCAGCGCTGCCATCGGCGTCTTCACATCCCCGGTTCCCGGTGCCGAAATCTCATATTTTTCATCATCCGGACATCTCTTGTTTCCAGCCTCATCATGCACGATGCTGCATCCGTTCTGATTTGACCATTTCTGCAAAAGAGCCTGTCTTCCGTCGCTTTCAAGAGACAGAGCTGCCCCATAGTAAAGATGGAGCAGCTCATTGTTTTCTCCCGTTGTAAAGATGTACGACGTATTTTCCGTTTTCAGTTCAAAAGTATTCTGGGAAACAACTATCATATCTTCCTCCGGTCCGGGCAAAAGAAGCCCGTCAGCGTCTTATCACTTTTTTGCCTCGAGCTGTCTGCAGATGTCCTCGTAAACATCCTCGTCAAGCGTATATTTCTTCTTGTACAGGAAGTACGACGCAAGCATGAAGATGAACGGCACTATCGTGATCCAGACAAGAAGTCCGTTTGTCTCGCCACTTGTGACATTCTTTAAAACATCCGCGATCTGTGAGATCTTTTCGGCATCGGTGATGGTGCCTGCATTTGCGGCATTTTCAAGGTCCGAGATCTGGTTGGTATAGTCTGTCACCCCGAGCATCGCGTAAACACCTGCAGTCACTATGACTACAACTGCCGAAGCCATCTTGGTGATGAAAGGACGGATGGATGTGATGATGCCCTCGTCTCTGGTGCCTTTTTTGAGTTCGTTGTATTCCACGGTGTTCATGATGGAGATCATCATGATGAGGTAATAGCTGTAGCTTCCGAAGTTTCCGAGCATGTAGCCGATGACAAGTATCCAGAAGGAAATGTCACCCTTCATCACGAGTCCCGAGCCAAACATCATGCCATAGCCCACGGATGAGATTATCATCATTATGCCCATGAGCTTCTTTCTCTTGATATGACGGGAGATCACGGGATAAAATACCATGAGCACCGCCGTTGCCATCATTCCTACAATGGTAAAGGTGGAATATTTTCCGCCCTCATAGCCATAGCTGAAATAGATATATGTGCTTCCGAGGCCTCCGAAAACAATGCTGTTACCGATCTGCTGGATAAGGAAGATGATGGTGATCCAGAGAAGCTGGTCGTTTCCGCCTATCGTGGAAACGATCTTTTTAAGCGATACCTTTGTTTTCGGCTGTTTGTTCAGATCCCTTGTCTCCTTGACTCCAAAGAACGTAAAGAGCGCAAAGAGAGGAGTGAGGACCGCGATACCTATCGCAATAACGCCATATGCTGTGCGCGCATCGCCTCCTATGCAGTAAGTGCCTGCGGTAAGAAGGGGAAGAAATACGGAGACAGCGGTCGAGCCAATGCCTGCAAAAAGAGTCGCGCGGCTCGTGAGCTGATTTCTCATGTCGGCATTTGACGAAAGCGCAGGGACCATGCCCCAGTATGAAATGTCACTCATCGTATAGGTGATACTGAAAAGCAGGTACATTGCGCCAAAGAGCCAGATGAACGGCCAGCCGTTCAGTTTGGAATTGAAGAGCGTGATGATGACGCCACCTGTGGTGATGCAGCCGGCAATGAGCCAGGGCTTGAATTTGCCCCATTTTGTCCTTGTGCTCTCGATGATGTTTCCCATGATGGGATCGTTGAGCGCGTCAAACACACGCGCAAACACCATGATCGCGGTGATCGCGCCAAGCTGTGCTTTTGTGAGGCTTCTCGTAAAAAGCACAAAAGTCAGCAGATAGCTGGAAATGAGCGCATAGACCATGTCACGCCCCACCGTGCCAAGAGGATAAAAGATCAGGTTCTTTTTGTCCGCAGCAGTCTTGTTCATAATTTTCTCCTTTTGTCTGTTCAATGCAGATGACGAAGTGTTCATCTGTCCTTAAGCTTCATTGCCTCTTCGACAACGCGGTACACGCCGTCATATATCCCGCAGGCTTTGTTATGTATTATGTTTTCGCACATCATCGGAAGGTATGTCCTGTCTTTCAGGAACATGTCCAGCATCTGCAGAGTATGTGGTACATCCCTGCATTCAAGCGTTCCGTCTCCGATCTCCGCCGAGTGCACTGCGCCCCACTGTTCATGCCCGCCCACGCGTTTAATAAAGAGTTTCGGGACAGGATAGAACGCAAGCTCCGAAGGCTTTGTGACAAGGACATCGCTGATCCTCATCAGTATGTTCGTGCAATAGACCGCTTCAAATATGTTTTGGTGCCAGAAGCCGTGGATCCCTTTGTCAAGCGGCTCGCCGTCAAACTTTCCGGAGAGGATCTCAGGTATCCTGTCTTCAAGGCTTCTTTCCTTAATGCCGTCTCCAAAATGCGCCACTGAGATCTTTTTCATCTCGGGGATCTCTTCGTTCAGCGAATCCCACACATTTCTGTAATCGCCGACGTTCACATATATCGCGGCTTTGTTCTCCTTCACATAAGGCAGGAGATACTTTATGATCTCCGCAAATATCTCCTTCTGCGCGCCGGCTCCGCCGATCGTAAGGAGAAACCTCATCGGTTCCCCGTTTTTCACACGGGCGGTCCTCGCTTCGCAGTCTTTTTCTATGTTTGACACCAGCTCATGATCGATGTAATGACCGACATACATCAGGGAATCCTTGGGCATGGGTTTTACAATTTTTTCTTTGAGGAACCCGTTTCCGATGCGGTATCCCTGATATGCGTACCAGGTCTGCACTGTATGCAGCGCTCCTTCGGCATAGTGCAGTGCCATCGGCCAGTTGTCCGGCACGGCGTTCAGCACGTTTTTCATTCCCGCGTGGAGCGCGGCCTGCGCCGGCCACACATGAGTCGCCACAACGGGGATGTCACGGGGCACGTTTTTAAACACAGGCGCCATCAGCTCGGCGTTTTTCTGGTCTGAAGCATTGTAGGAAAGCTGTCTGAAGCCCTCATAGTTCATGGGTTCCCAGAAGAGTGAGTTGAACAGCTTTGACTTCTGAGAGAGCCTCGATCCCATGGAATACAGGTCGTTCTGGGCTCCGATCACCTTTGTGCAGGTGGTCTCCGGATAGGAATTCAGGTCCATCCAGTAAGGAATGTATCCTCGCGCATGCGCCGCCGATGCGATCGCCATGGATATCCTGTAATGACCGAAGCCCATCCTTATGTTGCCGACGATGATGCCCTTGTCGCGGTCAAAGTCACCGCCACTGCACTCTTTTCCGACCTTCACGTTCATTATGCCGAGCGCTGTCCCGACATACGGGTTTTTGCCGATCTCAAGGCCATAATCAATGCTGCTGTCGTCACCGTATTTTTTTACAAATTTCCGCTTTGACGCTTCAGCCTTTTTTATGACCTTCTTTGGCATCTCGTTTCCGAATATGCAGGCAGATCTGTCATCCATACAAAGCTCTCCTTCCTTATTTTCCGCCAGGTTCTGTGACTATCCCGTCCATCACGATGTCAATAAGTTGCTCAAGTCCTTCTTCGTAAGTCAGTCCTGCCTCGCCGAGCACGTTTCCGGAGAAAAAACCGGCGATGCTGCTTTCTATCATGGCTTTAAGGAGCGGGATCGATATCTTTTTGATCCTCCCCTGCGCCATTCCGCTCTCAAGAAGAGTGATGGTCGCATCCCAGTCGGTCTTAAGGTGCTCCTCAAGCCTCCTGTATACGCCCGGTTCCTTGTCCTTAAGAGAATAGAGGGCGCTAAGGCCTATGTTTTTGTATCGTTCCGGAAGCACCACTATGATGCTCTTTATCTTGTCCACTATGTCCATATCGGGATCTAAGAGTATCTCCTGCTCGCTCCGTTTGATATCACGGAAACAGTAGTCCACAATGGCCATAAGCATATCCTCTTTACTGTCAAAACAGGTATAGAGCGTTTTTTTGCTTATGCCCATGTTCTGAGCCACGTCGTCCATCGTGAATTTGAGCCCACTCCTGCTGAACTCCGATATGGCCGCAAGTATTATTCTTTCGGAAAGCGATCCTTCGGTTTTCTCTTCACGTCTGCGCATTTTGCCCTCTTTCTTCAAGCTTTGCCGCCCCTTTGCTCCGGGGCTTGGAAACTTGGAAACCGTTTTTCGTTTCTTGGTTTCCATATTAGCACCTGATTTTTGTTTGGTCTATTGGTATTATGCACAAAAAACGTTGTGGTTTTTGTGCAATTTGCACAAAACATTTGCATCGTCACAAATACTGTTAAAAGAAAAACGAGAATTGCTTTATGTGCCGGTTTATGGCAAAATATAATGCATTCGGAGGTAACACCTATGAAAGAACGAAAGATCGCGTTACGCATCATACTTAATACAGCAACGGCGCTGCTTGTGATCCTCGGCATCTTTGTGATGCTCCGCAACAAAGCGAGCGCCACGGGACTCACCACAAGCGGCTGGAAAAACCTGAAATACTACACCACGCTCTCCAACGTCTTTGCGGGGATCGTCGCGCTTATCCAGGTCATTTTCGATCTCGTAAAGAAAAAATACCTGCGCGTGTTAAAGCTTACCGCAGTGACCGCAGTGACTCTCACGTTCCTCGTTGTAGCCTGCTTCTTCGGACCGCTTTACGGATGGCTGAATCTCTACCAGGGCTCGAACCTTGAGTTTCATTTGATCGTGCCTCTTCTCTGCATCGCGGAATTTCTCACGGTCGGCAACGCCGAAGGACTAAAGGTCAAGCATTGCATGCTTGCTTCGCTTTCAACCGTTGTATACGGCACGGCATATGTCATAAACATTCTGATAAACGGCAAAGGCAAATGGCCGGACACAAACGACTGGTATGGTTTCCTGAACTGGGGACCTGCCCCCGGCGCCGTCATTTTTGCATGCATAATAGGGGCTGCCTTCGGAGTGGCATGCCTCCTTGTAAAGATCAAAACGGGCAGGAAAAAGAGAGGGGAAAACTAAATGGGATACATAGCATACAAAAGCACCGAAAACGAGATAACAGTCTACTGGGACAAGCCGGATGAAGCCACGCCGGAAAGCATTTTCGAAATCTTTCTGGACGGCAGGATGACTGCGGAAACAAAAAAGACCCACTGCACTGTCCGGGGTCTCAACGAAGACACGGAATACACCGTAAAAATGGTCATGAAGGGTTCTTCTGTTTCAGAAGAGATCAGGTGCCGCACATTAAAAAGCAAAAACCGTCTCGACGTCACAAAAGCACCCTTTAATGCGGTCGGCGACGGCAAGACCGTAAACACCGCAGCGCTTCAGGCTGTGTTTGACGCGTGTACGGCTGAGGATACGGTATACTTCCCTGCGGGCGTCTATCTCTCGGGTGCATTACGTCTCCACTCCGATACCGATGTTTATTTTGAAAAAGGAGCCGTACTCCAGGGCACTTCAGACAGAAAAGATTATCTTCCGAAGATCAAAAGCCGTTTCGAAGGCTATGAGATGGAATGCTATCAGAGCCTTATAAACTGCGGCAATCTCGACCATTCCTCAGGCCCGGACTGCTTCAACATCATGCTCCGCGGTGAAGGAGAGATCTACGGAGGCGGTGCGGTTCTTGCAAAAGATATCGCAAAAAGCGAGGCCGAACGCCTCAAAGACTACATCGCAAGCCTCGGCGACAAGATAAAGGAATATGAAAAACCAGAAACAATAGCAAGCCGGGCACGAGGCCGCCTCATAAACTTAAGCAACTGCAAAAACGTGTGGATCCACGGCCTGAAGCTCGGGCACGGAGCATCGTGGAACGTGCATTTTATATACTCATACGACGTTGTCACGGACGATTGTGAGTTTTATTCCGAAGGCATCTGGAACGGCGACGGCTGGGATCCCGATTCTTCCGAAGACTGCACCATCTTCAACTGCCGCTTCCACACCGAGGACGATTCCGTCGCCATAAAATCCGGCAAAAACCCCGAGGGCAACGTGATAAACCGCCCCACCAGAAATATCAGGGTTTTTGACTGTTTCACCCCGTCAAGCCACGGCATATGCATGGGATCGGAAATGTCAGGCGGTATCGACGGCGTAAAGATCTGGGACTGCGACGTGTCGGAAACCTGGTCCGGCATCGAGATAAAGGCCACAAAAAAGCGCGGCGGATATGTGCGGAACATTGATGTACGCGATTGCGCAGCATCCCACATCCAGGTCCATTCCGTGGGCTACAACGATGACGGCATCGGAGCGGAAACGCCTCCTGTTTTGGAAAACTGCCACTTTGAGCGCCTCACGCTCCTCGGACGTTTCTTTGACAACAATGGCGGAAAGAATGAATGGCACAACTGCTTCCCGATAGACCTGCAGGGCTTTGATGTGCCCGGCCACGAACTGAACAACGTGACCTTCAAAGACATAAAGATAAAAAAGGCCGAGGATCCTTCTCTCGGCACTGTGAATATGAAGTATTGCAGAAATGTGACGCTTGAAAACATAGAGCAGATCTGATCCGCGTGAAAACCGGACGCCTACAATATGATCTTGTCTTTTCCCTCAGGGACAAAGGCGGAATCCTTGTCACGATGCGAATAGATGATCTGCATCCTGTTCACGATCCAGATACGTGTCTTCGGTTTTTCAAACTCATGGCTTAAATAGCATGTGTCCGCTTTCACCTGTTTCAGCGCGTCGATCTCTTCCCTGAGGCGGGTGTTGTTGTACACTCTCTCATCGTTTTTGTACATAGGATATGCACCGTCTCCAAGGAAAGCAAAACGCCCCGCTTCAAGCATCAGCCCGCCTTTTGAATGGCTTGAGGGCAGAGCACGCACTACAACCTCTTCATCCCCTGCCGTCTTTCCGATGAGCAGGGGATCTTTTTCGGGAGCGATCACGATACGCGTGTCGTCCTCTGAAATATATCCTTTTTTTGACAACTGCTTTGCGGTGTATCCGGATACGTACAGCCTGTCATAAGGGATCTTTGCCACGTTGTCCACGTGATCTGTGTGAAAATGGGACAATATCACCGACACAGGGCATGCGGCCGCCTTTATCATGTCAAGCGTCTCGGAAAGCACTTCTTCGCCGCAGCCTGCATCAAACACAAAAAGTCTTCCGTCTCCGTGCACAAAAACCACCTCCGCGGAAAGTGGAGTCTCTCTTGTTTCAATGTATTCTATTGTCTCAGATATCTTTTTCATTTATCCGTGCCGGTCATCCTGAAATGTCCCACGATATCCTCTTCTCGTTTTTCAAGGATATCCTGTTCATAATAAAGCTGCCTCGGATCGCCGTGGTGTATCACATAAGTCACGCCTCTTTTGTTTCTGCGGTCCGAAACAATACCAATGTGCGACTTGAACACAACGATGTCTCCGCCCTGCCATGCCTCAATATCATGCACATCGGTCGTGAGCGACTCTGCATTGTTTTCAAAAAAGACCTTCAGGTTTCTCACACGCCTGTAATCGATATTAGGATCCACGACATCTATGTCATAGCGTTCTCTGTGGGCATTAATGTCCTCAGATACCAGTTCCTTAAGGTCGTATCCCGCGCCCAGAAAGCCATATGCCACAACATCGGTGCACACACCATAGCCATCGTCGGGGTAGCCTCCCGCATAGTATCTGCTCTTGTACTTAGGCTTTGTCTTAACATATTCGAGAGCGCTGTTTAAAATGTCCGTCTGGTCGTCGATCCCGTCTCCGTCTTTGTCCGTGCTGCTCGTATACTGCGCGATCTCGCCCTTATACCTGTCAGCACGGCGCTTGTCGGAGGTTCCGAGGAAAGGTCTTATGAGCACCATTACACCGACCGCCAGAATTCCGCACGCCAGTATGACTGAAAGCACCACAATAACTACACTTCGAATATTTCTGTTTTTTCTTTTCATTTTTCCGTCGTCAAACGTATTTGTAGATCAATATGTTTGTTTTACCTTTCTTGGAAACGCCGGTACTCTCACCCACGGCATATTTTCCAAAGCCGCGCACCGAAAAGATGTCTCCCTCGGTGAGAAGCTTGTCCGGGCGTTCCAGTATCCTGCCATTAAGCTGTACTAATTTACCCGTAAAATATGGCGTTACGTTTCCACGTGAAAGTTTACAAACATGCGCGATGACGGCATCCGCCCTGGGAGATGAGACCTGTATGGCCATCTGCTGCCTTCCTGCCTCATATTCCTCCTCAGGAAAATCGGAGATCTCCACGTGCACCTGGTTTCTTCCGACAGAAACAAGGTTTTCCAGGATAAACGGACTCATCCTGTTCTCACAGAAAATATAGGCAATGCCGTTCCTTACGACGATATCCCCGAAAACGCGCCGCTCCACTCCAAGGCTCATGAGCGCTCCGAGAAAATCCCTGTGCGAAAGCGGTGCGGAAAACTTTCCCGAAGCAGAAGAAACCTTTATGCAGTCTATCGGAAAAGGCACGTCATAGCCCAGTTCCTCAGGGTCGCCAAAACGAAGCATGCGCCGCTCCGCCTGAGCATATCCTCCGAAAGCCTCACCCGCCGGTGATACCTTACGAAAAGCGTCAAACTCTGCGGGGCTCAAAAAACCCCCGAATTCGAATGTGTTGTTGTTATACGAGCGCTTTTCAAGATCCTTAAGGCGCTTCACTGCAAGTTCGATATTTTCGTCCATTTTATTCCACCGCTATCACCAGATCCTTCGAGACCGAATAGATCACTTTCTCTTTAACAGGCTTTTTTCTTAGAGCCGAGAGGGCTTTGGCATAGAGCTCAAGCTGTACGCTGTAGCGCTCGGTGAGTTCCTTCGCCGCGTCACTTACCACCTTGTCGGTCTTGTAGTCCACCAGGACAAGGCCGTCGTTCTCTTCAAAAAATGCATCTATAACACCTTGCAGCATTACCATATCGGTATCGGCGTCGGAATGTGAAAACCTGCGGTATTCCTCATTTGTGAGCCCATATACGAACTGCTGCTCACGGTAAAGCTTTCCGTTCTTAAACGCCGCGATCATACGCTGTCCCACACTGCTCATGCAGAATTTCACAAGTCTTTTGACGGAAACCGTGTCAAGAATGTCTTTCTCAAGGAAGCCCTCTTCCATCAGCCTTGATATCTCGGCATCCAAGGATTCTATGCAGGCCGCGGCATTTGAATAATCTCCCATATACTGCAGTTTTTCGAGCACTTCGTGGTAAAGCGTGCCTCGTTCCGCTCCACGCGCGCCTTTTCGTTCTTTTGCAGGCGCGGGCTTTGCTTCCTCATTGCTCTCAGGCTCATCGTCCACAGCCGCCGTCGGGGTTTCGAGCATTACCGCTTTTTCCTCTTCGGTGTCATGGATCGCTATAAGCTTGAGCTCGGACACGGAGACCTTTACAGGTGCATCCGCCTTGCCTTTGAACGGATAGACAAAAGAACGCCTTGCTTCGATCTCATCCATGAATCCCTGAAGAAGAGAAGTCTCCTTATCTTCTTCGGATCCCGCACTGCCATGGATATCATCACCGTTTCCTTCAAGTGACTTTTGAGCAGCCTCCTCGGCAAACCACAGACACGATATCACAAATCCCGAGGAATATTCCTCAGTGCCGCACATTCCCGAAATCCTGCGGGTCCGTGTCCCGGCTTCGAACAATTCCGATATCTCATCCTCTTCCATGCCGCTGAATATCTTTGGTGCCACAAAATCTACGTAATTCTTTGCAGATGACATATCCAGATAAGAAAGCGCTCCGTCATCAAGCGGCCTCTGCGCCCATGTCCTTATCTTCTGCTGCATTTTGTCAACGGTGCCGGTCATGATGAGTTTTTCTTTGGCACGTGTGAGAGCAACATAAAGCGTCCGCACATCCTCCGCCCTCGATTCCATCAGTTTCTTTTTTTTCAGGAATCGTAGCTTCAGCCCGTCGTCCTTGGTCCGTTTTTTTAAGTTTATGCACTTTATGCCAACACCGAGCTTTTGGTCGCAGAGTAGATTATCACGTGCGTCCGTATCATTAAACTGCCTTCCCATACAGCTTAAGAAAACAACGGGAAACTCCAGACCTTTGCTCTTGTGGATCGTCATGATCCTCACCTGGCCCTCGCCGCTCTCTGCAGGAGCTTCACCGAAATCCTTTTCAGAATCCTCAAGCCTCTCGATATAGCGCAGAAAGTCATGCACGCCTGCATATGAACTGTTTTCGAAAGTCATCGCAAGCTGTATGAGATTTTCAAGATTTCCGCGCCTTCTGTCTCCCTGCGGCATCACGGATACCAGGTCTTTGTACCCGGTCCGCTCATACAAAAGATCGAGTAGATCGTGTACGTTAAGATGTTCGCTTGCACGGCACAGTTCATCGTAGACAGTAAAAAATCCAGAGAGCTTTTTATTGCCCTGTGCAGCGGCAAGCCTTGCGACATCATACAGGAGCCCTGTCCTTTTTCCGTTCTTCATTCCGCAGTCTGCAACGATCCCGGCGATCTCCTCCGCATCCATGTTCACAAAATGAGAATACAGAACAGCCGCAAAAGCCACATCTTGGCAGGGATTGTCAATGATCTTAAGATACGAGAGTACTTTTTTGATCTCCACGGCGGCAAAAAAGCCCGAGCCTGTTTCCGCGCATGTCGGAATGCCCAGCTTTGCGAGCACCTTTGTAAAAACTTCGGTCACTCCCTTTGCGGTACGCACAAGTATCGCAATATCCGAAAGCTTAAAGCCTTCTTTTTCGAGTTCTTTTATGCGAAGGCCCACCGCAAGCGCTTCACGCTCCATGGGCGTCGTCCGCGCGGAACTCAGCTTTTCGTCCTTGGAGGAATCAAAAATCTCCTCCCTGCTGTTCGCCCCTTCCGCTCCCTCGCTGTCTTCCTGCAGTTCCACAAGGTCTTTGTCTATCAGCATGAGCTCTGTTGCATGCTTTTCCTCATCCTTGGTAAACTCGGCAGATCCAAAGTGAAGGGCGGCCTTTTCGTCATATTCTATCTCGGCCGTGTCACGCTTCATAAGCGCCGAAAGCAGCACATTTACCGAATCGAGCACCACCTGTCTGCTCCGGAAATTTTTGAAAAGGTCGATCTTTCTGTGTTCACCTTCGGCCGTAAATTCGCTGTATTTCCTGTTAAACAGCTCCGGGCGTGCTTTTCTGAAGCCGTATATGCTCTGTTTTACGTCTCCCACCATAAAGAGATTGGGGATACCGCCATATTCTCCCGATACGGCTTTCAGGATGTCTTCCTGCATAAAGCTCGAATCCTGATACTCGTCGATCATTATTTCATCGAAGCGTTCCTTCATTTCCTTTGCGACAGCAGTGGGAACGATGTTTCCTTCCTCATCCTTTTCGCAAAGTATCTGATGCGCAAAATGCTCCACATCGGAAAAACCGTAAGCATTACGCTCAGCCTGCGCAGCCATGCAGCGCTTCATGAATTCACGTGTCAGTCTCAGCAGTTCACGCGTTACGCCTTTTGTGAGATCATACTGCCCTTGCAGCTGTTCGGGCGTTCCGGCATAATATCGCTCTTTCAGACTGCCGAGTTTTTTCTTGTATTCGTCTCTTACATCAGCCGCCGCCTTTTTCTTTTCTTCAAGGATTTTCCCGCTTTCGATATCCTTTTTTGATATCGTCGCCATCTTTGAAAACGCGGTCGTGCGGAGCATTTCGCCCAGTTTTTCATAGGTGTCCGCGCAAAGAAGAGAATTAAAATAATCCCTGTCGGCGTCACATGTCGAGTCGTAAGGAGCCGGTCCCAGAGGCGACAATGCTATGGCGCGCATAGCCTCCACGCGGGACAAAAGGCTCTTTATCAAAGCTTTGCTTTCGGTGAGTATTCCGTCAAAGACCCCATTTTCATCAAAGCCCTCGTCAAGCGCCTCTTCTGCCCTGTCCAGCCAGTCTTCAGGTCTCGGATCGCTGTCGGCGTAATGACGGATCTTGTAGATCATGCTCCTCACACCTTCGTCATCCTTGTGTCCTGTGTAGCTTGCCATAAGCTGCATAAATTCAGGGGTCGCTCTCGTATACTCCTCATCGAGGAGTTCGGTTAGCACATCGTCCCTGAGGAGCGCAAGAACGCTCTCATCCTCTATCGTAAAGCCCGGATCTATATCCAGCGCATGGTAGTTTTCCTTTACCACCGACATACAAAAGCTGTCTATGGTCGAGATCTGCGCGGATGAAAGCAGCGCCGCCTGTTTCTTCAGCTGCATGTTTTCCGGATCCTTCTCTATCGCTTTTTCGATCGCATTTCCGATGCGTTCGCGCATTTCCGCTGCCGCGGCGTTTGTAAAGGTTACTATCAGCAGCCTGTCTATGTCAAGCGGAGCTATTTTGTCCAGTATCCTGTCCATTATGCGCTTTACAAGCACAAAAGTCTTGCCGGAGCCTGCAGCCGCAGCGACCAGAAGAGAGCAGTCACGAGCGTCGACGACCGCCTGCTGTTCCTTTGAAAGTTCCACTTCAGCCATTGCTCTCCTCCGTTTCCGCGCGTTTCAGTCTCTCAAAGATCTCATCGTTTTTGTATTCTCTGATGCTCTTGCTTCTGTCGCCGTTCTTTTCGTCAAATCCGCAGACAGCTGCAAAATCACAGTATCTGCACGGCACCAGCCCGTCCTTTTTTCTCACAGGTGTCACCGCGACATTGCCCTTCATGATCTCTTCGCTTCTGGTCTTTATCTTTGAATAAGCGAGGTCGCAGATCGTCTTCATTTCCTTGTCGGTCGCCACATGAGAGAATGCGCTGAAAAGCCCGTTTCCCTTTGCCGGATCTATGGTGGCCACCGGTATCTTTACTGATGTCACGCTCTTTTTTATGGCGGCTTCGTCGTCGATAAAAGAGTGGTCCAGATGCTTTATGATCTCAAGATCGGAGTTCACGATGCCTTTGGTCTTAAACTCTTTGAAAATATCCTTTTTCGCTTCTTCAACAGCCTCTTCGCTGTCGAGGTCCATGGGGGATCTGTCCTCGACGATAGGGTTCTGTATCTGCTCATAAAGCATCGCCGCAGGGCGCGCGTTGTCGCCTGCAAGTTCGGTGGCGGGTCTCAGATATACCGGAAGCTGAAGTGACAGTCCGTAATAGGTATCGGTGATATTCAGCTCATGCTCACTGGATTTATAATCGATCACTTTTACCGACTTGGATCCAGTTGTGCATATGTCTATGCGGTCTATCTTTCCGCAAAGAGAATAGTTTTCTCCTTCCACCTTAAAAGATTGTTCAAACGCAAGCGGCTCAAAATCGCTTCCCTCAAGCTGTCTTGTGAGCGCACGGACCGTAACGCCCACCAGTTCGCGCACGCGTTCCGCGATATAGGCGTTTTTGTCCGATGATGTAAATATCCCTTCTTTGTATGTTTCAAGCGTTTCCCTCGAAGCCCGTTCCACAAATGCATCCATGCGGCTCTCATCGACATCGGTCCACTGCAGCCCTTCATCTCTCAGCAGTTTCCCGTAATGCTCGAGCGCGTCGTGAGCCACATTTCCGAAATCGGCATTACCCAGTTCAAACTCGTCTCTCACACGTATCTGTAAGCCGTAGGTCAGGAAAAACTTAAAAGGACAGTTGGAAAACGTCTCTAGCTTTGAGATGCTTCCCTGAAGGCGCTCTCCGTACAGCTTTGCCGCCGTTTCTTCTGTGAGCATCTCTCTTTTATACGGGGCCGTGGCAAGCTCTTTTACGTTTTTATCCCGTTCCTCGCGAAGGAACTGCTCGTGTCCGAGGTCATCCGAAAGCACTCTCTGCACTTCGGGAAGGTCTTTTTTTGTGATCACGGAAACATCCGTGTAAAGATTTTTTATCTTTGGCACTATCTGCGAAGGCTTCAGCTGCATGCCGTTCTCGTCGGCTCCGGGAAATGTTACGAACAGTTTGTGATCAGGCCTTGTCAGTGCAAGATACAGATAAAATCTGTCGCGGCCGATCTTCTTTAACATCCCCGGAGAAAGCTCGACACCGTATTCCTCAAGCCTTCCCTTATCTCTCTCAGAAAGAATGCCGCCCGAAGCACCCGGTTTTGGAAGGCTCCCGTCACTCGCGCCCAGCAAAAACAGCACCTTTATGTCTTTAAGCCTTGTGCGCTCTATATCTCCGACAAGTATCTGCTCATTGCCCCTGGGAACAAGGCCCACGCGCGCCTCGGAAAGTCCGGCCTCTATCACTTCGCGGTATTCGCCGGCACTCATCACTTCGTCACCGAGGAACATGTCAAGCTGGGCAAATATCTCGGTCACTGCTTCGTAAACACGTGAATACTCCATGGCTCTGAGCCTGTCATTTGCTGCGGTAAATTCCTCGGACAGCGTTTGAAGTTTTTCTTCAAGTCCGATCTTTTCAAACAATCCGGTGACCCGGCTGTTGAGTGACAACGCGCTGCTTTTCTTAACGCCCGTCACCTGAGAAAGAATGCTCATGAGCGCAGCCCTTGTCCTGTTCACCTCTTCTGCCGTGATGACAAGTCCCGAAGCACTGACAAAATCCCTGTCAAACGGGCGTTTGAACCTGCTCCCTTTTATCCCGAGCGCCAGGCAGTAGTTTTCAAGTATGCACACTTCACGCTTGTCAAAACCCGAAAGTCCGTTCTTTGCAAATGACAAAAGAAGTTCGGTGTCAGTGCCTTTTTCCATAAGCCTCAGCACCGTTGCAATGAGGCCCGCGCATTCGTTCTCTCCGAGACTCTTTTTTCTGTCGAGGAAATATCTGACATTGATGCGCTCAAGTTCCCTTGCGACAAGTTCTCCGTAGCTTTCTGTATCAGACAGGACTATCGCGATGTCACGATAACGGTACCCGCCTTCACGGAGCAGCATTTCCACCTGCATTGCGGCGTATCTTGCCTCTTCGCGTGCATTTTCGGCGTTGTAGAGCACAATGTTTCCAAAGGCGCTCTGCCTGATACGTGAATGCCCGAAAATGTTCTTTTCAAGCGCCTTAAGCCCCGGCGCTTCGGAAAATTTATCATGCCCGCAGATGACCGGCTCCGCTTCGTCGCAGCCCGCTTCAGCCGCAAGCTCTCTGACCTTTTTTATCGAAATCTGGCTTATCCTGAAAAGCTCATAATCCTTCATTTCTTTTCCGGAAAGCGCGGTACGGTCCGCCGTAAACGAAATATACACTTCCCTGCACTGTCTCATAAAACAGCGAAGAAGCTCATACTGCGAGGGCGTAAACCCGGTAAAGCCGTCCATCAGTATGACGGAATCCTTTAATATCCCGGATCTTTCCGCGATCTCCGCAAAAGCGTCATACAGTCCTTCCCCCGTCATCAGTCCGCCGGTGAGGTGTTCCTTAAAACCCCTGAAGACCGTGAGGGCATCAGTCATTTTCTTTTGAAAGAGGGGTCTGTCCGAGGATGCCCGTATCACTTCTTCAAGCGCTTCCTCGTCCACACAGTACTGAAAAAGCTCGGAAACAAGCGCTTTTGCATCGGCCACAAATCCTGCGCGTCTTGCATTCCTCCCGTATATCTGCAGTTCATCTTTGTGGTCACTTAAGACCTTTTTGATGATCATGCTTTTTCCTATTTCAGGTAAAAATTCGTGTTTTTCACCGCTGAGCACCGAAAATGCCTTGTGTGCGAGCCGCGCAAGGCTTGTTACATCGATGTTCATGATCCCGCCGTCGGGATGCGCGAGGACCAGATCATACTGGGTTTTTATGGAAAACTGCTCCGGCACAATAAAATAATACGTAGTGGCGGGATCGTTTCCCGCCATACGTATCGTTTCATTGTAAAGATATGTTGTTTTTCCGCTTCCCGCTGTACCGGTCACAAGATGAAGACTCATAAAAACCCCCATTTTGCGGTCCGGGAAGAAACACAGTCACTTGACCACGACCGCCATTTGATAGAAATCGTCGTATATCGACTTTACCTTTTCCTTATCGACCTTGATGACACCTGAAATGGGATCGTACAGGATCACGCTGTTATCCGTCTCGTCATACCCTGCGAGCACAACGCAGTGTCCGCGCCGCACAGCGTGATATTCCCTGCCATTGTAGGTCCTTACGGCATCATAATAGCTTACTTTCCCATAATCAGTCGTCGTATAGATCACTACCGGAACATAATGATATATATATTCCGTGATCAGCGTCTCAAAATCCGTACCTGAAACATCTTCGGCTTTCAGCGTGCTCTCTCTTTCCGAAAGAATGATGTTTGCAACTGTGGCAAGTCCCGGAGCGAACACGGCTCCTCCCTGCTTTGAATAAGGATTTCCCTCAAAACTCGTAACGAAATTGTCGCCGTAGATCATATATCTGTCCGAGATATCGGTCTTTTTAAGGTCAAACCCGTAGTAATTCAGGACCATGGTGAGCGAAACGCTCTCACACCCGCTGGGGAGCTCAGGATTCTGATCGATCCAGCCAAGCTCGATACCTGTGACCTTGTCGCGCTTAAAGTAAGTCGCAAGATTAGGGAAGAGCTCTGCTATAGGGATAAATCCTCCCGCCTTAAGGATCTCCTGCTGCAATTCCTGCTGTTTTTCCTTGTCCTCGGTATCATCACTGACCCACGGCGTGAAATCGTGCTCCACAGGCTCAGTAGGCGTGGGTGTCAGTACGACTCCTCCTATGTCGGTGGGCGTCGGAGCAGGCGTAGTCTCAGGCTCCGCAGGCGTGGGTGTGGGTGTCTCCGTGGGAAGAGGCGTGATCAAAGCAGGATCCTTTGTAGGAACAGGTGTCGGCGTGACCTCTCTTCCGTTCACAGGAGTGGGCGTCGGCGTCGCGACAAAATATTCTCCCTTGTTTCCCGCAAGTCTGTCGAGCAGAAAACCTGTGAGGATGAGGAGCGCCAGCACCAGTGAGAGGATAAGGACCCACAATATCTTTGTCCTTATGATCTTTCTGTTTCTGTATTCGTCATTGTGATCGTCGTATCCGGACAATATCCCACCTCTACAATGTCAGCGAATACCTTTCGCAAAGCATGGTCGTTGTCATCACTATCAAAAGATAGTCTATCTCAAATGCTCCCATGAGTTTGAAATCAGGGGCGCTGTATATCTTTTTCATCTCGTTCACGTAATCGACGTCAAACACACCATATTTCCTGATAAGTGTTTCGTCAAGATAAGGCAGCGCCGAGGCTTCTTTTATCATCGAGGACATTCCGGGCGCCTGGAACGGGAACTTTTTGCGTTTTAATATAGGTTCGGGCACAACGCCTTCACCCGCTTTTTTAAGAATATATTTCTCGTTCACACCCTTAAGCTTATACTTATCCGGGATCGTGATCACAAACTCCAGAAGGTCCTTGTCAAGGAACGGGTGACGTCCTTCAACGGAATGCGAGAAAAACATCCTGTCGCCGTGCTCTGTGAGGAGATGGTCGGAAAGTCTGAGCTTGTAATCGATGTAGGAACGGCGCTTCTGAGAGCTTAACCCCTCCACGCGCTTCACATTAATGGGGCTTTCCGCAAAAGCCGAAAATGACCCGATCTCTCCGCGCACATTTGCGGAATAGACCTTTTCGTGTATCTTTCTGATCTCAGGATGGTTCCTCTCATAGCGGAAATAAGGATCTCCCCAGAGGCGCTCATTCACTTCGAGTTCCTCTTTTGTCATTTTATCCTTTTGCATGTGGCGAAAAAGGTCCACCATGTATCCGACATAGCCCGAGAAAAATTCATCAGAGCCCTGACCGGTAAGAACCGCCTTTGCGGGCGAACCGCTCACAAGCTTTGAAAGCAGGAACGCCGCGGTATCGTAGCTTTCCTTGACGCCGGATTCGCAGTGATATATAACGCTTTCGAGATTTTCCCAGATCTCCTTTTCGGTGATCTTTGTGATATAGTGGTGCGAATGCACGCATTCCTTCACCATCTGCTGGAAACGGCTCTCGTCAAGCTCACCGTCACCGATCTCCGCCGAAAAAGAGTACATACTGTTCAGCAGGTATTTTCCGATGAAGCAGGCAACAACAGAGCTGTCAAGACCTCCTGACACATAGAAGCCGATCGGCACATCGGCGATGAGGCGCCTTGTGATCGCATCCTTTATGAGTTCCCTGAGACGCTCCACATAGTAGGCTTCGCCCTTGTCCTCTTCTTCGGGAGAATACTGCAGGTCCCAGTATTCCTCATCGATCAGGTCGTGACCGTATTCCGCTGTGATCATATGGCCCGCTTTAAGCGATTTTACGCCCTTGAAAAAGGTCTCGGGAGACACCACGCCCGGATAGTTCATGAGCTGATCCACAGCCTTCATGTTGAGCTTTCTCGGAGCGTTCGGATACTCCATTATGGCCTTTATCTCAGACGCAAAAACCAGTTTCCCGTCGATCAGCGAATAGAACAGGGGGCATATTCCCATCTGGTCCCTTACGAGGAACAGTTTTTTTATCTTTTCGTCATAGAGCGCTATCGCAAACTGTCCGTTAAGACGGTTGGGGAAATCGAGCCCCTCCTCCTCGTAAAGATGGAGGATCACTTCGATATCGGTCTCTGTCCTGAAGGAATGACCTTTTTTTACAAGTTCTTCCTTCAGTTCCCTGTAGTTAAAGATCTCACCGTTACAGATGACAGTGACGGTCTCATCCTCATTTTTGATTGGCTGCATCCCGCCCGTGAGGTCGAGGAACGAAAGCCTGTTAAATCCAAGCGTGAGCCCTTTGAGTTCCAAAATACGCGATCCGTCGGGCCCGCGGTGCTTTATCGCATCAAGCATCCGTTCCATGACGGAAATGTCTGTTTTGCTGTTGTTATGAAGATCAAAAAAACCTGCTATGCCACACATTTGCCCTCCCTGCTCTCAAAGCAGGGAGGGAGCCCGTCCCGGCTTTGAGGGACCATAATTGGAATGCCGGAGGCATTCCGGTCCTTGTCCGCCCCCGTAGCTTAAAACTTGTTATATATAAACTGACTCTGATCGTATCCCACTCCATATGCTCCGAAAAGCAGCACTGCCGCAAAGAGCGCGGTCCAGATGCATGCCTGCACAGGGAAAGGAAGCGCCGAAAGTCTTTCTCTTACTTTGCTGTTTCCGCTTGTCTGCCCGTTTCCTGACATTTTTTCCTGAACGATGCTCACCGTAAACATGATCGCTATGCTTATGCCAAGTATCACAAGATCCGCCGCCGAAAGGCCGAAAGCCTTGTATGCGCCCGCAAGCGCACCCTTGTAATTACCCGCGGTCACGACCGATGCGATCGAAGTGAGCGTCGTTTTTACATTCACAAAGCAGTCAAACAGATTTAATACAGTGATCAGGATGAATGTCCTTATCATCATGAAAACCTTGTAGCCCGCCGCATTGGTCCATCCGAACCGCTTGTGGAACTTTTCGTACAAGGGTTCAAACTCCTCTGATACCATGAGGATCAGCCAGTTCAAAAGCCCCCATACGACAAAATTCCATGTCGGTCCGTGCCAGAGTCCCGTAAGGAGCCACACGATAAACGATGACACATATACCGGGATCCTTTTCCCGACACGTTCCCCAAAGACTTTCCGTGTGACCTTCAAAAGCTTTTGCATCGGCTTTGACACGGAAACCGGGAAAAACACATAGTTCTTGAACCATTCGCACATCGTGATGTGCCAGCGTCTCCAATATTCTTTAAGGGAGGTGGAGAAATACGGTCTTTCAAAGTTTTCGGAAACCTTGATCCCAAGCATTTCCGAAACACCAATCGTGATGTCGATGCCTCCCGTGAAATCGGCATAGAGCTCAACCGTGTAGAGAAGCATTCCCATGAGCGCATATGCTCCGCGGTAAGTCACGGGATCACCGATATAGACCATCACAGCCTTCATCACGCGGTCAGCCACCACAAGCTTTTTAAAAAAGCCCCAGAGCATGCGCTGTAAGCCAAAGCTCACGTTCTTTTTGTCAAAGGCGTTCCCCTCAAACAAAGTCGGAGCGATATCCCCGTAATTGCTCAAAGGTCCCTGTATCACTATGGGGAAGAACGAAATGAAAAGCAGGAACCTCAATGGATTCCTCTCCGCCTTATAGCTTCCCCTGTGGATATCCACAAGATATCCCACTGCTCTCAGGGTATAAAATGAAATTCCCATCGGCTGCAGAAGGGAAACAAACTCAAATTTCAGCGCAACGAGAATTCCGAGATTAAGGCACATGCAAAGCAGCAGATACACGGTGCGTATGCGTGCCGCTTTTGCCTTGTATGCCTTTTTTTCTTCTTTTGAAAGTGTGTCCTTGTTTGCCTTGATATAGGCATCCACAGCGGCGCGGTTCCTGTCGATCAGCATTCCGGCACCATATACCGTGAACGCGGTGATTCCCACAAAGATGAGCGCCTTCACTCCCGAAAACGCATAAAACACCAGGCTCGCAATGAGCAGCAGAGGCCATTTTGCCTTTTTCGGAAGGATGTAATATAAAAGCCCCAGTATCAGAACAAAGCCAAGGAACTCATATGAGGTGAACAACATAAAAGATCAGGCTTCCTCTTCCTCAATACGTTCGATAAGCTCCCAGATTGCTTTTGCGGAATTGAAATTTTCCGGGATGATGTCTTTGGCGCTGATAGTCACGTCAAACTCTTCCTGTATCTCGGATATCAATGTGACGATGTCAAAAGAATCGATGATAACGTCGTCGATCAGATGCTCCTCGGTTTCAAAATCAATGTCGGGATGAAGTTCCGACAATATTTCAAGCAGTCTTTCCATTTTTGTCTCCTTTTTTGCTTAAACGGATTGTTCCGTCATTTGTCTTTGATCTCACAGCTCCTGCTGATATACCACACTTCCATGTTGTCGAGCTCGCTCTTTAGTATCACTCTTCCCCACTCGATGAGGCAGGTCCTGAAATCCCTGTTGCACTCCGCGACAACGATGTATTCGTCCGTCTTGTCGATGATGAATGCGCTGTGATAAGGGCTGTTTTCGTTCGGCGAAAGTCTCACCTGGTCACCGATCCTCACCTGGTCGTAATCACGTACGATATAGGCGGAAGTGTCCTCTCCGAAGCATTTGTCGCTCAAAAGGCTGGCAAATCCAAGGCACTGCCATCCCGCATCATGCGATTCGAAGCACAGGCTTGACGGTCCGTGATAGTAGTTGCAGCCCGCATAATCCGGAGTATTTTCGCACGGCACATCGGTCACGCCGAGGTTCTCACCGTTCCAGTAGGTGCCTGCGGGGAACTCTGTCTTCAGTTCCTCGATCTTTGCAAGAAGCGCTGACTTTGTAAGCACCACTCCGGACTTTAATCTTTTGTGTGTCCAGCCGTCATAAACCGGGACAGTGCCCCTTTCGGGATAGGCATCCCAGTCTATCGTGTAGTAGTTCGGCTTCTCCGGATAGCTCTCGGTATAGGCCTTTATCTGGAGATCCGTCTGCAGGAATGTGTTGAACGGGTCTTCAAGACGCCTCGGGCTGGCATCGCAGTGGTACCATTTTCCCTCATACATCACAAGGTTCCAATAGTGGTCGCTCTCGCCCCCGACCCTTGTACATTTTAAATTTTGTATTCCCGCTTTGTCAAGGAGTATCTTGTATGTTGCGTAAAAGCTGTAGCAGTCGCCAATCCTGTCGTGAAGTCCTTCGTAAGCCCCGGTGTATTCCGAAGTCATGTCTCCCGTGGTGTAGGAGTATCTCACGTTTCCTCTTACCCACTGCCAGAGCTTGTAAATCTTCTGCCACTCGGTCATGTCATCGTTTATGACTTCGGCTATGACCTCATCCGCAAGACGGTTCGCTTCCGTTTCTTTCATAAGGATATCCGCGTCTTTGACCGTGACCGTGGAAAAGATGATCGTAGTGTTTCCCGCGTGATCTATGGCGGTGTAGGAAATATCATATTCTCCGGGCTTTGAAAGGTCGACTGTGGAATTGTCGATGATGAGTTCCACGTCTCCTCCCGAGTTGTCGGTGATCTCAACGCCGCGCTTGTAGGACACAGTTCCTCCCGTGGCGACAACGATAGGCTGTACGCCTGAGATGACAGGCGGTTCATAGTCCGGCCCGAAAGTAGGCGTCGGAGTCGGTGTCTCCGTAGGCACCGGTGTCATAGTGGGGGATGTTGTGGGCGTAAGAGTCGGCATCAGAGTCGGCGTGAGCGTGGGAGTGGGCGTGAGTGTCCACACCGGTCCCAAAAATCCCGTATCGTTCTGCGCTTTCAAAGAACATGCCGCTGCCCCGAAACAAAAAAGAGACAATAATATTAAACTGAAGATAAATCTTTTCATCGATAACCTGTTATTTCTTGAGTCAAATCCTTCACAACCCGCCCGAATCCCATTTCGGGTACAAAAATAATCCCGGATATGCCGTTTCCCGCATTTTGACTCCTAGCTATCAGCCAGGTGGGTGACCGCAGCCTGACTTGCTGCCTTCCGCTGCGGCCGGATATGATCCGGGCGATGAGGTTGCGGCCTGACATCCGTCACGCAATATAGGAATCCCGTTTAAAGTTTTGTAGGTTCAAAATTGCAAGGAGTGTCGAACACTCTAGGATTGTCTGTATTATATCACTGAACAAAAAAACTTTCCACCATTATTAAAAATCTTAATAAACAGTTCATTGGTAGTTCACACCACGCTGCTGAGATACTGGATCGATATCACATAACCCTCTTCATCAAAGATAAAGCGAAGCTGCATGCAATCCTTCTCGTAGATCGAGAGCGTTCCGGATTCTTCTGAGGGAGTGCCGTACTTTTCGACCACCTTTTCCTTTTTCATTCCTATGCAGGCGCCTTCCGCGGTCTCCACGGTATCATCCTTGAAAACGATGGCGGAAATGTAGTCCGCATCGCCGACGGGATATGTGTCTATCTCAAAACTCGTGTATGTATAGATCTTGTCAAGTCCGTTGAACGCGCAGCTCGGTGCTTCAAAATACGAATAAGTGCCAAGCTTGTCCACGATGTCCGCAGCAGCCGCGTCCACACGCACATCAACCCCGTTATAGGTAAAAACAAAACCCGCAGCTGTCGGGGGTGTGTCAATGGTCACGGGGTCGCAGGTCACGTCCGTAACGCCTGAAGGATCCGCGGGATCCGCAGTGGGACATATCACGCTCACATCTTCAGGTTCTTTCTCCTGCTCTTTTCCGCATGCGGCAAAACTCATAAAAAGTACCGTTCCGAGCACCATGCACATGATCTTAACTGTTTTCTTCATCTTTTCTGTACTCTCCTGTAAAATCGGTGATACCGTATTTCTTTTTTTGTTCCTCTATAGCATTCTCGTAAAATTCGATCTTTTGTTTCCACTCGGCAGAGAGTTTTTCGTCATCTCTGCGGTCCTTGAGACCTTTTTGGGTGCTGAGAAATTCCCCCAGCCAGCGTGTTGTCTTTTCCGCGCCGCTCAGGTTCAGATGAAGACCTGCGTCATATGTGTCTGTGGTATAGTCAAGGCCGCATTCTTCCTTAAGATCGAGAAAATTGATATATTCAAGGCCATGCTTTTCTGCGTATTCCTCCATCTGAGCGTCCCATTCGGGATACCAGTAAGGGTAAAGGCTCGGCGCCTTTATGAGGATCAGCTCCACATCGTTTTCCTTGCAAAGCTTTGTCATCTTGTCGAGATAGGAATATGCATTCTCTCCGAAGCTGTAATCGGACAGGATACGCCCACCCGGGACGTTTGCCGCGGGCTTCACGTCAACTCTCAGATAATAGCCGTTATGCGAGACCTTCTCGGTCTTAAAGCAGTATTTAAGATCGTCTGCCGTAAGCTCCGTGATCCTCGAATGATACCGGAGGATAGGAAAAACATAATCCAAAAACTTCTCGCCCTTTACCATGGAAGCCTGTATGTCTTTTACCTTTGACATGCTCCATCTCATTCCCTCAAGGGTCATGCGGTTGTATGCTTCCATGTTGCTCCCGCCGTCCTCGGGCTTGTCAAACTCCATCGAAAGGACATTAAAGATCACGACATCCGGCTTTTCATACCTGAAGGTGTCCTCGACAAGGTAATACGACTGCCATACCGTCTGCTGTGAGCTTCCGCGGATATAGCTGTTTATCCCGTATTCCTGCCACAGGAGCACAGGAGTGAAGTTTTCATACACTTCGCAGTCCCCCACAAATATCACATCATGGTCGGGTCTGTCTTTGTAATATTCTGCTATGAAGGCGCCCTCAACGATACCCTTTGCATATTTGGGCATAACAAGCCGCTGCAGGCACCAAAGGACCAGAATGACCACCGCTGCGGTCACGATCCACTTTATCCAACTTTTCATAAATCCTTGCTTTTCTGCTCCCGATCAGGCTCTCGCGCCACTCTTGTAGTCGGCTTTCAGTGTCTTTCTGTCAAGTTTACCGTTGGGTGTGAGGGGCAGTGAATCCACCTTTATCACACGGTTCGGGAGCATATATCTGGGAAGGCTCCCCTTTAGTTCCGAAGTTAATTCGGCGCTCTCCATGTCTCCTACGTAAAAGAGCACGATCTTTCCTTTTTCTTCGTCATAGATGCAGGCATTCATGCGGATACCGGCCATCGATGAAACGTTTGCCTCGATCTCTCCGAGTTCGATACGGTGTCCCATGTGCTTTATCTGATAGTCTTTCCGGGACACAAAGATGAGATTTCCGTCCTTGTCGCGCTTTGCGATGTCTCCGGTCTTATAGATAAGCTCCGAATATACGTGGTTTAGCGGATTTTGTACAAAGCACTCGGCGGTCTTCTCGGGATTGTTGTAATAGCCCAGAGTGAGCGCGGTACCTCTTATGCAGATCTCTCCCTGTTCCCCGTCGGGCACAAGTCTGCCATTGTCGTCAAGGAGCAGTATCTCTGTGTTTTTGAAGGGCCTTCCGATGGGGATGGGTCCCTCCGGATCGTAGTTTTCGGGCACATGGAAAAAGCAGCTCATGCCGGTGCATTCCGTGGGTCCGTAAAGATTTGTCATCTTTACTTCAGGAAGCGCTTCTTTCCACAGCTTGTACTGCTTTATCGGGAACACCTCGCTTCCGAACGCTATGGTGCGGAGCGTGTGCGGCACGACCGTTTTGAAAGTGCCGAACGCCGAGATCATGGTGAGCGCGGAAACGACCCAGCAGATGGTATTTATCTCATGTTCATTGATAAATTCCACAAGCTTCACAGGTATCATAAAAAGCTCGCGCGGGATGAGATATGTGGTCGCGCCGAACTTAAGTGTCGGATATACCTCTTTCAGGCATGCGTCAAAGTAAAGCGGCGACTGGTTTCCGAAAACAGTGTTCTCATTGAACCCGAGAGTTTCCGAAAGCTGTTCGATATAGTCGATGACCGACCTGTGGCATGCCACAACGCCTTTGGGAATGCCTGTGGAACCTGATGTGAACACGATATAGATGGGATCCGTGTCTATCTGGTGGTCATAGATAAACTTAAGCTTTTCGCTGTCGGTCTCGTGTTTTATGAGATCCGAATAGAGCGCAAGCTCGCATTTGTACTTAAAACCCTTTGCGATCTCGATGGTAGACTCGTCGCAGATGATAAGATCCGTCTGCACATTGTCAAGTATCAGGTCGACCCTGATCTTTGGCATTTCCTCGTCTATCGGAACATAATAGTTACCGCTTCTTATCACTCCGAAAAATGCGGAGATCTCAGCGGGGCTTTTTTTCATAAAGACCACGACAGGCTTCTTGTAGATCCCGCGCTCAGCCACAGCCGATGCGACCGCGCCGCACTCTTCGTATAGTTCCTTAAACGAAAGCTTGTCCGTTCCGTTTGAAAACGCCGTCTTGTCCGGTACCCTGTCCACTATATCGTAAAGATAATCCAAAAGATTGTTTTGCATAATTGCCTCCGTGGCGCTTATATCAATTTTTCATACTCAGCTTTCAGCTTCCCGCATTTCCTCACGCTGCTCTGCGCGAGCACTTCAAGGATATCGAGAAACCCGTGCCGCGCGCCGCCCCACTGCAAAATATCCGGGTTGTCACGCTTCATGATCGAAAGCTCCGTGCAGCCCAGTATCACAGCCTCTGCGCCTTTGTCAAAGAGTTCGCGGGTGATGCCCATGAACCTGTCTTTTTCTATCGGTATCCCGGCTTTGACGTTGTGATAGATGACATGCATCACGTCACGCTGCCTTTCGGCACTCGGGATCACACATTCCAGCCCGTGAGACTTAAACACCTTCGGGAACAGTTC
The DNA here is from genome assembly GCA_016283775.1 of Lachnospiraceae bacterium. Taxonomy (GTDB): domain Bacteria; phylum Bacillota; class Clostridia; order Lachnospirales; family Lachnospiraceae; genus RGIG3528. The sequence goes on along the minus strand of JAEENL010000175.1, from coordinate 43,941 downwards.
GCTTTTTACAGTGCCGTCGGTCGCCATGATGCCTGCTGTTTTCACACCCGCCTGTTTTAGGACTTCTGCGGCATCTTCTATCGCATTCAGCACAGGAATCCCTATTTCTTCCTCAAGCGTCTTTTGGAAGAAATGCGCTGTAACGCACGGGATCGCGATGATGTCCGCGCCTGAGCGCCTCAATCCCTGTCCTGCCTCGAGCATGCCGGGCAGTGGCGATTCCTTGCTCTCTCCGATGATAAAACCTGTGCGGTCAGGCAGCTGCGGCTTGCTGTGCAGCAATATCTCAATATGTTCCTGGTCGGTCTTCGCATCGGTCATTTCCGTCACAAGCCTCATGAAATAAGCCGAAGCCATGGGGCCGAGGCCTCCGATCACGCCGAGTATTTTTCTGTTTTCCGAATGAATTTCCAAAATAAAGCCTCCGCCGTATCCTCTATTGCACCACTTCAGGATACAGGCTCTTGTCGTATGCGTGAGACATATCGTTTCTCTTTGAAAACTTCTCAAGCTGGGATTCGGTCCACATAAATATCTGCGTTCCGTCCCACCAGGGCGTGCTGTCAAAATGATACCAGCCGTCTCCCACGTTTACGATGCTCCAGAAATGCTCCTCATCATAGACCGGGTATTTCACGATCATGATGTTTTCGATACCCGCCCGTGTGAGAAGGAGCTGTGCCACATTTGCGTAAACATAGCAGTCACCCTTGTATTTTGTGAGTCCGTCGTAAGCCGCAAGAAGCGGATCCGTACCTGTGGGCGCATCCACGTAGGCAATGTGGTACGCGATCCAGAAATAGATCGCCTTTGCCTTGTCATACTGGGACATTTTGTCATTTGTGATATTTGCGAGAAGCGTATCGGCAATGTCATAAGCGAGCTCAGCCGATGGCTCACAGACATGCAGATTGACCGATACCTCCGATCTGTTTCCGGAAGAGTCCTCTGCGTAATAGGTGATAGGATATATGCCAACCACATTCAGGTTCACGCCGCTGTTTTTAACGTGCACCGTGATATCCTCGCCGGAATTGTCCGTCACCCTGATATTTTTCTTGTAGGCGACCGTCTCTCCCCTCGCGATAAAAAGATCCATCGCACCATTTATAACGGGTGCTTCCTTGTCAAGTATGAACTCATGCGTGTTGCCGTCATATATCTTAAACTTGTCACATTCCGGGAATGCTGACTTGTCATAGGTGTAGCAGTTTGGCATCGTATCGCCGCGGAGCTTGTTGTATCCTTCAACCTGGCTGTCTGTCTGCATGAAGCACCAGTAGTCGTCAAAAGCCTTGTTTCCGGTGCGGCGTTTTATGCAGTCGCAGTGATACCAGCCCTCTCCGTAGTTTACATAGTTCCAGAAATGGTCGCTCGTTCCCCCCACACGCTCTACCATCATGGTCTCAAAGCCCATTCTCCTGTAGAGCACATCGAGGAGCACATAAGAAACATAGCAGTCGCCGGCATGGTCAAACAGCCCTGCGTAGGCGGCTTCATCGTAGGTCAGGTCCCGTTCTTCACCTTTATAAGTGAGATTTGTATGGCACCATACAAAGACCGCATATGCCTTTTCGCGTTTGGTCATATTGTCAGTCACAACGCTCCTTATGACCTCATCCGCCTTATCGTCGATAAGTATCTGGAGCTGGTCACGCAAGGCATTCACGGTCACCTTTGCGGTGACTTCGGCCGTGTTTCCTGCTCTGTCGGTGGCAGAATATGTGACCGTGTATATCCCGGCTTTATCCGTGTCCACATTGGAATTGTCGACAGAGAACGAAACTTCGCCGTCAACGTTGTCATAGGCTGACACGCCCTTTTTGTACGCTATCGTGTCGCCCTCGTTTATCTCGATATCCTGTATCCCCTTGAAAATAGGCGCGGCATTGTCAGAAATGTCAACGATCACCGTGACCTCTCTGCCGTCACAGTCGATGGCCGCGGCAAACGACGCTCCCACCGCCAGCAGATCTTCCTCCGAAAATGCGGTGAGCACCGTGACGGTCCCCTCATACCCTGAGATGAACTCCTCGGGCGTGAGCTTTGTTCCCGCTTCATGTGTGATCCTTGTAAGAATCCCGTAAGGTGCGCTCTTTTTTCCGGGATCGGGCGTTGTCACCGCAGGTGCTTTCGTAGCGTCCGGATCTTTTTTCCCGGGATTGCCGGTCACCGTTCCCGATATTCCGGAAGTTGCTACGGGGGTAGGTCTTACGGGGTCGTCATAAAAAACCTCTCCGTTGCAGCCTGTGAGAAACAGAGCCAAAAGACAAATATATGCTGTTTTCACGAATCTCTTCGGCATTACATGTTTCCTGTTTATCACTGAACTCAAGGACCTTATGGTCCAAACTATTAATTTAACATAAAACACCTTAAAACTCAAGTGCAACCAAAATATCTTGCCGAAGATGCCGCATAGTGCTAAAATGATGTGGAATATTGGCTTAACACAAAACAGGCGTATGAAAGAAAGTACCAGATCACTTATAAAAATAATAATCGCGGTCGTGGTCATAGGCACGCTTGCCGCCTTCGCATGGCACTACATAAAAGAAAGGCTGTACGGCACCTATTCGTCTTATGAGGTCATCAGTGAAATGAAGCTCTCCTCGGACGTGAAATGCCATAATGACGCAAACATCCTTGCGATGAGTTCGATAAACGGCGCCAGAGCCATAAACGGAACGGGTTCCCTCATATGGGAAGCGGCCTTCAGCCTGGACAACCCTGAAGTCGTATCGTGCGGCGAGGTTTCCGCCATCGCCGATATAAACGGCACCAGCGTTTATGTGATCCCCGAGAGCGGCATCTACACAAGTTACACCACCAACTACCCCATCAGCCGCATCGCCGTCGCAAAGCAGGGTGTGACCGCCGTGCTCATGGACAGCGGAAATACCGACATTGTCCAGGTATACGACATAGGCGGCAGCCTCAGGGTGGAGCTTGCGACCAGCACAAAGCAGGACGGCTTTCCTGTTGACATCGCGCTTTCTGATGACGGGACAAAGCTTGTGACTCTCTGCATCTCCTTTGACAAAGACGAGCTCGTGAGCAAGGTCACGTTTTACAATATGGCGAGTGTCGGCAAGAATTTCATCGACAACATCGTAGGACAGAAAAAATACACGGGAAGACTCGTCTATGACGTGGAATTCCTTGGGAACGACACAGTCGGGATCACGCTCGAGGACGGCTTTGTCCTTTACGGGATGGAAGAGATACCCGAAGCCCTGTGCGACATAAAACCCGAAGGCACGATCGTGGACCTCTCGATGTTTGACGAGGGTGTCTGCACCGTTACCGAAAAGGATTCCGAACGCATCCTCACTTTTTACGGGACAGACGGCAAAAAACAAGGCACGATCAGAAAGGTCCCGGAATATGACGTACTGCAGGCCGCAAACGGCGAAGCGGCGCTCATTAGTCCGGGAAAAGTACACATCTATCGTAAAAACGGGACATTAAAATACAGCGGTACCTTTGACGGCACGCTGGATACGGTATATTTCGGCGGAGACAACCGATATTTCCTTGTGGATTCCGGGCGGATCCGCACCATCAAGCTTGCAAAGAGCAAGCGCAACACGGAGGTCAGTGAATGAACTGGTTATTGATAACTGTACTTATATTGCTTGTGGGAGGTCTGATCTACGGACTTGTGAAGGGCTTTGCCAGCACGATATATTCTCTGCTCGCCACCTTTCTCATCATCGTCCTCACGATCATCCTCTGCCCTATCGTTGTAAATATGCTTAAAAACAACGAAAGTTTCCACAAGAGCGTCTACGAAAAGATCGATAGCTTTGTGGATCTTGAAAAAGCTTACGACAACGCCGTCTCTAAAATGTCCTCAAAGGACGCGCCGGCTGAAGGCGATTCGGAAGAAGCCGTTTCAAACAACGTCGATGCGGTGCTCGAAAGCTTTGGACTTCCTTCGGCTCTCAGAAAAGCCGTCACAAAGAGCGAAGGCTTTAAGGATTATGTTTCAAAACATACCGACGAGTTTGCCCGCGGGAAATTAAAGCCTCTCGAGGCCCATGTATGCGAAGTGCTCACCGGAGCAGTGGTAAACGCGGTAGGTTTCCTCATCACCTTCATAGGCGTGGCGATCGTGGTGTTTGTGGTAGGAAAGCTCTTAAACCTCATCACAAAGATCCCGGGACTCAAACAGCTGAACACCGTTCTCGGAGGCGCTGCGGGACTTTTCGAAGGGCTCCTTCTCGTGTGGCTCTTCTTTACCATCGTCACCATGCTCGGCACCACGGAATTCGGCCAGAGCACGCTCTCACTTATAAACGCAAACCCGTTACTCAACTTCATCTATGAGCACAACTTCATTTCAGCGAGGCTCTTGGGACTTTTGAAATGACAGCGGTCATCCCGCTTTCAAATATGACTAAAGGAGAAAAATATGCATCCCATCATTGAACAGTTTTCCAAACTTGGAATCATCCCCGTAGTTGTCCTTAACGACGCAAAAGACGCCGCGCCTCTTGCAAAAGCGCTTTGCGAAGGCGGTCTTCCCGTTGCCGAGGTAACATTCCGTACAGATGCGGCAGAAGAATCCATCCGCATCATGAGCAAAGAGTTCCCCGAAATGCTCGTGGGCGCAGGCACAGTCCTCACCACAGAGCAGGTGGACAGAGCAGTTAACGCCGGCGCAAAGTTCATCGTAAGCCCCGGACTCAATCCCAAGGTAGTACGTTACTGCCAGGAAAAGGGCGTTCCGATCACCCCCGGCACATCAAGTCCCACAGACATCGAAGCAGCTCTTGAACTCGGCCTCGACGTTGTAAAATTCTTCCCTGCCGAGCAGTCCGGCGGCATCGCAAAGATCAAGGCAATGGCAGCTCCTTACACCAATGTGCGCTTCATGCCCACAGGCGGCGTAAATGCCGCAAATCTCAAGGATTACCTTGACTTCCCGAAGATCGTTGCATGCGGAGGTTCCTGGATGGTAAAGGGCGACCTCATAAAAGAAGGCAACTTCGACGAGATCAAACGCCTCACAAAGGAAGCAGTAAGGACCATGCTCGGATTTGAACTTAAGCATGTCGGCATCAACTGCGAGAACGAAGAGCAGGCTCTTAAGACCGCAAAGATGTTTGAGCAGTTCTTCGGATTTGAGTCAAAGATCGGAAACAGCAGCATTTTTGCAAGCTCCGCGATCGAGCTCAACAAAACTCCCGGCCCCGGCACACACGGCCATCTCGCCATCGGCACCAACTATATCGAGAGAGCCATCTACCACATGGAGATGCAGGGCTTTGAGTTTGACAAGGATTCCGCGATCTACAAGAACGACAAGATGGTCCGCATCTACCTTAAGGACGATTTTGCAGGCTTCAAGATCCATCTTCTCCAGAAATAACTATGGATCGGTTTAAAGAATCAAGCGCCCTGCAAAAGGCCGGCATGATCGCTTCGGTGGTCATGGTCGTGGTCTTTGCGGTGCTCTACATTATCAGTTACAACCGCGTGGGCGTTCTGTACAAAGACAAGTTTTTTGTAAAGAGCGAGGAAAACGGAAATACAGTATATTCCGGCTGGATCGATCTGAAGGAAGCCGTGCTTACGGTACGTCCCGACGGGACTTTATATTACAGGTATGACGGCAAGGAATATGCCCCGTACAGGATTGTTTCAGATCCCACTGTCATTCCTGCCTCCTCCCCGCTTTCCGAAAAAAGGGTACAGCAGTATGTGGAAGGCGTCTGCATTTATCAGGGGGATGACCTTCTCTTTCGCGGCGGGCTGTACAGGATAAGCACTGTCGGATACATACTCTGTGATACAAACGGTGAATTGCTGTTTTCCAACATTGACGTAGACAAAAGACCAGATACTTTTGACAGCGGTCTCACTTACGATCCCGTCATGCCCTCGGTCTTTGACATCATAAGTCTTGTAAAGGACCCTCAGATCGTCAGGCGGTGCTTTCCTACATTTTACATTCTCGGCGTGATCATAAGTGTCTACAACGTGCTTTCCATCCTTTTCGAGGATGAGCTGTTCCGCTTGAAACTGGGTTTCAGTGTCCACAATCCTGCGGCTGCCGTCCCCTCCGACTGGGAGCTTTTTAAGCGCAAGATGGGCTATATAGCTATTCCGGTAGCCATTCTGGTCGTGTTCACCATGGGACTGTTCATGACAGTATGAAAACTGAAAAAAAAACAAGCAGAGGACGCCTTAAGACGCCCTCTGTTTTTTCGTTCCGGATCAGAAATTGTTCTGCTCTGTGTTATCGGGAATTTCAGTTGTGTTTGTCTGCTCATATTCGGGAGCAGTCTCTGTCGCAATCTCGTTTTCAACAGCATCTGCCACTGTCTCGGTTTCCGCTTGAGACGGCTCTCCCTCCGCTGCCTCGGCAGGCTCTGCTGCAGTATCCTTCGCTGTCTTTCCGCTCGCGTCCTCATTCATGACGGTGATGGCTTCGGCAACAGTGTTCGCACGGCCTTCGTCAAAGATTGCGAGAAGCTTGTCTATCGTTGTGATGGTCATGTTGCTCTTGCCGAGCTGCGCCTCATAGTTTCTGGAAAGCTCGAGTGATTCATTGCGGAGTTTTTCGGATATCTGCTTCTGTTCTGCGGCAGCTTCGTCAAATCTCTCCTTCATCTTGTTGATCTCGGGCTCATAGCGGCCTTTTATCTCATCGGTAACGACGCCCTTTGTCTCACGGTTGAACACTTCAAGCGCGGCGCGCTGCTCTTCGCTTAAGCCCGAAAGCTTGCTGTCCATCTCGCTGATCTCGTTGTCATATGCTTCAAGACCATATTCAGACTCATCCTTGCTCTTCTCAATGCCGCGTTTTATGCGCTTTATCTCTTTGTTCGTAAGGGCGATCTCTTTACGGAGAGCGATTATCTTTTTGATCTCGGCGTGGTGCTTGTCTTTGATGAGGTTGTTTACGAGCACATAGATGCCGCCGAAAACGATTATGCAGATAGCATATACAAATGCGGGCGTGAGCGTCGGTCCGAACGGCTTTCCGTCAAGCAGTGTATAGATCGCGCACGGAACGAGCAGGAACAGGAAGATGAATGCAACGATGGAAATGCAGACATCCGCAAATGTCCTTGGCATAAAGAGCGCATAGAATATCCTGTAACGGCATATCCCGGGGATCTTGTTTTCCCTGGCGACAGCACGGATCTCAAGGTTCAGCGCTTTGATCTTTTCATGATGGCTCTCTGTTTCATGAACCACCTTTTCCGAAACCTTGACAGACTTTTCCTTCTGCTTGTCGTCAACGATCTTTTTCCTGTTTTTGTTGAGTTCCGTGATCTCCTTGTCGTAAGCGTTCTCGATCTCGGCCTTCCTCTGCCTGATGGTCTGGTCGATCTCGTTGTTCATCGCCTTCCGCCTTGCGTCAATATCTTTAGAAAGCGAAGACTGTTCCTTTAAAAGCTCGTCTACCTTGATTCTGTCAGCCTCTGCCTCGACAACTCTCTCACGAAGTGTCAACAGTTCTTCTCTACCGCCATGAAGTATCGATTCCGCCATAATTGTCTCCCTTTCCCAGAGCGCTTTGTCACCCTTTTGTGACCGGCCCTGACACGATCTACAATTCCGTTCTTCCGTCAAGTGCGCGAAGCAACGTCACTTCGTCAATATATTCAAGGTCTCCGCCCACCGGAACGCCGCTCGCGATCCTGGTGGTCCTGATCCCTATGGGCTTTATCAGACGGCTTAAGTACATCGCCGTTGCCTCGCCCTCGATCCCTGAGTTTGTAGCGATGATGACTTCGTTAACGTCACCTTTCAGTCTTTCAAGCAGTTCCTTTATCCTCAAATCTGCCGGCGTTATCCCGAGCATGGGGGAAATGGCGCCCTGCAGCACATGATAGACTCCTTTGTATTTTCCTGTCTTTTCGTATGCCGCAAGATCCCTGGAGTTTTCCACCACCATGATGGTCTTTTTGTCTCTTTCGGGACTGGAGCAGATGGGGCATATATCTTTGTCGGTAAGTGTGCAGCAGCATTTGCAGTACTGCACGTTTTTCCTCGCGCCGATGATCGAATCGGCAAGCGCCTGCACATCGTCCTCCGGCATGTTGATCACATGGAACGCCAGCCGCTGCGCCGTCTTTGTGCCTATACCCGGCAGCGCAGCAAAAGACTCTATAAGCTTGTTGATGTGGTTACTATAATATTCCATCAGAATCCAAATCCGCTGAGGCCGTTCATTCCGCTGCCCGCGCTCTTTTCGATCTCGTCCACCGCTGCCTGTACCTTGGCAAGGCCGTCATTTACGGCTACGGTTATCATTTCTTCAAGTGTCTCTGCGTCATCGGGATCGAGCGCATCGGGAGATATCTTAACGCCCGAAAGCTTTCCGTCGCCCGTAAAAGTCACGGTGACAGCTCCGCCGCCGGCTGATGCCGTAAACTGCTGATTTGCAAGATCGGCGAGTTTTGCCTCGGCCTCTGCCTGCTGCTGCTCCATCTGGCGCTGCATCCTCTGTGCCTGCTTCATGAGATTGCTCATGTTTCCCGGCATGCCGCCGCCCATAAATCCACCTTTTTTGCCCATTTGTTCGTTCTCCTGTTCAGTTATATTTGTTAAAATATCCTGTTTTTATACGACCTCTACCGGTATGTCCTTGAACATTTTTACAAGATCCGGGAAGCCCTTGCTCTCTTTCTTTGACTGGACAAGCTTCAGCTCGATATCCACTGTCTTTCCGGTTATCTCTGCGATCTTTCCGGCCACCTCCTCCAGTGTTTCCGGAGGTTCTGCCACATAGCTGTATGAAAAGTCGTCCGCAAATATGAGAAGGAGCTTGTCATCCTCGGTCACGCTGACCTTGCAGATCGACAGCGCTTCTTTGACAGGCCCTTTAAAAGCCTTTACGATCTCGCGCCATCTTTTCGCTATCTCCTGAAGATCCTCGGGAACCGCCTTTGTGTAAACAGGCGCAGGCTCCTCTTCGGCCTCCTGCGGTCCTTCCGGTTTTACAGGCGCCGCAGCACTCGGAAGGCGGATCACGCCGCTCTTTATCTCATTTTCAAGGCGTTCCATGCGCTCGTTCACAGAGTCGTTCGTAGCCTCTGTTTCGGGGCGGCAGAGCTTTATCAGCGCCACCTCCGTGAGCACGCGCTTTTGCGAAGAAAATCTCAAATCGTTTGAGAGATTTGAAAGTATCCTGATATAGCGCGACAAAGTCTCTTCCGAATTTGCGCTGACCTCCTGCATGAACTGCGGAAGATAGTCGCTCGGTATGTCGAGGACATTGTCCGCGGAGCCCTCCGCCTTTGCGACAAGAAGATTTCTCAAAAACCAGGTGAGATCCACGACAAACTGCGTGAGCTCCCTGCCCTGCATCACCGCTCCTTCAAGTATCTCAAGACAACGTTTCACATCGCCCTTCCTTATAGCGGTCACAAGCCCTCCGAAGGTCGCGGTGTCCACTGCTCCGAGCACGTCGAGCACTCTGTCGTATTTCAGTTCCTGCCCGAGGAAAAATGCTATGCACTGGTCCAAAAGACTGATACCGTCTCTGAAGGATCCGTCCGCCTTTACGGCTATGCACCTGAGTGCCTTTTCTTCCGCCTTTACCCCCTCCGCATCAACAAGCGTGCGAAGTCTTGATGCCACGTCATCCACAGTGGCGCGCTTAAAATCATAGCGCTGGCACCTTGAAAGGATGGTAACGGGGATCTTGTGCGCCTCTGTCGTCGCAAGGATAAAGATGACATATGACGGCGGCTCTTCGAGCGTCTTTAGCAGTGCGTTGAAAGCGCCCGGCGAGAGCATGTGTACCTCGTCTATGATGTAGACCTTGTATTTCCCTTCTGTGGGCGAATACTGCACTTCATCGATGATCTCACGGATGTTGTCCACGCCGTTGTTTGACGCGGCATCGATCTCAATAACGTTCATGGACGTGCCCGCAGCGATCGCTCTGCAGGTCGCGCATTCACCGCATGGGCCGCCGTCCACGGGCGACTCGCAGTTTACCGCTTTTGCGAGGATCTTTGCGATCGTTGTTTTTCCGACGCCTCGTGTGCCGCAGAAAAGAAAAGCGTGCCCTATCCTGTCGGCCTTTATCTGGTTTTTCAGCGTGGTGACTATATGATCCTGCCCTTTGACATCATCAAATGTCGCCGGACGGAATTTTCGATATAAAGCGGTGTACGACATTACGCTCCTGTCTTCCTCCTGCATGTTTCAATGAGGTTCACTATCGTATCTATCGCATTTCCCTGCTTGCTCTCCCTCATAGCCTTGACAAGCTTTGCACGGTTGTCGTTCACATAGCGCACAGCCTTTAAAAGTTCCTCATTTGTAAGGTTTTCCTCACGAAGGACATAGGAAAAGCCCTGATGCTCAAAGGATTCGGCGTTGAGGATCTGGTCGCCGCGGCTGGCTTCCGCGGAAAGCGGTATCAGGATGTGCGGCTTTGTGAGCGCAAGGAGTTCGCAGAGCGAATTTGCGCCGGCACGGGAAATGACTATATCCGCGGCAGCAAGGATGTCAGGCAGTTCGGGCCCTATAAACTCATACTGCCTGTAGCCTTCAGTGTTGTTGTACTCGTCGTCGGTCTTTCCTTTTCCGCAAAGATGGATGATATCATAGTCGCGGAGAAGTGTAGGAAGAATGTCCCTTATGGCGTCGTTTACACGAACTGCGCCGGTGCTTCCGCCCACAACAAGAATGATCTGCTTGTTTCCGGAAAGCCCTGTAAACTTGAGTCCACGCTCGCGGCTTCCCTTGAACAGCTTTTCGCGTATGGGCGATCCTGAGAGCACGGCTTTGCCGGAAGGCAGGTATTTTATGGTCTCCGGGAAATTGGCGCAGATCTTTTCGGCTTTTTTAAAGCACAGTTTGTTTGCTAGTCCCGGTGTGATATCGGATTCGTGGATTATGCTTGGCACCTTGTAACGGGTCGCCGCATAGACAACAGGCACCGCAACAAAACCGCCTTTTGAGAACACTATGTCCGGACGTTCTTTTCTGATCACCTTTTTTGCCTCAAAATAGCCTTTGAGGACCTTGAACGGGTCGGAAAAATTTTTAAGGTCAAAGTATCTCCTGAGTTTTCCGGAAGAAATGCCGTAATACTTTATGCCTTCCGCCTCGATGAGATCCTTTTCTATTCCCTTGTATGACCCGACATATACTATCTCATAGCCCTCGGCCCTGAGCCTCGGAACGAGCGCGAGATTTGGTGTGACATGGCCGGCTGTGCCGCCGCCTGTAAGCAATATCTTTTTCATGTGGCATTAAAGACCTTTCGACATCAATTGTTTTTTGACCCGTGAATAGACTATTATATAGCTCACTATATGCACGAGTGTCGCGAGCATCCAGGAAAGCGGATAGGACGCGTACAGGACTTCGAGCGACCTGAACTGCTTGAAAACGGTGTAGATCCAGAGTATCCTCAGTCCGCACACGCATGTGAGCGTGGATATCATGGGAAGGATCGAATGCCCAAGGCCCCTCAGCGCTCCGACAAGCACATCCATTGTGCCGCAGGTGAAATAGGTGGTCATGATCACCGTCATTCGGATCACGCCGTATCCGATTATCTCATCCACGTTGGGCTCTTTCCTCACATAGATCGAGAGCAGCGGATAACGCAGAAGATATGCGCTCCATCCGAGCAGAAGTCCCACGAATGAGGTAAAGAAAAGCGCATAGATGAGCACTTTTTTGATCCTCTTGTATTCGCCTCTTCCGTAGTTCTGCCCCGTGAACGAAAGCGATGTATGGTGGAACGAATTCATCCCGACATATACAAAGCCTTCGAGGTTTACCGCTGCGGCGTTTCCCGCCATTGCCGCGGAGCCGAACGAGTTGATCGAGGACTGTATCAGAACGTTTGAAATGGAAAAAAGCGTCCCCTGAAGGCCTGCCGGAAGGCCGATCTTTAACATCTGCAAAAGCGTCCGCCCGTTGATCCTTAAATCCTTTATCACGAGTTTCAGCGCACCGTCATACAGCACGAGCGCCCTCAGCACGAGGAAAGCGGAAATGGTCTGCGAAACGACCGTTGCTATCGCCACTCCCGCGACTCCGATATGGAGCACTATCACGAAATAGAGGTTCAGGACGACATTTATGAGGCCCGCAAACGAAAGGTATATGAGAGGTCGTCTCGTGTCACCGACAGCCCTCAGAATGGCTGAGGTGAAGTTGTAGAGCATGATCACGGGCATTCCCGCAAAGTATATCCTCATATAGGTCACGGCGCCGTCTATTACATCCTCGGGAGTCTCCATGAGGAGCAAAAGCGGCCTTGCGACGATCATGCCGAAAACCGCGAGAAATGCGCCCGACACAATGCTTATCATCACTGCGGTATGGACTGTATCGGATATGCCTTTTTCTTCCTTCTGTCCATAGTACTTTGCGATCAGCACGTTCGCGCCCACCGAGAGTCCGATAAAAAGATTCACGATGAGGTTTGTAAGCGAACTCGTGGCGCTTATGGAAGCAAGAGCGTTCGCTCCGGCAAATTTACCCGCGACTATCATGTCGGCGGCATTGAACAAAAGCTGCAGAATGCTCGACAGGATGAGCGGTATGGTGAACAACAGCATCTTTGAAAACAAAGGTCCTGTCGCCATGTCTATCTCATATTTCTTTGATTGCTCTCTGTTCATCAAAATCCGTGTGCCCCACGGCACATCTCATCTAAAAGAAATCGTCCTCCGGGACCTCTTCCTGCCAGGCGAGCGCAGCGCGGACAGCTTTGTTCCAGCCGTGGAGAAGCTGTCTTCTGTGTTTGTCGTCCATTGAGGGAGTAAAGGTGCGGCTGAGTTTCCAGTTGTTCTTTATCTCGTCTTTGTCTTTCCAGAAGCCGGCCGACAATCCCGCAAGGTAAGCCGCGCCGAGTGCGGTGGTCTCAATACATGCCGGGCGGAATACGTTTTCCGTGAGGATGTCCGCCTGGAACTGCATGAGGAAATCATTGGCGCTCGCGCCTCCGTCCACCTTGAGCCCGGTAAGCTTGTTTCCCGTATCTTTTTCCATAGCGCGGAGAACACTGTAAACCTGATAGTCTATCGATTCAAGCGTAGCGCGCACAAAATGCTCTTTAGTGCAGCCTCGTGTGATGCCGACCACGGTGCCTCTCGCGTACTGGTTCCAGTATGGCGCGCCGAGTCCCGTAAATGCGGGGACAACGTACACTCCGTCGGTGTCCGATACGGCGGTGGCATATTCCTCGGACTGTGCGGCGCTCTTTAACATTCTGAGGCCGTCACGTAGCCACTGAATCGAAGCTCCCGCCACAAACACACTGCCCTCGAGGGCATATTCCACATCATCCGAAAGACTCGCCGCAATGGTTGTGATGAGACCGTGCTCGGATTTTACGGGCGTGTGCCCGGTGTTCATAAGAAGGAAGCATCCTGTGCCGTATGTGTTCTTTACATCGCCGGGCTCGAAGCAACACTGTCCGAAAAGCGCAGCCTGCTGGTCTCCCGCCGCACCGCCTATCAGTATCTCGCCGCCAAGTATCCCGGGCGCGGTCGTGCCAAAGATGGCGCTTGAAGGCAGGACTCTTGGCATCATGGACCTCGGGATCCTGAGACGCTTCAGGAGCGCATCATCCCATTCCAGCTTGTGTATGTCAAAAAGCATCGTTCTGGATGCGTTTGTGTAATCTGTTGCGTGAATGGCACCCTTTGAAAGGTTCCACATGAGCCAGGTGTCGACAGTGCCGAAAAGAAGTTCGCCCTTTTCCGCGCGGATCCTTGCTCCCTCGACATGGTTGAGTATCCATGCGATCTTTGTGCCGGAAAAATAAGCGTCGGGAAGAAGTCCCGTCTTTTCTTTTATCTCGTCGGTATAGCCTTCTTTGACGAGTTCCTCGATCATGGGCGCTGTCCTTCTGCACTGCCACACGATCGCGTTGTAGACCGGCATTCCGGTCTTTTTGTCCCATACTATGGTGGTCTCACGCTGGTTTGTGATGCCGAGAGCAGCTATATCTTCGGCGCCCGCGCCGACCTTTGCCATGGCCTCCGTCGCAACCGAAAGCTGCGAAGACCATATTTCCATAGGGTCGTGTTCCACCCAGCCGGGCTGAGGATAGATCTGCTCAAACTCCTTCTGGGCCATGCTGCAGATATTTCCCTTTTCGTCAAAAAGGATACATCTTGAGCTTGTGGTTCCCTGATCCAGACTCATCACATATTTTTTCATGTAAGCCCCTTTACATTCATTTATTCGACATCCTTGGTCGCCACAAGAGGGACGCCCGTTCCCGCGATGTCGTCAACGATAATGTCTCCTATGTGTACGGGAGGCTTTACTTCAGCCTTTCGTATCACATCCATCACTTCAAATATCTTGTCCTTGGGGATATCGGTCTTTGTTTTTACGGGGACCTTGACAGCGCTGCCGTTCTTTACTCTCACGGTGGACGTGACGGTCCTTCTGGGATCCGTCATTTCCTTTATGCCGTAGTCCTCACCGCGGGGGCAGGTATTTCCCGTAACCGTGACCTTCCCGTTGTCCTTTGTTACCGTGAGAAGGCATCCCAAAGGACAGTTGATGCAAGTCATTTCACGTGTTTCCATACGCGCCTCCTATTCAACAAAACCGATCGTGATCTCTTTTACTTCGGGATATTTGTCGAGCTCTTCTTTTCTGATGCGGAGCTCCTCCATCTCTCCCGGAGCGACGGTACGCTTTTTTACCGAGCGCTCAAGGCGTCCGTCATAGAACACGCCGATGGAAACATCTTTGTAGTTGTTGTCCACTCTGAAGCGCACAAGAACGTCCTTTTTCACGGTAGCCGGACGTATCTTTGCGGGAACGGTATAGCGCACGCCTTTTCCCGCTTTCATTTCCATAACGGTGTCATCCTCGGGAACGATACCGGCTTTTTGGCCCTTGACATATTCTGCGGCGCCTCTTCCTGCATTTTCGGCCTCTTCCGAAACATAGTCGACAAGGTCGTGCACGTGGAGCACGTTTCCGCACGCGAACACGCCGGGGATCGAAGTCTCGAGCGTATTGTCGACAACGGCGCCTCCGGTGACAGGGCTTAGCGCCACGCCGGCAGAGCCTGAAAGCTCGTTTTCAGGGATAAGTCCGCAGGAAAGGAGCAGTGTGTCGCAGGGATAAAACTCCTCTGTGCCCGGAATGGGCTTAAGGCGTTCGTCTACCTCGGCGATGGTGACACCTTCCACTCTTTCCTTACCCTTGATGTCCACAACGGTGTGTGAGAGTTTGAGCGGTATGTTGTAGTCATTAAGGCACTGTGCGATGTTTCTCTTTAAGCCGCCGGAATAAGGCATGAGTTCCGCAACAAGCTTTACGTGCGCGCCCTCAAGTGTCATTCTTCGTGCCATGATGAGCCCTATGTCTCCGGATCCGAGGATCACGACTTCGCTGCCCGGCATGATGCCTTCAACGTTTACAAAACGCTGCGCGGTACCAGCCGTAAAAATGCCCGCCGGTCTGAAACCGGGTATGCCGAGCGCACCTCTGGGACGCTCACGGCATCCCATCGCAAGCACCACAGCGCCTGCTTTTATCGAGAAAAGTCCTTCTTTTCTGTTCATCGCGACCACAGTGCGGTCACTTTTTAAGTCGACCACCATGGTCTCCAGCATATATTCTATTTTTTCGTCGAGCACGCGCTTTATGAATCGCGCTGCATATTCGGGTCCGGTGAGTTCTTCCTTGAAGGTGTGAAGCCCGAATCCGTTGTGGATGCACTGGTTCAGGATACCGCCGAGCTGTGTGTCGCGTTCAAGGATGAGCACGCTTTCCACGCCGGCCGCCTTTACGGCAAGTGCCGCAGCAAGCCCCGCAGGGCCGCCGCCGATTATTACGACGTCTGTTTCTCTACAATACATGCGACCGCCTCCCGCTCTTTAAGATGTGTTCCATGGGAATGCCGAGTTCTCTCGAGATCAGCTCCATGGTCCTGGGCGTGCAGAATCCTGCCTGGCAGCGTCCCATGCCTGCGCGTGTGCGCCTCTTTATCCCGTCCATGGTCTTTGCGCCCAGGGGTCTGTGGATAGCGTCAAGTATCTCGCCTTCAGTGATCATCTCACATCTGCATACTATCACGGAATATGCGCTGTTTTCCTTGATAAGCGCTTCTCTTTCTTCTTCGGAGAGCTGGCTCACATGAGGGATGCCTGTGCGTTTTCCGATGAAGTTTTCCTTTTGTTTGGGATTTCCGAACGCAGGAAGCACCATTTCCGCGACAAACTCACCGATAACCGGTGCGCATGAAAGTCCGGGGGATTCGATGCCTGCGACATCTATGAAATTTTCAGCATCATCGGGCTCTCCGATAATGAAATCGTCGCCGTCTTCATGAGCGCGAAGCCCTGAAAAGCTTGTGATCATAAGCCTGTTTGCAGGCATATGTTCCACGCTTTCGGCAGCCTTTTCACGCGCGCGGTTCATTCCTTCCGCGGTGGTGTTTGTGGCTTCTTTATCCGGGATGTCGTCCGCGGTGGGGCCGATAAGGAGGTTTCCATGCACAGTGGGTGTCACGAGCACGCCTTTTCCGAATGCGTTCGGAAGCTGGAAAATGGTATGGTCCACCATCTGTCCGCATTGCTTGTCATAGAGACAGTATTCTCCGCGGCGGGCGGTGATGTTCATGGGCTCCTGGCTCACCATCCTGTGTATCTTGTCGGCATATACGCCGGCAGCGTTGATCACGACTTTTGCCTCGATCGTCTGCTTGTCAGTCTCCACTCTGTAGTGATCGCCTTCGTTTGAAACCTCGGTGACTTCGTTGTCAAACATAAACTCAACACCGTTCACATTTGCGTTTTCCGCGAGGGCAATGGTGAGCTCAAACGGGCACACTATCCCGCCTGTGGGAACAAGGAGTGCCGCAACGACACCGCTTGAAAGGTTTGGCTCAAGCTTTCTTGCTTCATCTCCCGTGATTATGGACATTCCGGGAACTCCGTTAACATTTCCTCTTTCGAGGAGTCTCTCGAGGGTAGCTACCCCCGCTTCATCCTTGCATATTACCATGGAACCGTTTCTTCTGAAACTGAAATCGAGTTCCTTTGACAGTTCTTCCATTTTTGCGTTTCCGGCCACATTGAGCTTTGCCTTTAACGAACCGGGCTCAGCGTCAAACCCCGCATGAACTATACCGCTGTTGGCCTTTGAAGTGCCTTCGCAAACGTCCGGTGCTTTCTCCACCACCACCGTCCTGAGACTGTATTTCGACAGTTCTCTCGCTACCGAGCATCCGGCCACGCCGGCGCCGATTATGCATACATCGACCATAATTACCTCCTCGCATGATATACTTATCAGGATATATACAGGAAAAATCCGATACTTCACCGAGCATACCATTTATTATACCTTTTTATGGGCTTTCAGTCAACTTCACTTGCTCCAAATCGCATGAAGCGAGCGGCATTTTTTTCTTGATTTGTGTTCGTGAAGTGCTATGATTATTAGAGGTATTACAATAGTTATGGGGTATGTTATGAAACTTGGGATAATCGGTGCAATGGAATCTGAGGTTGCAGAGCTTAAGTCGGTCATGGAAGAGACAAATGTGGTCGACAAAGCGGGAATGCTCTTTTACGACGGCGTGATAAATCACAGGGAAGTCGTGGTCGTAAAATGCGGTCTGGGAAAAGTGAACGCGGCGTTCTGCACGCAGCTCATGATAGATCTTTTCAAAGTGGACATGATCATCAATACAGGAGTCGCGGGGTCTCTCGACGCAAAGATAAACATAGGTGACATCGTGCTCTCGACCGATGTGGTGCAGCACGATTTTGACCTGACTCCGCTGGGGCTGAAAAAAGGAACGATACCTCCGAAAAAGAGCGTGTCGTTCAGTGCTGACGACGGGCTCAGGACCATCGCAAGGGTCGTGTGCCATGCCGTCAACCGTGACATTTCCGTGTTTGAAGGCCGCATCGCGACAGGCGACAGTTTCATCTGCAACAAAAAAGAAAAGCACAGGATCAAGTCGGAATTCGGAGCGCTGTGCTGTGAAATGGAAGGCGGAGCGATAGCTCAGGTGTGTGACGCGAACGATGTGCCGTTCCTCATAATCCGCGCCATATCCGACAAGGCTGACGACAGCGCCTCGGAGGATTTCCCGTCATTTGAAAAAAAAGCGATAAGGCATACGATAAATCTGGAACTCGAGATGCTGAGACGCTTTCAGATCTGAGTAAAAAGAGCATTGAAAAAGTCCCTGCGGCCTGCAGGGACTTATATTCTTTACTTTATCTCAGCTGCTATCTTTGCGGCGATCTCGGCAGCTTCGCCGTCCGCATAAGAACCGGGTTTCCATCCCATAAGGATCTTGTCGTTCTCAAAGCGCGGGATAAAATGGATATGAAGGTGGAACACGGTCTGTCCGGCCGCTGTGCCGTTGTTCTGAAGAATGTTCAGGCCGTCACACCCCGTTACCTTTTTTATCGCAGCCGCAACCCTCGGAACCACTGAAAAAATGCGGCCCGCAGTGTCGGGATCGAGCTCAAAGATGTTTGCGACATGCTTTTTTACAAGAAGTATCGCATGTCCCTTTGCAGCAGGGTTGATGTCCATTATCACGCGGACATCATCGTTTTCAAATATCGTTGCAGAGGGTATCACCCCATTTGCTATCTTACAAAAAATACAATTTTCCACGTCTCCTCATTTCCTCCGTTTCCTCTGTAGTTCTTTTTACATCCGTCAGACTTTAGTAAATCTGAAGAAGTTGTCAAACTGTCTGTAAACCTTGAAATCGCCCTTGTAGGACAGATCTCCGTGCATAAAGGCGCCCTGGAACGTGCTCCTTCCGTTCACGATGCGCCCGACGACATCGCGTGTTCCCGTGACCACAACATCGGGATTTTCACAGTCGCCGTAATAAACCTTAAGTCTTTCGTTTGAAACGTCCACGACAAGCGATTTTTCGGTATCCGTCATCTTTATGAGGAGTACCGCTCGGATGTTTTCTGTGGGCGGATTGAAATTGTCCTTGAAGTTCTTAAGGAATTCCTGGCCTGCTTCCCCGTTGTCCATGATGTCCGAATAGAGCTTTTGCAGTTCGTCGAGGTCCTGACGCTGTCTTTGTACAAATGCGTCGTCGGACACATATTTTGACAGTATCTCACCCTCCTGGGGAGTGAGCTTCATGGAAGACGGCTCCATCGAACGCGAGAGAATCTGCGCCGTGCTGGACGGGAATCTCACAGGCTTCTGGTTGATGGTGCGGTAAAGGTCTTCCGTGCGCTTTTCGATGAGCTTTGAATAATCGGGATTCGTCTCAAACTCTGCCTGATTTGCGACAAAAGCGCATATCCCGGGGCAGAGCATGCCGCCGAGCAGCTCCCACGAGCGTTTCAAAGTCTCGTTTGCTTCGCGTTCTCCGTATGTATGGGAAATGACAACGGGCATCATGTAGATCTTTGAAAGCTTTGATTTGTCCGCATAGAGCCAGCACGAATCAAGGAAAGTCTGGAGATATCCCCCGATCCCGAACCATTCGACATTTGCGGCGAGGATCACGCCGTCCGCGTCTTTCAAAGTCCCGGAAAGAGAGGCGATCTCTTTTTTGCACTCAAAAAGATTGTAGCGGGAAACCTCGACTCTCAGCTCCTCAAGCACTTCTGTCATCCTTGTGAGCACATACAATGTGGAATCCGCAATAAGGCCGCGCCCGCCGTAATAAATGTTGATCTTCATAGCTCCTCCGATGTCACTGTGCACTCAAATGTGGCTGTAGCCGTATTTTCGCCGTTCAGAAAATAGTCCATCACAAGCCCCCTACAGATACATACATCACCCTTTATGTTATCATTTTATGTTTTCATTTTCAAGAAAAATGGAGCCCGAAGGCTCCATTTTTGTATAGCATGTGCGTGGCACATCAAAGTCGTATTACTTGTAGAGTTCAACAAGCTTCTGGAGATGTGTGAATCTCTCGCCTGCAGCTGCCTCGGACTTTGCAAACAGATCTGTAGCACGATCCGGGAAGAGCTTTGCAAGTGAAGTGTAACGTGACTCGTTGTTGAGGAATTCCTGGTAAGAGCCGTCACCTTCTTTGGATGTAAGGGTGAAAGGATTCTTTCCTTCTGCCTTGAGAGCAGGGTTGAAGGAGAAGAGGTTCCAATATCCGGCCTTAACAGCCTTCTTCATCTCATCCTGGCAGTGGTTCATGCCGCCCTTTGCGATTCCGTGAAGTTCGCAAGGAGCATAGCCGATGATGAGTGAAGGTCCGTTGTATGCCTCAGCCTCTGCGATAGCCTTAACAGCCTGAGCAGGATTTGCGCCGAGCGCGATCTGTGCAACGTATACATAGCCGTAGCTCATAGCGATCTCGGCAAGGCTCTTCTTCTTGATCTCCTTACCTGCAGCTGCGAACTGGCAAACCTCACCGATGTTGGAAGCCTTGGAAGCCTGTCCGCCGGTGTTGGAGTACATCTCGGTATCAAATACCATTACGTTTACGTTCTCGCCGGAAGCAAGTACGTGATCGAGGCCGCCGAAACCGATATCGTATGCCCAGCCGTCACCACCGAAGATCCAGATGGACTTCTTTGCAAGGTACTGCTTCTTGGAAAGGATCTCTGTAGCGCATCCGCACTCACAGTTGGGCTCGAACTTCTCGAGTTCCTTGATGAGAGCATTTGCATCTGCGGTATTCTTTCTGGTGTCGTCCTTTGTTGCAAGGAACTGCTTGATTGCAGCCTTAAGGCTCTCGGGAGCCTTCTCGCCTGCGCACATCTTCTCAAGCTTTGCGATGAGCTGGTCACGAAGGACTTTCTGTCCAAGGTACATACCAAAGCCGTGCTCAGCGTTATCCTCGAAGAGGGAGTTTGACCAAGCGGGACCCTGGAGGCTGTCCTTGTTAACTGTATAAGGTGATGTAGCAGCAGGGCCGCCCCAGATGGATGAGCATCCTGTTGCGTTGGAAATGTACATGTTCTCGCCGAAGAGCTGTGTGATGAGTCTTGCGTAAGAAGTCTCTGCACAGCCTGCGCATGAGCCTGAGAACTCAAGGAGCGGCTGATTGTACTGTGAGCCGATAGGCGAAATGTCGGTAAATGCAGGCTTAAGTTCCTTCTTGCCAACGTTTGCAACGAGGTAATCAAATACAGGCTGCTCTGCGCTCTGGGATTCCTGAGGAACCATCTTGAGTGCTTCGTTGGGCTTAGGACATACGGTAACGCACTCGCCGCAGCCCATGCAGTCAAGAGGAGAAACGCTCATAACATACTTAAGGGAAGCGTCTGCAGCGTGCTTGGAGCCTGTGAGCTTGATGTTTGCGGGTGCCTTCTTTACCTCATCCTCGGTAAGGATGTAAGGACGGATGGTAGCGTGTGAGCATACGAATGCGCAGGAGTTGCACTGTAAGCATGCTTCAGGATTCCACTCGGGAACCATAACTGCGGTACCGCGCTTCTCATATGCGGATGCGCCTGTCTCAAACTGACCGTCTGCGATATCCTTGAATGCGGAAACAGGAAGGGAATCACCGTCCATAAGGCCGATGGGATCAAGGAGGTCGTTAACCATCTTAACGGTTGCGGGACGTCCTGTTCTCTCTACCTTCTTGGGCTCGTCAACAGCGTTTGCCCAGTCGGCGGGAACCTCTACCTTGTGTGTAGCGTCAACACCGGCATCGATAGCCTTGTAGTTCATCTCTACAACAGCATCACCCTTCTTGCCGTAGGACTTCTTTGCAGCTGCCTTCATGTACTCAACGGCTTCTGCGATGGGCATTACGTTTGCAAGCTTGAAGAATGCGGACTGAAGGATTGTGTTGGTACGCTTGCCCATACCGATCTCGATAGCCTTGTCGATAGCGTTGATGGTATAGAGCTGAACGTTGTTCTTTGCGATATATCTCTTTGCCTCAGCATTGAGATGATGAGCCAGTTCCTCATCGGACCACTGGCAGTTGATCATGAATACACCGCCGGGCTTAACGTCCTGAACCATCTTGTAACCCTTTGTAACGTATGAAGGGTTGTGGCATGCAACGAAGTCTGCCTGGTTGATGTAGTAAGGGGAACGGATGGGCTTGTCACCGAATCTCAGGTGAGAAATGGTGATACCACCGGTCTTCTTGGAGTCATACTGGAAGTATGCCTGGATATACTTATCGGTATGGTCACCGATGATCTTTGTCGAGTTCTTGTTTGCACCTACGGTACCGTCACCGCCGAGACCCCAGAACTTGCACTCTACAGTGCCGGGAGTAGCTGTGATGGGAGCGGGCTTAACCTCGGGAAGTGAAAGATTGGTAACATCATCCACGATACCGATGGTGAAGCGAGCCTTGGGAGCGTCCTTCTGGAGCTCTGTATATACAGCGAATACGGATGAAGGCGGGGTATCCTTTGAACCAAGACCATAACGGCCGCCTGTAAGAACAACGTCGTTAAGACCTGCCTCACGGAGAGTAGCCGCAACATCAAGATAGAGAGGATCGCCGAGAGCGCCGGGCTCCTTTGTTCTGTCAAGAACGGCAACCTTCTTTGCTGTCTTGGGAAGAGCCTTAAGGAATGCATCAGCAACCCAAGGTCTGTAAAGACGAACCTTGATGAGACCTACCTTCTCGCCCTTTGCTGTAAGGTAATCGATAACTTCCTCGCAAACGTCGTTGATGGAGCCCATTGCAACGATGACTCTGTCTGCATCGGGAGCGCCATAGTAGTTAAAGAGGCTGTAGTTTGTACCGAGCTTTTCATTGATCTTGCCCATGTACTTTTCTACAACAGCGGGAAGCTCGTTGTAAACTGTGTTGCAAGCCTCACGATGCTGGAAGAAAACGTCTCCGTTCTCGTGAGAACCGCGCATAGCGGGATGCTCAGGGTTGAGAGCGTGCTCACGGAAAGCCTTTACGGCATCCATGTTGCACATTTCCTTGAGATCTGCATAGTCCCACTTCTCGATCTTCTGGATCTCGTGAGATGTACGGAAACCGTCAAAGAAGTTGAGGAAAGGAACCTTTCCCTCGATGGCTGCAAGATGAGCAACAGGAGAAAGATCCATTACTTCCTGAGGGTTGGTCTCGCAAAGCATTGCAAAACCTGTCTGACGGCAAGCATAAACGTCGGAGTGGTCACCAAAGATGTTCAGTGACTGTGTCGCAACGGTACGTGCAGAAACATCAAATACGCAGGGAAGCTGCTCTGCGGCAATCTTGTACATATTGGGGATCATGAGGAGAAGACCCTGTGATGCTGTGAATGTGGTAGTGATGGCGCCTACTGCGAGTGAACCGTGAACGGTACCTGCTGCGCCTGCCTCGGACTGCATTTCGCAAACCTTGACCTGATTTCCGAAGATGTTTTCCTGTCCCTGTGCCGACCACTGGTCAACATAATCTGCCATGGGGCTGGAAGGAGTGATCGGGTAAATGGCGGCAACATCAGTATATGCATAGGCTACATGAGCCGCAGCTGTATTGCCGTCCATTGACTGTTTTGCTCTGGACATATGATATCCTCCTGTTTTGGATTGAATAATAAAGAGCAGTCTTATGACGCGCTCATTTGGTCAATATTTTATCATTTTTGCAGGATTTTGTAAATAAGCAATTTGGGTGTCCGATGTGAGAGCAGGATTTACCGGTCTTGTTGTATACTTGAATTTCAGATTTTATGTTTATAGGAGGCGCCGCCATGACTACAAATGAATTTTTTGACCTCTGGGCAAATGAGATCAAAACGACGATCTTAAAGCCCAGCACACTCCACTGCTACCGCGTACTGACACATGAAGAAGAAACGCTTTTGCTTGAAGAGCTGAAATACACAAGGCTGTACCCCATCGTGAGATTCATGCTCCAGACCGGCCTGCGCGTCGGAGAAGCCACCGCTCTCCGCTTTTCCGACATCAACATGAAGGACGGAACGCTTTTGGTCGTGCGGACCCATGTATATATGCCCGATCCCTCTACCCATGCCATGACCGATGTTTTCCAGGAGCCCAAAACAAAAGCCTCCACGCGCATGATCCCACTGCTCCCGGATACCGTGGCGCTGCTGAAAAACCAGATGGCTGTCAGGTCAGAAGAGACCAGAAAAGCGGCAAACCTCGGTACCCTTGTAAACACGATAAAAATGATAAACTCACGCCTTGTCGACGAGGGCCTTGCCCCCATTGCGCCCATCAGTTGCCATGCGCTCCGACACACCTTTGCAACGCGCGCGTTTGAATGCGGCGTAAAACCCAAAGCGGTGCAGAAACTCCTGGGGCACGTATCGCTCCAGACCACCATGGATCTGTACACTCATGTGACAGACGACACTCTCCGCTCCGAACTCATGAAGATGAAAAAAGCCCTTCATATATGTATTCTTCCTTAAGGAATACATGGCAGGAGAAACAGCAAAAAAACCGGTCCCTAAATCATAAAGGAACCGGTGATGTTAATCTTCAAATTCTCTTATTCATCCTGTTCACAGCCATTCCAAGTCCCAATGCAACCCAAAATGCCGGCGAAACAACTATCATGGAGTCGTTTGCAAGGCCTGTGCCGAGGAATCCGATAACAGCTGCCATACACCCGGCACCTATATAGAAAAGGGCTCCGTTTGGCTTCTTAAAGCAATAGAGTTTAAAGCAATCTGCAATGTACCAAACAAAGAAAATGAGACAGGTCAAAAGTGAAAGAAGTCCGGTATTCATACCCATTTGAATGAAATAATTGTGGGGACGTACGGGAACAGTCTTTCCTGAGCCTCGTATCATCACGGCGTAATCATTTCCCAAAGCGTATGTTGCATTGGGGAAGCAGTCGGGACCGGCACCGATAATAATATGGTCCATAAGCCTCGGTATCGCAAGTCGCCATATCCCGCCTCGTCCACTTACGATCTTTTCATAGCCTTTGAGTGGTTTCCATGATTCATAAGATTCTATTCTCTTATTCCATTTTGTAAAAACAGAATAGTTTGAGCCTATCTTTGTAAATGTCACGCTTTTATTGGACATTTTAAAAGCCATTGACAGATACTTGCCATCAATAAGTCCGAGCGTTATGGAAGCCTTTTCTCCGTCGGAAAGGATAAGCCGCATCACTTCCGGATTCTTTGTTTCTGTGATCTCACAAAGTTCACCGTTGTCAAAAACGTCGAGGCTGTACAATATCATATACTGATCATTTACTTCGTAGGTTATCTTTATTTCTCGTCCTTTATAATTTATCAGAACGCAGTCGCCTGTAGTATCAATACTCTTGAACGGAAAATCTGCCTTTTCAACTTTTAAGGCATTCCTGAGGCGTGTGAGATATCCTGTATCTCTTTGTGTAACATAATATCCGAAAAATCCGACTCCGATGACCAAAACTCCGACGATCAAATACCAATATCTTATAATAGGACGGATGAAAACGATAAACATAAGGACAGCGATCAATACAAATACGACTATACCTGTTTTTGACCGTGACCCCAAAAGAAAAACAAAGAGCATCGCCGAGATCACACCTGCGGAAATCCTTTGCCAAAGCCGCGTTTTAGAGAAAATAATGGAAAAACATATCGGAAAATAGATCATTACAAAAGGACCTACATAGTCTTTATTAAACAACGTACTCACAATATAATTGAAATTTCCCTTAAACTCTGCGTAGTCCCTTACGGACGCGGGGATCATCAGCCATTTTCCGACTTTTGTGTCAAATGGATTAAATCCGAACATTTGAACGATCCCTATCGCTGAAACGATAAAACCTCCGATCAAAATACCCGTATTGATAAAAGATACGTCTTTATCATCTTTGACATAGAGAAATGTATAACATACGGCGATCACATAGCCCAAAAGTACAAAGAAAGGTTCCATCTGCTCCATTTCGCCATGAATTGAAGCATGTCTGTCCATAGAAAAGATTGTTGACAAAACAATAAATAGGATGTAAACGAGCATCGGCCAGAAACGTTTGAGAAGCTCAAGTCTTTCGGCTTTCTTCATCCCGGCAAACTTAATGGCAAGTAGAACGGCCATTACAGCGGCGATGACTGCAAAAACCACAACTTTCCCATGAAGAAAAAGATCTGTGTAGTTTTGCGATCCGTATCCCCAGGAATGTTCGGGATAAGCAGTAATTCCGGCATAAAATCGCATTACAACGGGGACGAGCGCAAAAACCAAAAAACCCGGTACCAGCATGATGTTAAATGGGAGCTTTTTGATCACAGAATCCTTATTACGTTTCTTTTTTGACATGACAATTCTCCAATCATGGTTGATTCAAGCAGATGATTAATTATAAGCCAATAAAAACATATTTTCAACATAAAAAACCCGCGGATCTTATGACCCGCGGGATAAATCTTTAGGATTTAATTGTTTAGGTTGTGATCAGATGATCAGTCAGCCCAGATACCAGGGAACTCGCCATCAGGTACCTGATCTTCTGTCTTGTACTGGTAGTTCTCCTGAGTAACCTTCTTACCAATCTTGTAAGGAATGTAGGTTACGATCTCGTTGTTACCAAAAGCATTAGCAGTAGCTGAACCATAGAGATTGAAGAACAGACCTGCAGCCTGGATGTACTTGGAGTTAGCAGTCATTGTTTCTACAGCGAAACCATAGAGTACACGAGGATCGATAGTAGAATCGAATCTCTCAGTATCATCTGCTGTATCATAATCATAAGCCTTGCCCTTTATGCAGGAGTCCATTGTATCGCCAACTCTCCATACGTTTGCGGAAAGATCTGTATGACCATCGAACCAGTCAGCCCAATCATCACCTGTACGAGGGATATCACCCTGGTAGGTAAGATCATTGATAACAAGGTTAGCAGCGTAGTGAACCTCATCGTTGTTCAGATACTCAATAGTTCCAACGCTGTCATACTTGGAGCAGATACCCTTCTTCCAGGTTGTTGTAGCCTGTGAAGACTCCATTGTATTGGTGTTGTAAAGGTCATATACGTTGGCCTCAAGCTTAACGCTCTTGATCTTTGAAAGTGCAACAGCGTCATCGAATGCATTACCCTCAGAGAGGTTATCGAATGCATCACGGATCTGGATCTGGATATACTTACCATAGTTGCTTGCGCCTGCAGCAGGATGCTCTGCATTGTTGTCAACTAAAGTGATAAGAGGGCTGTTGAGGTCGATAAGCTTGTTGTTAAGCTTAATCTCAACATAGAACGCACCAGGTGTACCGTGATCCGGATCCTCCTGAGCCTCAAGCTGTCTACTTGTGGAAAGGTTCTTGATAGTGGAATAGTTAAGAAGTAAACCGTTAGCGCTCTGCTCAACGTTATCACCGTATACATAACCTGTGCCTACATAGTAAACATCAACGATATGAACGCCTACTGTTATGATGTCATCATGATCAGCATTTGTGTTATCGGTGTTACCGATACCTGCAGCCTTATCAACAAGACACATAGCAACGCCGGGGATCTGTGACTGCTTTGCATCGTCAAGGTTTACAACGTTAACGGTAGCGGAAGCTGTTCTTGAAACACCCCACTTAGTGAACTTGAACTTGATGTTGGATGTGATCTGATCCTTTGTGTCAGGAGCGATATCAAGAGCTGTAACCTTGATTCCGTTAACTACAGGAGCAGTATCAAGTCTCTCAGAGTTGCTGATAGTAACTTCTACATCGCAAACAAGATCTCTGCCAAGCTGATCCTTTACTGTGTAAGCGATCTCAGCGGTATTGAAGTTGCAAGCGCCGGGCTGATCTGCAAGTCTTACATAAGAACCGTTCTTGAACATGTTGGTGTTTACATACTTAAGAGTAACGGTAGTAGGAACAAGGTGTCCGATTACTGTGAAAGGAACAGAAGTAAGGAGAACCTTCTGTGTCTGAGTAAGATCGTCGTCAACATACTCGAAGTAAACAAGGATTGTTGCATGACCTTCGCTTCTTGCTTCAAGAACACCGCTGTCGGTTACGCCGAGTACATCATAATCGGTGGACTCGAATACGAACTGACCGATATCTCTTAAGAGCTCAAGGCCAGCATCGTTCTGTGTACCGGTCATAACCTGTCCTGCATTGAACTTGTAAAGGTTCTCACGGCTGTCCTTAAGGGAAAGTGCGAGAGCGTAAGTATCCTCATCATCGATGGAAAGACGGAAGTCTGTTCCGCATTTATCAAATACCTTTGCAACGGTACCAACCTTCGCAACGACAGTGTTCTTCTGGATGGTGATGGAAGGAACGGTCGTTCCTACAACAGTGATGGACTTGCTTAAAACTTTCTCGTTTGTCTTAACATCGATAGCTGTAACTGTTACATTGTGAACTTCACCTTTTTCAGCGATGTAGATGACGCCGTCATAGTTGATGGACTTGATGTCATCACAAACATCCTCGAACTCGAAGGTGTAGTTCTTTCTCTTAACTGCGATGCCGTTAGCGTCAACGAAATTGGAGATCTGAACCTGTGTAGGCTGACCTGCGAAAGCAGCGTCGTCGATCCACTTGATCTTACCATTGATCTGGTCAGGCATCTGGGACTTGGTGGAGAGCTCGAATGAAGCAACAGGAGCGATGGAAGCTACGAAGCTTGCTTCGCTGCCGTTTGCTACGAATACATACTCTCTGCCGTTTACGAGCTCGTTGTAGAATGTTACAACGCCGTCCTTCTGCTCTACATACTCAACCTGACGCTGATCGTCTACTACGGAGTAAACCTTGATATCCTTTGCAGCTTCGTCGTTGAATGTAACCTTAGCTGTGTTGTAGGATGTCTGGGTAGCTGCAAGCTTAGCAACTTCTACAGTGATAGCTACGGGAGCTACTGCGAAAGCAACCTTGTTTGTAGCCTTCTCAACGATTGTGAGAACGATCTGTGCGTTTCCTTCACCAACAGCTGTTACGTTACCAACCTTATCAACGGTTGCTACTGCTGTGTTGGTGGAGAACCATGTGCACTTATGGGTGTTAAGGGAATAGCCCTTAGCGCCTACGAAGCAGAAATCCTGCTCCTGGCCGATAGCTGTGAACTTGAAAGCTGTTACAACTTCCTTGTTTTCCTGCTTAGCAAGATTTACATCGTACTCATCAGCAACAAGAAGTGTGATAGCCTCTGTGGTGTAGCCCTTTGCCTCGTAAGAGATCTGAGCAACGCCTGCTGCTACTGCGGTAACAACACCGCTCTTGTCAACGGTTGCTACTGCTTCGTTGGAAGAAACCCAACCTAACCCTGTTGTCTTGTAGTCAAGGCAACCATAGAACTTGTAGTCCTGCTTCTCGCCTACTTTAAGTGTGTCGTAGGAGATAGCATCAGAAACGCTTGCAGCGCTCTGAAGAGCGAGCTTGATAACTCCCTCTGCCTTCGCAGCCTGAGCGGGGATCAATGTGATGATCATCGCAGCGGCAAGTACGAAGGAAAGCTTTTTGAAAAAGCTCTTCATATATGTATTCCTCCTTAAAGAATATATGGTTTGGCGCGCGGAATCCGTCCGTATAGACCCTGGTCCGTACACCCTCCGTTCAAAGCGATCAGGGGAAAACCGTTCCTCCCTGTATCGGATGAGTTTTATTCTCAAACGAGTGGGATTCCCGGCCGGAGATTCCTCCAACCTTTTTGTCCGGAATGCTTTCTGCCCGTTTTCCACAGTTCCTTGCAGGGTCGTGTATGAATGTGACACGTGTCGTAACCCTGTTCGGTCCTGTCATGAAAACAGACCTGTTTGCATTTTACAAAACAAATATGTCAAAAATATGTCATCCTTAAGACAAATCTAAGTCATTTTTTAAACTTTTTTAATGGACAGGGAAACTCCCCCAAAAAAACCCCGAAGACCGCGGCGCAACCCCTCGCACCGCGGTCTTCATCAATTATTCGAACCCCTCAACTTATTATCATGTCAATGTATTCCGAGAGTCTTTTCCACTTCTGCCTGCATCTTGTCGGCATCACACACTGTGGTGTGGCGTACCTCGGCCGTCTTTATCTCCTTGACAGCCTCGGGAAGCGGTAACCCTGAAAGTTTCTGAAGTTCGTCTATTATGGCAAATTCGTCAGTTGTCTTTTTGTCCCCGGCCTCGCTGTTTCCCTTTATGCCGCTCACAACGGCACCGGAAAACTTATAAGGGCTTGCGGTGGACGCGATCACGGAAACCGTGTTGTCTCCTGTGGTCTCGCGATATTTCTCGTATACGCTCGCGGCAACTGCTGTATGAGTGTCGATCACGTAAGAGTCGTTCTTGAATATCCTTCCGATCACAGCCTTTGTCTCCGCTTCGGTAGCAAAGCCTCCGACAAAATCGGTGATGTTTGCCTTCATCTCATCGGAAACGGTGTAACGGCCATTTGTGGAAAGCTCTTCCATCAGCGCGCGGCACTTTGATGCACTGTTTCCGGCTGCGTGATAGATGAGTCTCTCAAGGTTTGACGAGATCAGGATGTCCATCGAAGGTGATGATGTAAGGATGAACGGTCTGTTCCTGTCATAGGTGCCTGTGGTAAAGAAATCAAAAAGCACCTTGTTCTCGTTCGAAGCGCAGATGAGCTTGTTTACGGGAAGTCCCATCTTTTTGGCGTAATATGCCGCAAGGATGTTTCCGAAGTTTCCGGTGGGCACAACGATGTTGATCTTTTCTCCCGGCTTTATCTCACCTTTTCCAAGAAGGCGGGAATATGCATATACGTAATATACCACCTGAGGAATGAGACGCCCGATGTTTATCGAGTTTGCGGATGAAAAAAGGAATCCGTTCTTCTTTAACCGCTCGTTGAGATCGTGGTCATTGAACATCTTCTTTACGCCGGTCTGCGCATCGTCAAAGTTTCCGCGAATTGCGATGACCTTTGTGTTCTCGCCCTTCTGGGTTACCATCTGCAGCTCCTGCACACGGCTCACGCCGTCCTTGGGATAGAACACGATGATCCTCGTGCCGGGAACATCCTGAAATCCCGCAAGCGCAGCTTTTCCGGTGTCTCCGGACGTCGCGGTGAGGATAACGATCTCTTCGCTGACGTTGTTTTTCTTTGCCGCAGTCGTAAGAAGATGTGGCAGGATCGAAAGTGCCATGTCCTTGAACGCGATCGTCTTTCCGTGATAAAGTTCCAAAAACCACACGCCGTCAGCCTTTTTGAGCTCTGCGATGTTCTTTGTCTCAAACTTGGAATCATAAGCGCGCTCTATGCAGCTTTTCAGTTCGTCTTCGGTATAATCCGTAAAGAAACGGCTCATCACATCGTAAGCCACATGCCTGTAATCCATGCGGGAAAGCTCTTCAAAAGATGTGGTAAGCGCCGGGATCTCCTCCGGCACAAAGAGTCCGCCGTCATCCGACAGTCCCTTCAATACAGCCTGTGAAGCAGTTACCTTAACTTTGTCGTCTCTCGTGGACAGGTAGTACATATACGCCTCTTTTCCGGTTTACGCCGATTTATTTGTAAAAATTATGATGCTGATGTCTGAACAGGAAATCCACGGTGGAGAGCCACTTTACGCGTCCACTCTCGGCAGTCGTCTTTGTCATGAAATAGAGCGCGCCCTTTGAATCGTCCGCGCCGTCAAGCACAGCCAGAACGGCTTCTACGGTACTGTCCTCGACTCCGACGGATGAATAACGTCCGTTCTTTGTCGAAGCAAAAGCGCCTCCGTCAAAAACAACTCCCTCGATGGTGTTCGGGAATCTGTCCGATATCACGCGGTTCAGCACGACATTAGCAACAAGCTCTTTTCCGATCTTGTCCTCAATGCTGGCCTCCGCCTCAACGATACGGCACAGTATCTCAAAATCCCTGTCGGTCACAAGTATCTCGGTTCCGTGATAATCAAGTATGCGGCCGTTCTTTTCAGCTTCCATGACCGCGGTCTGATTGTCAGGCTCCGCCTTTATAAGTCCCAGGTCGTCTTCGTCAAGGAAAACGGGAATGCTCTCGTCTCCAAGATAAACAAAGGACTTTTTGTTGTCAAACATAGGAAGGTTGTCCTTCGTGGTTTTCTCTGCTTCAGATACAGTTTCCGTGGTCTCTTTTGCAGCATCTGCGATTTCTGTAACAGTCTCCGCGATTTCGTTCACATCCGCAGGGGCTGTTTCGTTTGTCAGTTCATACCTCGTTTCGGAATCGGATATACTGTCGTTTTGGGTAGAAACTTCAGCTTCCTCAACCACGACCGGGGCCTCGTTTACCGCGTTCCGGGTAGTGAGCGCGGTGCCTTGCATGTCCGGCATTACATTAATGGGTGTAAGATCAATCAGCAGCAACACTGTAGCCAGAGACATGACAAGTACTATTAGTCTCTTTCGTTTCATGGCAGGCTTACCTCAAAAAATTATAAACAAAAAATAAACTTTTTTTGATAAGCACGGATTATATTCACGAAATTGATTTTTGTCAAGTCTTTTTACATAAGCGATGGATATTCACGGATGGCTTCGGAGATCCTCAAACGGTTCAAAAGTGCCATATATTCAAGGTCTGAGAGCCCCTCGATATAGTTTTCCCGGTATTCGGTCTTAACGCCTTTTTTCTTTAATATCATGATGGCTTTGTTGTATGCCGCCGCTGCTTCGGTCTCGGTGGGATAACGCCCGATTATGACATCCCCGTTCACGTGTATCTTTGCGGTGTAGCGCTCTCTTCCGCGGTGGATGTCCTTTGTCACCCCATTGTAACGGTTTATGATCCGGATATTTCCATATCTGAGATCGGTCTCATCCCCGTTCACAAAAACATAATCCCTGTTTTTTACCGCGTGCGCCCTTATCCCGTACCTCGACAGGATGCTGACCTGCATGCCGTAATCCGCCACAAACAGGTGCGTGCCGCGTTTCATGATCTTGTGATTGGAATAATAAAAAAGGTCATCAACGTCAAAAGTGAAACGGGTCTCGGTGTCATAATAATAAGAAAAAGAACGCTTTCCGAGATAGATCGGAGTCTTTATGTAAACGCCGTTATCTCGGACATTCACGAGCACCACGATCTTTTCAAAGCTTAAGGGATTTTTCTTTTTTTCTTTTCCTTCCTTCAGGTCCTCGGCGTAGTCCTCTATCGTCCTGTCTTCCGAAAGGATCTTTTTTGCCTCAAGATAGGCAGAATGCGCAAAAGCCCCGGTCTTGTAACTCCCGAGGCTGATGTGCTTATCGTGGACGGTGACCGATGCGCGATAGCTTGTCGTCCCGTCTTTCTTTTTTATTGTATATACTCCAACAGGAGTTTTTTCGGAAGGCAAAGCAAAGTCCTCCTGATAAAATTATGGTCGACCAATAAGCCGGGTTCTGTACTGGATGATCATCTTTCTTGACTGAACGTTACCGCTCAGCTCCCACGTGAGGTTTCCCCCGCGTGACGCAACCAACCCGAAAGCACGACGGGCCGCCGTATGGCTTTCTGTTAGGTTTTGCTTCGGATGGGGTTTACACTGCCTTCCGTGTTACCACGGAAGCGGTGGTCTCTTACACCGCCGTTTCAGCCTTACCGGCCGGATGGCCGGCGGTTTGTTTTCTGTTGCACTGTCCTTCGGGTTGCCCCGACCGGCCGTTAACCGGCATCCTGCCCTGTGAAGCCCGGACTTTCCTCACCCGGATGTCCCGGGCGCGATCATCTGGTCGGCCAAAATATCCATAAGGTAATCAATTGCAAAAAACGCAATTGATGCTCCGAGCACTTATAAAAAGTGCTCGTCGCTGTCCACGATCTTTCTTCGAAAGATCATGGACATTACACATTAAAATACGATCCTCCTATGAATTCGCGAAGGATGCTGTTCTTCGGAACATCATCGGTAGGAGCGGGAAGGAAATAGTCAAGGAACTTGAGTAGGCGTTTTGCCTCGGGATATTCCGGACTTCCTTCGGGAACGCTGAAAAGCAGCGGCTCGGCAAAAGGCTTGAGCTCAGCAAGCTCATAGATCAGCGCTGAATTGAAGAATACATCCGCGCCCTCCTGGAACGGGAAAATGTTCTCCTCTTCGCCCGCACGTACAGAAGGCCACATGGAAATGGTCTTCTGCGCCGATGCGCCTCTGGTCCTCGCGTCGCGCACGATACGGCGGATAAGTCTTGCATCTGTGGTGGGGATACGGTTGTGCTCGTCTACGTTCAGCTGCGTGAGCGCCGAGATATAGATCTTGAACTTACTCTCCACCGGAAGCTCGTAGGAAAGAGCATCGTTAAGCCCGTGTATGCCCTCTATGACAAGAAGGTCGTCAGGACCGAGCTGCTTGTAATTTCCTCTGTATTCCCTTACTCCGAGCTTGAAGTTGAAGGTGGGAAGCTCCACTCTTTCTCCCTTGAGAAGTCTTGACATATCCTCGTTGAACTGCGCTACATCGATAGCTTCGAGGCATTCAAAATTGTAAGATCCGTCGGGAGCTTTAGGAGTATCCTCTCTGTTTTTGAAATAGTCGTCAACCCCGATCGGATGAGGCTTGAGGCCGAGCGTACGGAGCTGGATCGACAGTCTGTGCGAAAAAGTGGTCTTTCCCGAAGAAGAAGGTCCGGCGATCATGACAAACTTTACGCCCTCGCGCTCTTTTATCTGCTGGGCGATGTCACCGATCTTCTTTTCCATGAAAGCTTCCTGTACAAGGATGGTATCACCGATATTTCCGTCCCTGATGCAGTCATTCATTGCGGCAACGGTCTTGATGCCCATGATCGCGCCCCATTCGTCCGTTTCCTTAAGGCACGCAAAGAATCTCTTCTTTTCCTCAAATTCCGGAACAACAGTGGGTTCGCTGCTCGAAGGCACCATAAGGATAAAGCCGTCATCATAGGCAAACAGGTCATAATACCTTAAAATGCCTGTGGATGTGGGCATATAACCGTAGAAATAGTCCTCATAATTCTCTATGGAATAGATGTTTGTACGGGAAACACGACGGTAGTTCAAAAGGTTTTCCTTGTCAAACATCTTTCTGTCGTGGAACATCTTTTTGGCATCACTTGTGTTTACGGAACGCTTGTTGATCACCATGTCAGCGTCGATGATCCTGTCCATCTCCTGACGTACGGCCTTGATATCTGCATCGGGGATCCCCTTTATGCCGCCGACTTCACCATATATGCCGTTTCCGATCTTGTGCATGATGTGAAGGTCGCGTCCGCGCTTGTTTCCATATACATTGTAAAGGGCTTTCAGAAGCACAAATATGAGGCCTCTGGAATAGGTCTTGTGACCAGCGGTGCTGGAAAGATCAAGGAATTCTATCTCACAGTCACCCTCAGGCTTTTTTGAAAGCTCGCGGAGATTTCCGTTCGCCTTCACAAGAATGATCGGATATTTGAAATCCTTCTGAAAATCCTTTGCTATCTCGGCGTAGGTCACGCCGTATTCATATTCGTATTCCTGTCCTTGTATCGTTAATTTCATTTTTAAACCTCCTTATATCATCAAGTAGTTCAGCCCGCCTTCTCTCGGGCAAAACGCCGTTTTCTCCGCTTTCTTCGTTTCCGGCGTTTAATATCGTCTCCCTGAGCTTAAGTTCTTTTAAAAGCCAGGAAACATATGTCGGATCTCCCTCTTCCCTTAGAAGATCCGAAAACTCCGGATCCTTGGGAAACGGCTTTTTATGCATATCGCACGGCACAGCTTTCATAGCTATGTAATATTTCCCCGCATCGGTGCACATTGCTTCTTTAACGATGTCAAAGCCGTTTTCATATAAAAATGTTCTTACTTTCCCCACCTCCGACTGAGGAGAAAGTACCAGTTCCCGCGCAGCCTGTGTTTTATCCGGAAACGCCGAGAGGATATCGCAAATGAGCTGCCCGCCCATCCCTGTGATGAGCACTGTCGCAGTCTCGCCCGGCAACATGGATGCAAGACCGTCTGACAGGCGTGTTTCTATCCTGCCCTCGAGGCAGTGGGTGCGTATATTGATATTTGCGCGCTCCAGGGGTCCCTGCCGCACATCCATTGCGATGCACTTCGGAGAAATCCCTGCCTCCAGGAGATATATACTTGTATAAGCATGGTCGCAGCCCACGTCAGCAACGGAATTTCCGTGCGTCACAAGGG
Source organism: Lachnospiraceae bacterium (assembly GCA_016283775.1). Taxonomy (GTDB): domain Bacteria; phylum Bacillota; class Clostridia; order Lachnospirales; family Lachnospiraceae; genus RGIG3528. Next base: position 8,057 of record JAEENL010000175.1, on the reverse strand, counting down.
CCGCTGCCATGCTGAGTCTTTTACTGAGTGTAATGATGCCGCGCTCCTTAATCAAGGTAATCCTTGAGTTTTTTGGCTCTGGTGGGATGACGGAGTTTTCTGAGCGCCTTTGCCTCTATCTGACGGATACGCTCACGGGTAACATTGAACTCCTTGCCCACTTCTTCAAGTGTGCGCTGTCTGCCGTCGTCAAGACCGAAACGCAGGCAGAGCACCTTCTGCTCTCTCTCGGTAAGTGTTCCGAGAACCTCTTTTATCTGCTCGCGGAGAAGCGTAAATGCAGCGGAATCCTGCGGTGTGGGAGTGTGATCGTCCTCGACGAAATCTCCAAGATGGGAATCTTCCTCCTCACCTATGGGAGTTTCAAGAGAAACGGGCTCCTGGGAGATCTTCTGGATCTCTCTTACACGTTCAACGGGGATTCCCATTTCCTTTGCGATCTCTTCAGGACTGGGCTCGCGTCCGAGTTCCTGTAACAGCTGCCTCTGCACGCGGATGAGCTTGTTTATGGTCTCGACCATATGCACGGGGATCCTTATCGTTCTCGCCTGGTCGGCAATGGCGCGGGTGATGGCCTGGCGGATCCACCATGTTGCGTATGTCGAAAACTTATAACCCTTGTTGTAATCAAATTTTTCAACAGCCTTTATGAGACCTAAGTTTCCTTCCTGAATGAGGTCAAGGAACTGCATTCCGCGGCCGACATAGCGCTTTGCGATGCTGACAACGAGACGGAGGTTTGCTTCGGCAAGGCGGTTCTTTGCCGCCTCATCGCCCTGTTCCATACGCTTTGCAAGCTCCAGTTCCTCATCTGCGGAAAGAAGCTGTACCTTTCCTATCTCCTTGAGGTACATCCTTACGGGATCCTCAAGCGAAACGCCTTCGGGAACAAGGAGGTCTATCCTGGAAAGATCCTCGACTTCATCGAGCTCATCCGATTCTCCGACAAGATCGTCGGTCTCAAGGATAAGATCATCGTCGGGGCTCAGATCTATATTGTCTTCTGTGACTCTTAAAACATCGATGCCGTTCTTTTCAAGAAGATCATATACCTTCTCTATCTTTGCAACATCAAGGTCGAGATCGGCAAGAGCTTCGTTGATCTCGGAGGTCTCAAGTGTGTTCTTCTTGGACTTTCCGAGGTTCAAAAGATCCTGTATCCTGGTTTTGAAAACGGCATTACGAGCCTCTGCCGAATCAGGCTTTTCGGATTCTGTCTTCTTTTCGTGCTCTGTCTTTACGGCCTCAGGTTTCTTTGCGGACTCGGTTTTTTTGCCGGTCTCGGCTTTCTTTTCGGGCTCTGTCTTTTTTACAGGCTCTGCTTTCTTTTCAGGCTCTGCTTTCTTTTCAGGTTCAGCCTTCTTTGCGGCCTCTGTCTTCTTTACAGGTTCCGCCTTCTTTGCGGCCTCTGTCTTCTTTATAAGTTCCGCCTTCTTTGCGGGCTCTGTCTTCTTTACAAGTTCCGCCTTCTTTGCGGGCTCTGTCTTCTTTGCAGGCTCTGCCTTCTTCGCGGGCTCGGCCTTCTTTGCAGACTCTGTTTTCTTTACAGGCTCTGCCTTCTTTTCGGGCTCTGTCTTCTTTACAGGCTCTGCCTTCTTTGCGACCGCCTTCTTTGCAGGCTCGGCCTTCTTTTCGGGCTCTGCCTTCTTTGCAGGCGCCTTCTTTACGGGCTCGGCCTTTTTCACCGGCTCAGCCTTCTTTACGGGCTCGGCCTTTTTCACCGGCTCAGCCTTTTTTGCGGGCGTTTTCTTATCAGGTTCGGCCTTCTTTGCAGGTGCCGGTTTCTTTGCGGACTCTGACTTCTTTGCAGTCTCGGTCTTTTTTGCCGTTTCAGCCTTGCTTACAACGGCCTTTGCAGTGGCACCCTTCTTGGTGTCCTTTTTCTTTGCAGTCTCCTCAACAATTTTCTTTGTAGCCATGTTTACGCCCCTTATAATATATTTTTGGTTTTTTTGAGTCTTATCTGTTCCGCAAAAAGTCTGTTGACCTCGTCGTTATTTCCTGCGGCCATAGCGTCCGCAAGCTTTCTTTCGAGGCTCAGGCTCTTTATCTTTCTGACATGGTCGGACAAAGCCTTCTGCCTGTCCGTATCGCTGTCCATGCCGTCCAGCTCAGTGCTGAAAATGGCACCGGCTTTCAGTTGTTCCTCTTTTTCCTCAAACCGGTTGATTATACGCGCCACATTTACCGTGCCATTGTTTTCGCATTCTTCGAAGCAGTATTCCGCGACCTTCTGATAAAGATCGCCATAGAAATCCGACGGATCGAGCACGTTTTTAAGTTTGTCGTATAATCCGGGTTCGTTTGACAGCCGGGTGAGCAGAAGCCTCTGATGCTTCAGCACGGTCTCATCCACCTGCTTTTCCTCTTTTGAGGAATATTCGGCGGCCTGCCGCTCCTCTCTGTCATGGGAACTTCCACGTTTTTGCGGGCCTTCACGGCCTGCGACCGAGATCAAAAGCTCGTGAAAAGCCTTGTAGGGCACGTCAAAACGTTTTACAAAGGCCTGTTCATAGTTTTCTCTCTCCAGCTCCTGAGAGAATTCCAAAAGTCTGCGCGCGACGCTTTCGTGAAAACGGCTCTTTTCTCTCGGATCCTCAAGGTTGAATCGTGATCTCATCACATCGATCTCAAAGAAAAAGCTGCTTTCCGCTTCGTCGATACGCTTTTGGTACTCCTCGGCCCCGAGAGCCTTGATGAACTCGTCGGGGTCCTTATACGGCTTCATGTTTACCACCTTGCAGGTAATGCCCCTCGCCTCCAGGATCGGAAGGGCGCGCAAAATGGCATTTTGCCCTGCGCCGTCGGAATCATACGTAAGATATACCTGGTCCACATACTTCGCTATCTTTGCGGCGTGCCTGTCAGTGAATGCCGTTCCCAGCGAGGCCACCGCATTGGTGAAGCCCGCCTGATGGAGCGATATCACATCCATATAGCCCTCACAGAGGAGAAAGTATTTCTTGTGTGACCTGATGGCGTAGTTTAAAGCGTACAGGTTGTTACTTTTATCAAAAACCTTCGTCTCGGGGGAATTGAGATATTTGGGCTCTCCGTCGCCCATTACGCGCCCGCCGAAGGCTATGACTCTGTCTCGTTCGTCCATGATGGGGAACATGGCACGGTTCCAGAATTTGTCAAACACTCCTTTTTCGGAAAATGTGACAAGTCCGGTCTCCTTAAGGAAACTGTCTTCATATCCCTTTTCCTTGAGGAATCTGTACAGGTCGTCACTGTACATGAGAGAATAGCCCAGCCCGAAGTGTTTCATCGTCTCTTCGGTGAGGCCTCTCTTTTTGAAATATTCGTCGGCATTTTTTCCCCGTTCCGATTTCCGCGCGGTGTAGAAATAGCCGGCTGCCAGCTTGTTCACCTCAAAAAGCCGTGAAACAAGGCTCTTCTGCTTTTTTTCCTCCTCGCTCATCTCGACCTCGGGAAGCTGCACTCCCGCTCTGTCCGCGAGGACCTTCAAGGCTTCATAAAAGCTCAGGTTTTCATATTCCATCACAAAGGTAAAAACATTTCCGCCCTTGTGACAGCCAAAACAGTAAAACATCTGACGATCGGGATTCACCGAAAAGGACGGAGTCTTTTCACCGTGAAAAGGACAAAGTCCCCAGTAACGACCGCTTTTCTTGGTGAGACGGATATTCATGCCTATCACGTCCACTATGTCGTTCCTTGAACGCACCTCTTCGATTAGATCGTCGGAAAATCTCATTTCTTAAGTCTCTCTCAGTAAACATCCCAGGAGAAGGGTATCCTGATCTCCTTGTATCTTGCTATCGCAAAGCGGTCGGTCATGCCCGACACGTAGTCCGCAACCACCTGATGGACTTCTTCCCCTTCATCCAGCATCTTTTTGTAATCCTCAGGCAGCCTGTCGACATTGTCGAGATAGTAGCGGAAAAGCTCTTCCACCAGCTCCTCGGCCTTGTTTTCCTGGCCCTTTGCAACGGGATTTGTGTAAACGTTTGCAAACATCCAGTCCCTGAGATCCTTTGTGAGCTCCATGAGCTCGGGCGACATCCCAACGTCGTCCCTTCCCAGGCTGAATCTGATGATATCATGTATCTCGACATTAAGTCTCGATGTGAGGGAATGCCCCAGAACATCGGTAAAACGCTTTGGTATATCGGCATCCGTTATGATATTTCCGCGGATGGCGTCATCTATGTCATGATTAATATATGCGATCTTGTCGGAAAGTCTTACGACCTTGCCCTCAAGCGTCGCAGGCACTGTATCCACCTGATGGTTTACTATGCCGTCCCTCACTTCCCAGGTGAGGTTCAAGCCTTCTCCGTGCTTTTCTATCCTGTCAACGACACGAAGGCTCTGCACAAAGTGCTTAAAGGTCTTGCCGCAGCTTTCGTTCATCGCGCGGTTGAGCGCGCGTTCTCCGGCGTGTCCGAACGGAGTGTGCCCCAGATCGTGCGCAAGAGAGATGGCATCGGTGAGATCCTCATTTAAACGGAGTGCCGCTGAAATGGCACGCGCCGTCTGGTTTACCTCAAGTGTGTGGGTAAGCCTTGTGCGGTAGTGATCGCCTTCGGGATCGAGGAAGACCTGCGTCTTGCCGCTGAGGCGCCTGAATGCCCTGCTGTAAAGGACTCTGTCTCTGTCACGCTGGAAACACGGACGGAGATCGCATTCCTTTTCTTCCTTCATCCTGCCTTTTGTGCTGTCGGAAAAAGTGGCATACCTCGAAAGAATATCATGTTCGACTTCTTCCTTGTACTCTCTGATGAGCTTGTCCGCGCTGATGGGGATCAGTTCGATCATCCGTTTTCTCCTTTCTCTCTTTGCACGGCGTCTCTCTTTGAAAAGACGCAGCCACAGTAATTCTGCCTGTAGAGATCGTATTCCTTTGAAAGTTCGATGGATCTTTGATATCCACCGCGCTTTTTAAAATCCGAGGGAAGATAAGCGGGAACCGCATCGGGAGCGTTGCCGGAAGTCTCGCAGAATTCCTTTCTCACCGCTTCTCCTGTCTCGTTTATCACTTCTGCGTTCTTTAGCGGGCTTATGGTGAGCGTCGTCGCAAAATAGTCGGCGTGCTCATCGACCGCGGTTTTCAGGGCTTCCTTAAGACGCAGTTCAAAGCATTTCCTGCACCTTGCGCCGCCTTCGGGTTCATTTTCGAGGCCGCGCACAGCTTCGTAAAACTCTTTTTCGTCGTATCGGCCTTCCACAAACCTCACAGGGTGGTCGTGCGGCTGTGTTTCGACAAGGCGCTTCAGTTCCGCCGTTCTTGTCTCATACTCCTCACGGGGCGAAATATTTGGATTGTAATAAAGATCGATTATCTCAAAATATTTTGAGAGATATTCGAGCACATAGGACGAACAGGGCGCACAGCATGAGTGGAGGAGGAGTTTCGGGACCTTTCCCGTTTTTTCCAGTTCCCCGGTCAGGGCATCCATCTGCTGTTGTGTGTTCAACTTATTCACCGTAAGATCTCTTTCAGCGTTTCAACAAGTCTTTCGACTTCTTTGTCCGTACCGACCGTGATCCTCAGGCGGTTGTCGATCCGGGGCTTGTTGAAATATCTCACAAATATATGCTTTTCGCGAAGGCGGGTGAATATCTCTTTTGCGGGTACCCGCTCATGCTCTGCGAAAAGAAAATTTGCGGAGGAATCAGGCACGTCAAATCCGAGGGCTCTTAAGTCTTCTTTCAGCATTTCGCGGGTAGCGACTATCCTGTCCCTTGTGGATTCGAAATATGCCCTGTCCTTCAGCGCTTCTGCGCCGCAGACTATCGAAGGATAGTTCATCGTGTAGGAATTGTAGGAATTCCTTACGTCAAACATGTAGGAAATGAGCTTTGCATTCCCTATGGCATATCCTATCCTCATGCCTGCCATGGAGCGGGATTTAGAATAGGTCTGTACTACCAGGAGATTGTCATATTTTTCGGTAAGAGGAATGCAGGTCTCTCCTCCGAAATCAACATAGGCTTCATCGACTATCACCACGGAATCGGGGTTGTGCTTTACGATGTCCTCGATGAACGAAGCAGGCTCCGCAATGGATGTGGGCGCGTTCGGATTTGCGATGACTATGCCGCCGTTCGGCCTGTAGTAATCTTCCTTTTTCAGCCTGAAATCCTTATCCAGAGCGGGTGTTTCAAACGGTATCCTGTAGAGCGAAGCCCACACGGGATAGAAAGAATATGTGATATCCGCAAAAAGCACAGGCTTGTCGCTTGTAAAAAACGTGAGAAAAGCCGTTCCCAGTACGTCGTCGGAACCGACTCCGACAAACACGTTCTCGCAAGAAACCTTGTGCTCCTTTGCAAGCGCCTCCACAAGGACGCGTGCGTCAGGCTGAGGATAGAGCTTCAGCTTGTCCGCGTCGAGCCCGTTTAAGAGCCTCTGCACTCCGGGTGCGGGAGGATACGGGTTTTCGTTGGTATTAAGCTTTATCATATCGTCAAAGCAGGGCTGTTCCCCGGGTATATAGGGGTCCATCCTGCGGACATTGTCTTCCCAGGACATAAACTTTCCTTTCGTCAGTTCTCGGAAATGGCTCCCGAGTTTCTGAGGATTATGCGCGGCGCGCCGTTATTTGATACGTAATCTTTGGTGATCACGACGCTTCCGATGGTGTCGTCCTTCGGGATCTCATACATGATGTCGAGCATGATCTCCTCGATGATCGCTCTGAGCGCTCTTGCGCCTATATCGCGTTCCATTGCTCTGTCGGCAAGTGCTTCAAGGGCTTCACGCTCAAATTCAAGATTTACCTCATCCATCGCAAGCAGCTTTTTGTACTGCTTGATTATGGCATTGTGAGGCTCTGTGAGGATGTTTATCATATCCTCGCGGCTTAAAGGTTTAAGCGCAAATACCACGGGAAGACGCCCGAGAAACTCGGGGATCATGCCGAATTCCCTTAAGTCTTCGGTCTTTACGCGGGACAGGATATCCTTGTCCTCATCGTATTTATCGTTCAGTTCGCCGAGGAAACCAACCGCGGAAGTCTTGTTGAGACGCCTTTTTATTATCTTTTCAAGTTCGGGGAAAGCTCCTCCGCAGATGAAAAGTATGTTTGAAGTGTCCATCGTTGTCATGGGCACCATCGCGTTCTTGCTCATCGCGCCCACAGGCACTTCCACCTCCGCGCCTTCAAGGAGCTTTAAGAGTCCCTGCTGCACGGCCTCGCCGGACACGTCTCTTGAATTTGTCGTATGCTTCTTTGCGAGCTTGTCGATCTCGTCGATGAAGACTATTCCCTTTTCGGCGCGCTCAACGTCATTATCTGCGGCCGCGAGGAGCTTTGAAAGGACCGACTCGACGTCATCTCCGATGTAACCCGCTTCTGTGAGAGAAGTCGCATCGGCTATCGCAAGCGGCACGTTCAAAAGCTTTGCGAGCGTTTTTACCAGATAAGTCTTACCGGAACCAGTGGGACCTATCATCAGCATGTTGGATTTTTCGAGCTCGATCCCGTCTTTTCCTTCGTCAAAGGCGCGCTTGTAATGGTTGTACACAGCCACGGACATGACTTTTTTTGCATGCTCCTGGCCCACAACGTAGTCATCAAGCTCACTCTTTATCACATGAGGGGGCTTGAGATTCTTTATGTCAAACTTTGCGGGGATATCGTCGGTCTTTGGCTCTTTTGCGGTCTTGCGCTTTTTGAGCTTCTGATTCTGCGGCACTCCCATGAGGTCACCGAAAATATAGTTCATGAGATCCCCGAGGCCATTGACGTTGTTACCGCCGTTGTTGCCATTGTTGCCATTGTTGCCGTTGTTTCCGTTATTTCCGTTGTTCCCGCCGTCATTGCTTGCGGCATTGCTGCCACCGTCGGTGAGATTTTTCGTATCATTGTTCTGATTGTTTGAAGAAGGCGCCGGCACGCTGAATATCTGCATCGCGCCGTTCCCCTTCATAAGGTCCAGTGTTTTCTGTATGCAGTCCGCGCAGACACACAGATTTCCGTCCATGCGGATCAGCTTTCCGACCTGGCTTTCCGGGCGTCTGCAGATGGCGCAGACTTCTTCGTATTCTTTGTCGCGGTCGTTGTTGTTGTTAAAATCGTCCATAT
>JAEENL010000174.1 GCA_016283775.1 Lachnospiraceae bacterium | reverse complement strand
GGTGCGGGCTTCTTTAAGCGAAGCGGCGTCTGTTGTGGGGACAGGCGTTGCGGTAGGCGTGAAGGTCGGAGAGGGTGTTGAAGTGGGCTCCGGAGTCGCGGTTGCGGTCGGCGTGGGAGCGGGTGTATCCGTGGAAGTTACCGGCACCTCGGAAGTGGGTGTGGGAACATCAGACACGCTGCTTTCTTCGGAGCATGCTGCTAAAAGAACGATGACTGCGGTAAGAAACAGCACGATATTAGTCGTACGCAAAAAGTTTTTCATGGTTTTTTCCTCCGTTGAACATGCGTATTATAGCACTTTAACAGCGCTTATCAATCCCATAAATAATATTTATCACAGAATATCAAATTACCTCTTGAAATTTCTTAATGGAAAATTTAGAATTTAAAAAAATCACGGGAAGAGCTATATTCGCGTGATTTTTTATGGGAAAATTTCATATCACGGGAGGAACACAAAATGAAACTCATTTACAACACGCAGGACAGACCAAGCTTTGGAAAACTGCTCGTCTTCGCCGTTCAGCAGCTGCTTGCCATCATGGCGGCGACATTGGTGGTGCCGGTCATCGTAGGTAACGGAATGGATTCCGCGGCCGCTCTTTTCGGAGCAGGTATCGGAACGCTTGTTTATCTTTTGTTCACCGGCTTTAAGAGCCCTGTTTTCCTGGGGTCCTCGTTCTCGTTCATCAATTCGATGGCAGCCGCTTTTGCGGGAGCCGCTTCTGTTTCTCTCGGATATCTCGGAATAATCATCGGCGCGTGCCTTGCCGCGCTTGTGTATGTAGTCATCGCTATCCTTGTAAAGGTTGTGGGTGTTGACTGGATCAACTACCTTATGCCCGCTGTCGTTATAGGACCTACGGTTGCGATCATCGGTCTTTCTCTTGCGGGAAATGCAGTCGGAGACTTAAAGACCGCAAATGCCGGCGGTGCGGTCAACGTAGCCGTTCTCTGCGGACTTGTCACTCTTTTTGCCACCATCCTCTGCTCGGTATTCGGTAAAAAGACAGTGAGACTCATCCCGTTCATCATCGGTATCCTTTGCGGATACGCGCTTGCGGCCGTACTCACGATCATCGGAAACGTTGCGGGCATCGACGCGATCAAGGTCACCGATTTCACACCTCTTACGACACTCGGAGACGACGGCGTTGCAAAGGCGCTTTTCAGAGTTCCCGAATTTACATTCCTTACAGCCTTCGGCGCTTTCGGAAAGCTTACCCCTTCTTATGTCGGGACCGTTGCCGTTGCATATGTTCCCGTTGCGTTCGTAGTATTTGCCGAGCATATCGCGGATCATAAGAACATTTCAAGCATCATCGAAAAGGATCTCTTAAAGGATCCCGGACTTCACAGAACCCTCCTCGGAGACGGTGTGGGCTCCTTTGCCGGCGCATTCTTCGGCGGCTGCCCGAACACCACATACGGTGAGTCTATCGCCTGCGTTGCCATCTCCGGAAACGCATCCGTATGGACGATCTTTACTGCCGCAAACCTTGCTATAATCATCTCGTTCCTTTCGCCCTTTGTTGCTTTTGTAAATTCGATCCCCAAGTGCGTAATGGGCGGTGTGTGCGTAGCGCTCTACGGCTTTATCGCAGTCAGCGGACTTAAGATGGTACAGAAGGTTGACCTCGAGGACAGCAAGAATCTCTTTGTTGTATCCACGATCCTCGTTGCGGGTATCGGCGGGCTTTCGCTGAACTTCGGTCATGTGACCGTAACAAGCATCGCTACCGCGCTCATCCTCGGCATCATCATCAATGTGATCCTCACTGCGGTAAAGGGTGAAAAAAAGGGAAAATAACCCGATACGGCAAAGTTAAAACGATATAAACAAAATATTGTTTTCATACGACGGTCCCTCGTTTGCAGCAAGTGCAGGCGGGGGGACGCTCTGTTTTCGGGATAAAAAAACGGGCATCAACTACCTGCAGTCGACGCCGGATCCATGATTTTTCACGAATCTGCTGCAGAAAGCAATGCCTCATTTAAATCTGATTTTAGACCATAAAGTATCTACATGGTACAAATTATTTGTTGTCTTTTGACCGTTTTTTGTTATTATAGTCATATGATCAAAGAATCCAAAGAAACATTACATTTTAACATGCATGCTGCCATCATCGTGAACGATCAGGAAAACCCTGAAGTCTATCCGCCTCACTGGCACGACGCGGCCGAATTTACCGTGGCCTTGAAAAAGGGCTGCAGGTATCGCGTCGGAGACCGCATCTATGAACTTGAAGCAGGAGACATCCTGCTGGTGTGGCCTCAGCAGATCCACGGCACCATCAGGGCACCGAAGGGCAGTGCGCTTTTTATACAGTTTCCGGCCGCGATCATAGAAAGCAACCTGGATATGGTCTCGAGCGCGAGATTCCTCTATGAGCGCCATCATATTGCAACTGCCGACGCGCCGGAGATTGCAAAGTTTATACACAAAAAGATTGACGAGATCAAAGACATCTATGTCTCAAACGGACGGTTTGCCGAGACAAAATGCAAGATCTGTGTGAGTGAGATATTGCTTAAGATCGGCGAATATGTGATGGCGGAGAAAAAGGATCTTTCGGAACTCGAGGAAAGTGCGGGAGCGGGCTGGAAATATATACACATGGCCTGCAACTACATCGTGGAGAATGTCGAAAATGAGCTCACTCAGACAGAAGTGGCGCAGTTTGTGGGCCTTAGCACGTTTTATTTTTCAAAACTGTTCAAGCAGTGCATGCAGATGACATTTCCCGCATACCTGTCAAGACTCAGAGTCAAAAGAGCCACAAGATACCTTTTGAACAAAGATCTTTCGATAACCGACTGCGCATTCCGGGCGGGATTCCAGTCGACGACCACGTTCAACAAAGTTTTCCGTGAGATCATGGGGTACTCCCCGAGTGATTTCAGAAAGCTGTACAGGTAAAACACTGTTTTTCTCTTGACAGAGCCCAAATTAGTGTTATAATGCTTTCATCCATAAAGCAAATGCGTTGATGGGAAGAAGTAACATGGATCGCATCCTACAGAAAACTGCCGGCTGATGAGAGGCGTGAGGACAGTGCCATGCGAATACATCCCGGAGCGGCGCACCGAAATTACAGTAGGCTGCGACGGGGGCGACCGTTATATCGCTAAGGTATGAATGTACCTGCTGAGACAGGAAGCGTGAGTTTCCTGTGAATTAAGGTGGTAACACGGAGCAAAGCCTCGCCTCGTCCTTAAGATAAGGGCGGGGCGTATTTTTTGCCTTGCGGTACGCAGGGCTCAAAGGAGGTCTTTTATGACATGTTATGACGAACTGGTCGCACGCGGACTTATCGCGCAGGTGACCGACGAAAAAGAGATCAGGGAACTTATCAACAACGGAAAAGCCACATTCTACATCGGTTTCGATCCCACCGCGGATTCGCTCCATGTGGGACATTTCATGGCGCTCTGCCTTATGAAGAGACTGCAGATGGCGGGAAACAAGCCCATTGCGCTCATCGGAGGCGGGACGGCGATGATCGGCGATCCTTCGGGACGCACGGACATGAGACAGATGATGACTGTAGAGACGATACAGCACAACTGCGAATGCTTCAAAAAGCAGATGAGCCGTTTCATCGACTTTTCCGAAGGAAAGGCCACAATGGTGAACAATGCCGACTGGCTCATGGGACTGAACTACATCGAGGTGCTCCGTGAAGTGGGACCTCATTTCTCAGTAAACCGCATGCTCACAGCAGAGTGCTACAAGCAGAGGATGGAGAGGGGCTTAAGCTTCCTCGAGTTCAACTACATGATCATGCAGAGCTACGATTTCTTTATGCTCTTCCAGAAATACGGCTGCAACATGCAGTTTGGCGGCGACGACCAGTGGAGCAACATGCTCGGAGGCACCGAGCTCATCCGCAGAAAGCTCGGAAAAGACGCATACGCGATGACCATCAACCTTCTTTTGAACTCCGAAGGAAAAAAGATGGGAAAGACACAGTCCGGAGCTGTATGGCTCGATCCCGAAAAGACTTCGCCTTTTGAATTCTTCCAGTACTGGAGGAACGTTGCGGACGCCGATGTCATCAAGTGCTTAAAGATGCTCACATTCCTTCCTCTAGAAGAGATCGAAAAGATGGAAAGCTGGGAAGGAAGCGAACTCAACAAGGCAAAAGAGATCCTCGCTTTCGAGCTCACAAAGCTCGTTCACGGCGAAGAGGAGGCAGCAAAAGCGCTCGAAGCATCGAAAGCACTGTTTGCGGGCGCGGGATCGCTTGAAAACATGCCTTCCACAGAGCTTACCGAAGCGGATCTTGAGAACGGCGGACTTGACATCGTTTCGCTTCTTGTAAAGACGGGACTTGTTTCGTCAAGAGGAGACGGAAGAAGAAACGTTGAGCAGGGCGGCGTATCCGTAAACGACGAAAAAGTCACGGATTTCAAGAAAGTATATTCGGCAGCCGAGCTGAAAGAAGGCCTCATAATCAAAAAAGGCAAAAAAGGCTTTAACCGAGTAACTCTTTGCTAAAAAAATCACTCCGGAGCGCAGAACTTCCGCTTCGGAGTTTTTTATTCTCAAACATTAAATATCAGATATCTGATCCCGGTAAGTATCAGCATGTGTACGGGATAAAACGCGTAAAACACATATTTCGGGAGAAAACTCCCTCGCTCTCCGTTGTAGCGTGTTATGAAAAGATATGCTGCAACGCAGAGCACTTCAATGAATGAGATGTTGTCAAAATAGAACCTCGCGAAGGAAATGACAGGCCCGGTCCCCGAAGCGGAGACAGAAGCGGCCTGCAGTATGCAGTACACGATGATGAAGGCCATGAGCGCAAGCGGCTGGGCGGAGCGCTTTTTTCTTAAAAACCAGATGACACTTCCCATACCCACGCCCGCGGAGGCATAGTCGGCCCTGAGGAGTGACGCGGCTGTCGTGGCGGCGAGAAATATCACGATATACAAAAGCACAGCCGGGACTTTATTGTTTTTCCAAAACCTGTTTTCCACCGCTTCATATCCCGCCATCGCGAGGAGTGTGAGGAAAAGCGTGAAAAACACGTTCTGATAGCCGAATTCAAGCACGGAACCATTGTTTGCAAGGTCGAATGGAACCTCCGAGATCACTGCGAACAAAAGGAGACGAACACCGTATTTCAGCAGGTTTGACGTATGGAGAAAACCTTCGACCAAAAGGAACAGAAATATCGGGAAAGCGATGCGTCCTATCGCACGGCATACTATATCAAGCGTCAGCAGGCGGCTCGCAAGTATGAATCCCGGTGTTCCTTCTCCCGGATTTTCATTTACGGCAAAATAGCCGTTTTCTATAAGTAATGCGGCAGCGTGATCTATGAACATCGTTATTATCGCGATGAGCTTCAGCGCGTTTCCGGTAAGCCCTCTTTTTTCTGATGTTTCGTACATTTTTGTCCTCCCTCAAGAAGAATTCACAGAAAATTCAGTATTGAATTGTAAACGTTTGTGCTATACTTGTAAAGTAAAATACAAGAATTTCATATGTTTTCGGAGTGAGGGATGGCTGAATACAAATACAAAGGCTATACATTTTTTACGGAAGAAGAATACAGAGAGGCAAAAAAAGAGGCCGAGGCTATAGAATATCTGAAAAACCGGAGCGACCTTTCGGACCCGGCAACGGCCGCAAAGCTTCATGACAGACTGATAGAGCGGAGGATGGTGACGACGCCGATCGGGATAGATTTCTTAAAAGAACTCCGCGCGGTGATCGTGAAAAACGGGTTTATCACCGAGGACAAGCTGAAGCCTCTGCCCGACATCAAAAAGCCCGCAAAGAAGCCAAAGAAAAAGCCGCCGACAAAGATACAAAGGCTTGAGAGGGCAAATGCGCTGCTCAGACTTGTGGTGTTCGGGCTTCTGGTCATAATCGTTGGGATGTTCGTTATAGTGCTGACAGGAAAAAGCTCACCGCTCAGAGCGGTCTACGAGCGGCAGATACTTGATAAATACGCTTCCTGGCAGGAAGAACTCGACAAAAAGCAGGCAGAGATAAATGAAAAACTCTACTTCCTCGAGCAGAACGGGATATATTTTGAGGAGGAGAAAGGAGCCGGAAATGGCGGAACAACTGAAGATACTGGTAGTAGATGATGAGAGCAGGATGAGAAAACTCGTGCACGACTTTCTCGCAAAGCGCGGATATATGGTGATAGAAGCTGAGGACGGCGAAAAGGCCGTTGATGCTTTTTTTGACGAAAAGAACAAAAACATCGCGCTCATCATACTTGATGTGATGATGCCGAAAATGGACGGATGGGAAGTGGTGCGCGAGATAAGGCAGTATTCAAAGGTGCCGATCATCATGCTCACGGCAAAGTCTGAGGAAAGAGACGAGCTGCAGGGCTTTGACCTCGGAGTCGACGAATATATCTCAAAGCCGTTCTCGCCAAAGATCCTTATGGCGCGCGTTGAGGCGATATTAAGGCGTTCCGGCACATCCGTAGGCGAAGTCATCGAGATAGGGGGGATCACTCTCGACCACGATGCGCATCAGGTGAAGATCGACGGAGATCCTGTAGAGCTTTCGGTAAAGGAATTTGAGCTGCTTGAGTATTTTGTGACCAACAAAGGACTTGCACTTTCAAGAGAAAAGATACTCAACAATGTGTGGAATTATGATTATTACGGCGATGCCCGCACGATAGACACACATGTCAAAAAGCTCCGCAGCAAGATGGGAGCAAAGGGCGAATACATAAAGACTATCTGGGGCATGGGCTACAAGTTTGAAGTATGAAGATCTCATGGCGATTAAAAGTTATCATAACGACTACGGCGATAGTGACCGGAGCGATAGCGATCACCTGGATGCTGAACAAATTCTTCCTTGAGGAGTATTACATCAGATCCAAGGTGGATACGCTTTCGTCTGCTTTTGGCGAGGTGAGCGGGATTCTCACAAATTACTATGTGAAGGACAGTGACGAATCGGCCGACGCGGGGCAGATCATTTCTGTTTCGTCACTTGCCGGAAAAAGGACGGTGACCGGCGTGACGCTCCTTTCCTCGGAAACCGCGCCCTCCACACCGACACCTGCAGCGGGAGATGACTTTGAAGGTGAATTCAGGCCGCCTCAGGGTTTTGGAAAAGGAATACAGAGCTTCGGCTTTGGAATATATGAGATAAGCTCTGACAACTTCCTCACCGAGGAAGACTTTGTAAAGCTTGAGATGCTTGCGTCGAGGAGCAATCTAACGATCTATGTCCTTGTGGATTCCCAGTACTATTTCAGCACTACAAATGCAAACACAAGGGAAAGTGTGCTTTATCAGCGAATAAGGTCGGAGCTTACCGGTAATCCGCATGACAGAGCCGTTTTAAAAAAGTCCGATGAAGGATATGAGATAACCAAGTCCTTTGATATGAGGACAAATTCGACATATCTCGATCTTTTTTCGTCCGATGCGCAAAGAGGCACCTATATCCTTATCAGGACAAGTGTTGAGAGCATGCGCGAGAGCGCGGACATAGCGAGCGGATTCCTTTTGTATGCGGGGCTCATAGTGCTTGTCTGCACGTTTGTCATCATCTCGTTCACCACAAGGTCCTTCGTGCGCCCGATAAAGCAGCTGTCGACTGTGGCAAAGAGCGTGAGCAGACTCGATTTTGACGTAAGATACACAGGTGACACCAATGATGAGATAGGAGAACTCGGAGCGGCGATAAACGCCATGTCCGAAAAACTCGAAAAGACCATCGTAGACCTGAAGAACGCAAACAACACGCTCCAGAACGACATAGACCAGAAGGTGCAGATCGACGAGATGAGAAAGGAATTCCTTTCAAACGTCACGCATGAGCTGAAGACGCCCATAGCGCTGATCTCGGGCTATGCGGAAGGTCTTAAGGACTGCATAAACGACGATCCGGAGAGCCGCGATTTTTACTGTGATGTCATCATCGACGAGTCCGACAAGATGAACAAGATGGTGAAGAAACTTCTCACGCTGAACCAGATCGAGTTTGGCCGTCAGATCGCGGAAATCGAGCGCTTTGACCTTGCCGCTGTGGTACGTTCCGTCATCGCATCTTCGGACGTGCTGTTAAAGAACAAAGAGATAAAACTCCTTTGCAGCATGCCCGAGAAGTTGGACGCATGGGCCGACGAATACATGATCGAAGAGGTTTTCACGAACTACCTCACAAATGCGATAAATCACTGCGACGGCGAAAAAGTGATCGATGTAAAGGCTTCGGTGGAGGGGGAGACCGTAAGGGTTTCCGTGTTCAACACGGGAGAGCCTATCCCCGAGGAGGATATCGACAAGATATGGATCAAGTTCTACAAGGTCGATAAGGCGAGAAGCCGCGAATACGGCGGTTCCGGCATAGGTCTGTCCATCGTAAAGGCCATCATGGACGCGCACAACAAGCCTTTCGGAGTGATAGATCATTCAAACGGAGTCGAGTTCTGGTTCGAGCTTGATGCGGCAAAAAGATAAAACGTTGATAAAACTTGCAATATCAAGTTGCTTTAATATTTCACAAGTGTTACAATCGACTAATGTAAACAAAGATTTTCTATGACGGAGTACAAAAGTGCGAAAGATCTTTTTTGCAATCGTATTGATACTTACCTGTTCGGTGATGAGCGGATGCTTTATAAAAAATGTCCCGCTGACCAACGGGGAAAGAAATGCCATCGCGCAGTATGCGGCTGACGTGCTTCTTAAGCATGACAGGAACTACAGCGGGATGCTCCTTCCTGCGGAAAAACTCACGCCCACGCCAACACCGACACCGAAACCCGATGCCACATCGACACCGGTCCCGACAGAAACACCCACACCCACGCCTACGGCCATCGTGCTCGTGACTCCTACGGGAGAACCCGGAACGGAACCTACAAAAGCGGCGGATGTCACGCCCGGACCCGGAACGACACCTGGGGCAGAGCCCACAAAGACCGCGGATGTGACTTCCACACCCACACCGATCCCGACACCTACTGATTTTCCCGACAATACGGAGTTTACAAATCTTGAACTCACAAATGTCATGGGTCTTCCCGCCGAGGTGCGCGCTTCATACACAGGCACGAGCGAACCCGTGGAAAGCTTCCACATGGGAGATTCGGCAACGGCGCTTCAAAAGATCGAAGGAGTGGAATATCTGATCGTCAGATTTGACATCGTGAACAACTCTTCCAAGACCGTAAACCTGAACACCGCCGCACAGAAACTCAGGTGCACGCTTCTTTACAACGACGGACAGACACAGCCTGCGGAAACGACGCTGTTTACGAACGACCTGAGATTTATAGGCGTTTCCGATGACAATGCGGGAGAGAACGTAGCGCCCGGGAAATCCTATCTCGCAGTGCTGGTATTCAGAGTCGAAAAGGGACTCGATATCACAAAGGCCGCGATATCCATCATCAACAGTGAAAGTGAAGCAGTCATAATAAAAATAAAATGATTGTAAAGAGATTGTAAAGGAATTCCCAAACGATTGAAAAAGCAAAAATATTAGGCTATAATCTTTTCTATATTCACAACAAACGGAGGAGTAAATATGGACACCAATATCTTGCTTGAAAGCGGAACGAATGAACTGGAGATCCTCGAATTTACCGTCGGCCCCAACCGTTACGGTATCAATGTTGCTAAGATCAGGGAAATCCTCCAATACACGCCTGCTGTTCCGATCCCCAATGCAGACCCTGCCATTGAAGGAATTTTCATGCCGCGTGATGAGGTCGTGACCAGCATCAGTCTTTCAAAGGTGCTCCACCTCCCTGAATCCGCAGACACAAAGAACGATCTCTACATCGTTACTTACTTCAACAACATCAATGCCGCTTTCCACGTACATTCGGTAGTGGGCATCACCAGAGTTTCATGGGAGGAGGTTTTAAAGCCCGACTCCACATTGAACGGACACGGTGAAGGCGTTTCCACCGGTATCGTAAAGCTCGACGGCAGGCTCATCGTCCTTCTCGATTTCGAGAAGATCATAGCTGACATCTCGCCCGAGACATCCATCCAGGCCACAGATGTCGACGAACTCGGATTCAGAGCAAGAAGCGCAAAGCCCATCCTCATCGCAGAGGATTCCGCACTTCTTTCAAAGCTCATACAGGATTGCCTCAAGAAGGCCGGATATGTGAACCTGATCGTAAATACCGATGGTCAGGAAGCATGGGAAAAGGTCGACAAGATGGCTTCCGAAGGAAATATCACCGACAAGGTCAAGCTCATCATCACCGATATTGAGATGCCCCGTATGGACGGACACCGTTTCACAAAGCTTGTAAAGTCAGATGAGAGAACAAAGATGATACCTGTTATCATCTTCTCGTCCATGATCTCCGTGGACATGATCGCAAAGGGCCAGTCGCTCGGCGCCGACGCACAGATCACAAAGCCTGAGATCAACAAGCTTGTAGGTGAGATAGACAGACTGATACTTGACTGATTTGGGACAAAACATATCGACAGGGGTTACTTAGATGCCAACTGATGAATCATATCTGGACAGTCTACTGAACGGATTATCATCGGACACAAAAGAAAAGAACGACCGTCTTTCCGCGTACAGAAAAGGTGCGCGGAAAGACGCGTTAAATACCGCCGCTGAGGAGGAAAAGCCTGCAGTGCCTGAGGAGCCGGAGGAGATTCCCGCGGAGCCTGAGGTTTCGGCCGCAACCGACGAGCCGGAACCTGAAGAGGCAGAGCCGTGGAAGTTTGACGAATCGGCGCCTGAGGAGCTGGAGCAGTACCTCGGAGACCCGGAGCCCGAAGAGGTAGCGCCGTGGAAGTTTGACGAACCGGCGCCTGAG
>JAEENL010000173.1 GCA_016283775.1 Lachnospiraceae bacterium | reverse complement strand
TTGTCGGGAATAAGTCCCGACCACTATACAAATCGCATTTCTGCGTTTTGATCAAAAATCATTTATTTCTTCTTGACTTCTAATAGTTAGTCTCCTCATAGGTTTCGTTCATTTCAAGCAGTCCGCCTATAAGCCCCCATTTGTTGTTGTCGGAGCGGCGCTGGAAAAGTATCTTGTCATCGCGGGTTATTATAGCGCCCGCGCAGTTGAGTATTATCTTTCTGTGTCCTATCAGCGGACGCAGGTCGTGTATGTAGTCCATGTGTACCTCCGTGAAACTATATATTTTATTGCCTTTCGCACAAAAGCCATTATATCAAAGCGTTATGGCTTTTTCATTAAAAACTTGATCTCGTAAAGAAATCCTCTACCATTTTCCTGATTCCTTTTATATCCAAAGGGCTTTCCTCCGTTTCGTACGAGAACAGGAGATTTTTCCCTGGATAGATATTGTTTTCTCTGTATTCATCCAGTTTCTTTATGCTTGACTTCAAATAGTTTTCGTCATCCAAAAGCCCAAAGTGTTCAAAGTATATCTCCTCGCGGGTTCTGATCTTCAAAAGCGTAAAATCCGGATATCTGACCGTGCCTTTTTTGAGCCGCAGTTCACATTCATACCTGTAGGGTATCTTCATTTCGAAAAACATATTGGCAAGAAGCGCTTCTGATTTAGAACGGACTTTTTCACCTTTTATCGTATCGTAAATCTTTCTCTCGGGCATGAATTGGTTTGTTTTGAAACTTTTGCCTAGCCAGTCATTTATCAGAATTTCATCGGTAAGTATATATGGTCTCACCAATTCTTGCCTTCCCGGGGACATTCTTTCAAATGCCATATCAGCGTTATCCTCTGAGATGATATGTATCATTCTTTCAAGTCTTGACAATTCTTCCGTCGCCAATTCCAAAAACCTGCTGTTATAGTCTTTTTCCGCTAGTTTCCTTGCAATACTTTGGTCATTTTTGGTGATAAACACACCTTTTGGCTTTTCTGCACTTATTACATGATAATAACGTTTCTGGCTGCCAGTATTTGATATTCTCAATCTTCCTTCGGGGTAAGACTTTGCTACTCGATCATTTTCTGCCGCCTTTATTGCCTTCTTCAATATTGCGACACGCGCAGTCATCTGTTGTAATAGTCTCCTCATTTTTCTCCTTTATTTGCTGTAATTTTTCCAGCTTATGACCCTATCCAATATTTTTGTCCATAGAGTCATTGGTTTTCATTGCTTTCTTTTCCTTTGGCTTTAGCTTTAATGACCCTATCGATATTTTCTTCTCTTAGGGTCATGCGATTGTGCTTTATGTCTTTCTGCAGACTTTGGATTTTATGACTCTATCGACACATTCTTTACTTAGGGTCATGGAATTTCATTCTATCCTTCGCCTTTGGCTTATGTTTTCATGACCCTGTCAGCAATTTCTTCTCCTAGGGTCATGAAATTGCGTTCTATCCCTTTATGGGTCATAGATTTCAATTTCTAAATCATATTATTGCCGAATTATCAGGGCACCATCTTGATCAGTACGATATACAATTATTTCAAAATTTCTCAACAGATCCACAACTTCACTGTGCGGATGGCCGTAGCGGTTGTTGTAACCGCATGAGATCACGGCGATGTCGGGATGGATGAATCTTAGGAATTCTTCGGAGGTCGATGTGCGGCTGCCATGGTGTCCGGCTTTTAAAATGACTTTCTTGTTCAATGACGAAAGCGATGCGGCTGTTAGCGATGCAGAAACAGCTGACCCGTGCGATGTGGATGTCGCTGCTTCTTGCTTTTGGGATGCCATTGTGCCTCGTGTTTTAAGTAACTTCATGTACTGCATCACCTGGGCTTCTTCAGCGGCATCCGCGTCGCCCATCAGAAAAACGTCATACTTCTCTGTTTCAAGAAGGAACACAAGGGACGTACCGTTTTCGGATTCGACGGCGTCTTTAGGTGCGAGGCAGGTTAATGTGGCCGGAAAGCTTTCTGAATAGCCGGCCTCAGCGTAAACGACTTCCACATTTTTCTCGGCGGCGAGGTCTACAAGTTTCTTGTAGGCTTCACCGGGTACGGACACCTTTGGCATTATCAGGCGTTTTATCGCGACGTTTCCGTCATAAAGAGCATAGAAACGCAAACTTCCTTTGAAAGCCGGCATCGCTTCCAGTATCTCTGCTATCCCGTTTATATGATCATCATCGGTATGCGTAACAATGCAGGCGTCAATGATCGTCTCGCCATTATACTTGAGATACGGCGACAGAATGTATTTCCCGACAGAGCCCGTATCCGAACTGCCACAGTCCACAACAGTGCAGGAGCCATCATTAAGATAAACAAACGAATCTCCCTGGCCGACACTTAAGAATGCGAGGCTGTCCGGCTTACTACCGGAAACCAGAAATATAACTGCAAGTATGACAAGCAATATTCTGCAGGTATAGACTCTTGTAAAAAATAGTTCTTCCCCTCTCACATGCGACACGGCAATACGATACGCAATGATGAGGAGTATCACATATATCGCGATGCCTGCAACGGTCGGCTTTCCCGTGCAGACGTATGAAAACGGAAGGTATCCGACGAGTTTCGCCGCGATGCCTATGATCTTTAGCAATATGCATACCGTTCCCGCCGCAAGTCCTCCGAGCGGGATAAAGAGCATCCCAAGGATCGCAGAAACAAAGCCGAAAACAAGCACAAAAAAGGTCAGCGGAATAACCAGGATGTTGATCAAAACGCCGTAAACCGAAGTCTCATAATAGAAAAACAGCACTCCGGGAAGCGTTGTGAGAGTTATCACCGCGCCGGAAAGCCGCTTAAGCTTTAACTCATTTGCGGCATATATCCCGGGAACGGCAGAAAAAGAGAGTACAAAAGCCGCATTTCCTATGTCGTGCGGGAATACCGCAAGCAAAACAATACCCGCCAGCGCCAGAGCAGAAAGCATGTCGTACCGCTTTCTTACCGACTTTGACAAAAGAAGCACGGAAGTCATAATACCGGCCCGCAAAGCCGATGTGCCCGCGCCGGTATATATCACAAACAAGACAAGCGCGATCAAAGCCGCGATACGCGAAGCCTTTGCCCCTGCCTTCATGCGCATCAGCAGCCTGTATAGACCCATACAGAAAAATGAGACATGCAAACCCGATACAGCAAGGATGTGACTGATCCCGGCACTCTTATACAAGTCTTTGGTCTCATCTTCCATAAGGCTCTTGTCTCCTGTGAGCATGGCAGTTAGTATCCCCGCCTGCTCACTGTCATATAGCACGGAGAGTGTTTCTTTCATTTTTCCGGATGCCGCGAATATTATCTCCGTAAAAACATTTGTATGTCTTTCAGTGATCCACACCTTTTTGGCCGAGATGTACGCATATTCCCTGTCGGACAGATGATACTCCGCGGCATCAAACTGCCCCGGATTAGCGGCATGCAGATACGGCTTCATTTTCCCATACACACGCACACGGTTTCCCGCACGCGGTGCGGCTGGTCGAACGGATATACTGTCCACTCCAGCATATATGATGCATCCTCCCGCCTTCGAAACATCACTTCCGTACGCGCTCCTGATCACACAATCCGTCAGGTGTATTTCATATTTCCCCGCACTTGTCGAAATCCGGCGTATCCTTCCCTCTGCAATGACTTCAAGTTCGCCTCTGTCCCACAATTCCAGATAAGGCTTGCGCTCTGCCTCGGTAACGGCATCATAATGCGTTCTTCTTATAACCCCAAGTACAAAAAGGACAGGGATAAGCACGAGAAAAACCGCAAATCCCAAATATGCACGCGGCAGCACATATTTCTCAACGCGCACCACTCCTTTTTTGATAAGCACGGCAAACACGGGAGGAAGCACAGTCATTACCATAATCCCAATGACAGATGCCTGTCGCCCTGCCGAAGCCAGCATAATTCCCGCAAGAAACATAAAGAACAACGTCACAAGTGGTCTTTTCATCGTGTTCTCATTCCACCGTGATAAGTCCCATGAGCTTTGTGAACATCTTGTCCCCGATGCCACTCACATTCTTTATGTCCTCTATCTTTTCAAACGGGCCGATGTTTGTCCTGTATGAGATTATGTCCCTGGCCCTGGCCTCACCGATCCCAGGCAATGTTATCAATTCTTCCGCAGTCGCGGTATTGATATTTACAAGGCCGTTACCGTTTATCCCACTGTTTGAACCGTTTCCCGAACCTGCCATGGACTTATCCGACTCTTCGGTACGCCTTCCGGAGGCTGCAGCGCCACTCCCTGCCACGTTACCACTACTGCCACCTGTCCAGGAACCACTATTACCTCCGGCCCCATTGCCGCTACTGCCACCACTACCGGACCCACTTCCATTTCCGCCTGTTGCACCCCCGCCATTCCAGTATGCGGTCTGCACCGCAATTTCCTCCAACGACGGCACGTACACCCTTTCATGATCCGATACTTCTCTGGCAAGGTTCAGGTATTCCCTGTCCGCCTTGTCCGAAAAACCTCCGGCAGCGGCAACCGCATCTCTCACAAGGCTCCCCGCAGGCAAACTGTAAACATCAGGCGTAACCACTTCCCCACACACAAAAACTACATAGAAAACAGCCTCCGTCGGGGTAGGAAGCGCACTGCCGTCAACGCCTCCGGAAGTAAGCGTTGCCTCGCCGGTATCCACTAAACCGCTTTTTTCCGCATCAAAACTCTCATTTGATCTTTTGTCCGAAAAGGGATCAAGCTCAAGAACAAAGAAAACATACCAGAAACCCGCTGCGATAGCCGCAACGGCAAAAAGACAAACGGCTACCCGTTTGATGAATTTATTGTTTTTCAAAGCGTCTCCTCTCAGAAAGAAAACGCATCTGTCCGTACCGCTATTTTACAGTCAAGGCGACTCCGATGCAAGACAAAAATTTTTTCTTTACCCAAAAATTTATATTGACAACTACTGCACTTCAAGGTATTATATTCGAGTATGTTTTATGGGAACCTCCGTGTCCCGTTCCCGTGAAACGGTCATGCAGAACGAAAAATCCGAAACCAATATATGGGAGGTGTTATCAAATGGCAAATATCAAGTCAGCAAAGAAGAGAATCAGTGTCATCCAGACAAAGACATTAAGAAATAAGATGATCAAGTCCAAGCTCAAGACTCTTGTAAAGAAGGTTGAGAGCGCTGTTGCTGCAGGCGATAAGACTGCTTCGGAGGCTGCCCTTAAGGAGGCTACCGTTGCTATCGATCAGGCTGCCGCAAAGGGTATTCTTCATAAAAACACAGCTGCGAGAAAAGTTTCCAAACTTACCAAGGCTGTTAATTCTGTTGCTTAATTTACGAGCATCCGGAGCCGCAGTACTTGCGGCTCTTTTTCTTTATCGGGGTGCGGAAAGGAAAATATCATGAAGCTTAATTCCGTAAAAGGTACAAACGACTATCTCCCTTCCCAGACAAAGCTCAGGGGATATGTGCAGCAAAAGATACTTGAAACCTATGAATCATGCGGTTTTGAAAGGATCACCACTCCCATTCTCGAGGATATGGAAAACCTTTCAAAAAGCGAAGGCGGAGAAAACCTCGGCCTTATGTTCAAGATCTTAAAAAGAGGCGAGAAACTTGATGAAGCGCTTGCATCGGGAAATGCAAAGGAATTGTCGGATATCGGTCTCCGTTACGACCTCACTCTTCCGCTCTCCCGCTTTTACGCAAACAACCGTGCTTCGCTCGCATCTCCTTTCAAAGTCATCCAGATAGACCGTTCTTTCCGCGCGGAACGTCCCCAGCGCGGCAGACTTCGTGAATTTGTGCAGTGCGATATTGATATTCTCGGAAGTTCTTCCGTAAACTGCGAGATCGAGCTCATCGACACCACCGCAAAAGCGCTTATGAGTGTCGGCATATCCAATTTCAGGATAAGGATCAATGACCGCCGCATCCTTAAAGAGCTCATCATGAGCGCGGGCTTCAGGGACGAGGACTGCGAATCCGTATGCATATGCTTTGACAAGCTTGATAAGATCGGCCCCGACGGCGTAAAGAAAGAACTCCTTGAAAAAGGATTTCCTGAAAACGTGACCGAGAAATTCATAAGCATGATGCAGGTAAAGCCTTTCACGCTCGATGTTGCGAGAAAATACTGCACCAACACGGAAGCGATCGACTCCGTTGCCGGCATCATCGACAAGATAAGACAGCTCAACTCCGACCGCTACACCATTGAATATGACTGCTCTCTTGTAAGAGGACAGGGCTACTACACAGGCACCATCTTCGAGATCGAATCTCTTGAATTTGGTGGTTCCGTGGGCGGCGGCGGACGTTATGACAACATGGTAGGCAAATTCATCGGAGAAAACGTGCCAGCAGTTGGCTTCTCCATAGGTTTTGAGCGTATCGTGTGCATACTCAACGACAACGGCTTCACCATTCCCGATTCAAAGAAAAAGCTCGCAGTGATCTATCCCGCGGAATCTGTTGTGGAAGCTATAAAGATCGCGGACGGATATCGCAGCGAGTATGATGTGACACTCTATGAAAAGCCAAAAAAGATCGGTAAGCTCTTTGGAAAGCTTGAAGAATATGGCTTTGCGGGATGCCGCATTACCGACGAATCTGAGAACATCAAGTTTTTCGGGAATGCCTAAGATACTTGAGGACTGCCGAAGATCCGGCTCCTATCAACAGCCCGGTCAGTGTGCCCGAAAGGAGCAGCACCGGCAGATACCATATCACTCCGTATGTTTCAACCACCAACATGGCGACTATAAGCTGACCGATATTATGTGAAACGCCTCCGGCGACGGAGACTCCCACCGCACTGAACTTTCCCGTTTTTTTCAAAAGAAGCATTACAAAAAAGCTGAGTATCCCCCCTGCAATGCTGTAGATAAAAGCCGCCATGTTACCGAACATGAGCGACGAAAGCAGGACCCTGAGAAAAAGTATGACGAACACATAAACCGGATGAAGGACATACAGGCATGTCAAAACGCAAAGATTGGCAAGACCGAGTTTAACGCCCGGAATGCCAAAGCTTATCGGTATAAGTGATTCTATATAACTCATGATCATCGCAAGTGCAATGAAAACACCGCAAAGAGCAACATTCTTTGCGGGTGTTTTTTTACCGTTATCTTGTTGTCGCATCAATCTCTTCATTCGGGTTACTGTCCGCTCCTGCCGTTATTTCCGCCACAAGCTTATGAGGCAGACATATGATGGTATCCCCGCTCCTGTCGATCGGTCTGTGACGGACACATATACCGTCCCGGCAGTCGGCATCCTTCATATAGCATTTTCCGGCCTCGATAACAAGCACGTTTTTGCCGTAAGCATTATCGATCACGATCTCAGTATCATTGGAAAGCGGGTATGTCCCGTATTCCTTTCCGTCGACTTTCACGACCACGTTATCTCCGGGCTTTTTCACAAAAACGTTCATTATGATAAAAATAACAAAAGCAACGGCCAGTACAGCCGCAATGAGCAAAAAATCTCTTTTCTTCATGTACCTAACTTTACAATCAGATCGGACATTTGTCAATAACCGGCATGAGTATAATATTCCGTAAAAATTTAGTAAAAGATTTTTAAAAAACCGTTTTTATATATTGACTTTTCCGGTAAAATAAACTATCATTCGAGCGGCAATTTATTGCAAAAATGTTACATTTATGTGGAGGATCAATTTATATGAGAAGAAAAACGAGTATCGTACTGGTTGCGATCATGCTTGTAGGTCTTTTTGCATTCGCAGGATGCGGCAAAGAGCAGCTTAAGCTTGGTCTCGGAATCGTCTCTTCGTATTCATCTTTAAAAGATGCTACAGAAGATGCTAACGGTCAGGGAGAAGTTGATGGAACCGCTGTGGCTGTTCTCATCGACAAGAACGGCAAAATAGTACAGATGGCAATGGATGTTGCCCAGAACAAGCCCACCTGGACAGCAGACGGTAAGTTTGTAAATGCTGAGTCCTATCCGTCCAAGAGACAAAAGGGCGATGCTTACGGTATGGCTGCTCACGGCACAGACCGCAACGGCGACGGTAAGGTCGGCGAATGGTATGAGCAGGCCGATGCTTTCATCAAACTCTGCATCGGTAAGACCTCAGATGAAGTAAAGGCTTTTGCAGGCGCTGATAACTATGGTAACGATGACGTTCAGAAGGCAGGATGCACCATCCATGTAAACGAGTTCATCGCAGCTACCGTTAAGGCTATTGCAAATGCTGAGGATACCACGGCAACTGCCGATATGACTCTCGGCCTCGGCGCTGACAGCCAGGCTTCACATTCCAACAAGGATGCTACCGAGGAAGCTGACGGACTCAACGAAGTTGATACCGTATTCGTAGCAGCTGTAAAGGATAAGGACGGCAAGGTGGTTGTCGCAAAGACCGACTCCATCCAGGGTAAGTTCACATTTAACGCAAAGGGTGCCTGCACTCTCGATGTAAACACAGCCATCCAGACAAAGCTTGAACAGGGTGATAACTACAACATGGCAAAGTTCGGCCAGAATCAGGACAGAAACGGTGACGGCAAAGTCCTTGAGTGGTACGATCAGGCTGCTGCATTCAACAAATTCCTTACAGGACACACAAAGTCAGAGATCTCCGGTTTCGTTGGCAGCGACGGCTACGGCGTAGCAGATCTTCAGACTGCAG
The DNA here is from genome assembly GCA_016283775.1 of Lachnospiraceae bacterium. Lineage (GTDB taxonomy): Bacteria > Bacillota > Clostridia > Lachnospirales > Lachnospiraceae > RGIG3528. The sequence goes on along the minus strand of JAEENL010000173.1, from coordinate 14,400 downwards.
GCTGCACCATTTCCGTAGGTTCTATGGTTAAGGCCGCTGTTGACGCTATCGACTGATAGCGGATAATACTGCAGGTTTAAGGAAGTGCTTGCGGGCACTTCCTTTTTTACATCATTTTTTTACACAGATCCGGGTAATTCCCGTTTTGGTATAAAACATGTCTTTCGCCACCATCAAAGCCATATACAGACGCACGGCCGTTCTCCTGCTTTTTGCCGTCACGATCTGTTTTTCAGGCTGCAAAACAAAAAAAGAAAAATTCGTCGAGTATTCCTTTGATTTCTTTGACACAGTCACGACCATAACCGGCTATGAAACGTCGGAAGACATATTCGACGAAAACGTGGCTCTCATCGAAGCCGAGCTTCTGAAGTGTCACAGGCTGTTTAACATCTATTACGATTATGATGGGATGACAAACGTAAAGAGTCTGAACGCGGTAAAAAACGGCACGCATGAAGCTCTTGTCGTCGACCCGCTTTTGTTTGATATGCTCTCCTTTTCAGCATACGTTTACCATCTTACGAACGGCAGGACCAACATCGCCATGGGAAGCGTCCTCTCCATCTGGCATGAAGCAAGGGAATTCGGCGAACATAATCCTGCAGAGGCCTATGTTCCCGACATTGAACTGTTGAAAAAAGCCGCCGTCCATACATCGTTCGAAAATGTTACCCTGTCTGCCGACACAAAGCAGGTCTTTATCTCCGATCCCGAACAGACGCTCGACGTCGGAGCCGTTGCTAAGGGGTATGCGATAGAATATGTTGCGCATTTCATGGAAGAAAAAGGCATCACCGGTTATTGTCTCAACATAGGAGGTAATGTGCGCCCGATCGGTGAAAAGGGAGACGGCAGCGGCAATTGGGCTGTCGGCATCGAGAATCCTCTCTTTGCCCCGGATACAGACGATAAAAGCAACGCCTATATCGCGATCCTCGACTTTTCCGACAGGGCTATAGCCACCAGCGGCTCATATCAACGTTTTTACACTGTTGACGGTAAGAACTACCATCACATAATCGATCCCGATACGCTGATGCCTGAGAACAGATGGCTTTCCGTTTCTGTGATCTCAGACGACGCAGGGCTGTCCGATGCTCTTTCCACCGCACTTTTTAACATGACTTTGAAAGAAGGAAAGGCTCTTGCCGAAACCCTGGACAACGTCGAGATCATCTGGCTTTCCTCCGATGGGACGGTTACAATGACTGACGGAGTCACAGATTATCTCAGGAAATAACAGGCATGATCTTACTGAAGCGATCAAAAACACCCACCGTCGGTAAGTATCCCGAATATTCCGGGTACTTACGGACAGTGGGTGTTTTATTGTTTGTAATGGTCTAAAATATCATCACAGTGCGTGCTGCGCGCCGTAACTCTTGGCAAAATCCGCAAGCTTCAGGCACTTTCTCGGACATACCTCTACGCACTTTCCGCAGTGGTTGCACTTACTGTAATCTATCGCGGCAAGATTGTTGACCACCTTGATCGCTCCGCTTTCGCAGTTGAGCTCACATTTCTTGCAGCCGATGCAGGAATTCTTACATTCCTTCATAGCCTGAGCTCCCTTAGCCTGACTTGAACACTGTATAACTGTTTTTGCAGTGACAGGTATAAGCGAGATGATATGCTTGGGACAGGTTCTGGTACATATACCGCAGCCAATGCACTTTCTGATATCTATGCGGGCTATCCCGTCATTCATGCATATTGCGTTCTCCGGACAGGCATCAGCGCAGTCTCCGAAACCCAGACAGCCGTATACGCACGAGTTCGGACCGCCGAAAGTAAGCGCTGCAGACCGGCAAGTCCCTATGCCGTCGTATTCCGCCTTCTTGGGTGCAGCCTCACATGTTCCGTTACAGTGAACATAAGCCACCTTTTCTTCAACATCTTCAAAAGCCACTCCAAGTATATCGGATAACGCTCTGGATGTGGTATCCGCACCCGGTACGCAAAGATTTGTCTTGGATACGGTACCGTCCGCAAGCGCCTTTGCGTATCCGTCACAGCCTGTATAGCCACAGGCACCGCAGTTTGCTCCCGGAAGGCAGGCACGTATCTTCGTATATTTTTCGTCGACCTTGACCGACATGAAATAGGATGCCAAAGCAAGGATAACCGCACACGCAAGTCCGATAAGGCCTACAATGGCGATCGCTATCAAAACAAGACGAAAATCCATTTTCAACCTCCTATTTAAACAAATTGTCAATTATGCCGCCGAATCCTAGGAAAGCAAGTGAAACGACGGATGCGGCGATAAGTGTAACGGGAAGGCCTCTAAATACCTTGGGAGTCGTCGGTCCGTCTATTCTTGAACGCACTCCCGAGAAAAGGACCATTGCAAGCAGGAAACCAAGTCCGCTGCCGGCAGCATAGACAAGAGACTGGCCAAAATTCAGTCCTGTGATTATCTCCCCTCCCACGCTGTGGTTTCCGAAGTTGTCGATGGTTACGCCAAGTACGGCGCAGTTTGTGGTGATCAGGGGAAGATATACTCCAAGTGCCTTGTGAAGGCCCGGAATGAACTTCTTTAGCACGATCTCGATAAACTGAACGAGCGCTGCTATAACAAGTATAAATACTATAGTCTGGAGGTATCCGAGCCCGTTGGGATCAAGCAGATATACCTGCACAGGCCATGTGGCCGCTGTAGCCATGATCATGACGAATATTACCGCAATGCCCATGCCGACCGCCTGATCGATCTTTTTCGAAACGCCGAGGAACGGACATATGCCCAGAGTCTTGGAAAGCACATAGTTGTCTACCAGTACAGAGGACATCAGGATGATAAGCAGTTCTTTCATCAGTCGTTACCTCCTTCCGTCTTCGCGCAGTCATCATCGGTAACGCCTGCCGAACGGCAGATACCTGCCTGAGGACACTGAGCGCATCCAAGCTTCGGAGCGGGTTTACCCTGTTTTGCAGCGATCACTGTCGACAGCGCGATAAGCAGACCAAACACAAGGAAGCCGCCCGGGCTCTTTGTAAGGAAGCCTATTGTATGATCCTTGAGGAACGGAATATCCACACCCCAGATCTGACCTTTGCCGAATACTTCTCGTATGAGCGCCATGCATATAAGCGCGATCGTGAAACCGAGTCCCATTCCAAGACCGTCAAGCACGGAATCAAGCGGTCTGTTTTTGCTTGCAAACATTTCCGCACGGCCAAGGATGATGCAGTTTACCGTGATAAGTGCCAGATAAATGCCAAGCAGTTCGTACAGATCCGGCAGATATGCATGCATGAGCATCTGCACGAGCGTAACAAATCCGGCAATTATTACTATAAAGCAGGGGATCCTGACTTTATCCGGTATGATATTTCTTAAAAGCGATATGACAAGATTTGAACAAATGAGAACTGCTGTAGCCGCAAGTCCCATGCTGACCGCCCCGACGAGACCGGTAGTGACCGCTATCGTGGGACATGTGCCGAGTACAAGGACAAATACAGGGTTTTCTTTTAGGAAGCCTTTTGTTACAACAGAAAGTTTGCTGTTTTTATCCATTATTTTCCAGCCTCCTTTAATTTCCTTACTGCCTCAAACACCTTTGAAACAGCTGTTCTGTATCCGTTTGCGGTGTATGTCGCACCGGCGATCTGGATGTCGTCGAGCGTACCTTCGGTGCGTCCCGCATACTTGCTGTAGTAATCGGCATTTTCACAGACGCTGCCGATGCCGTCGGATTCGTGCTGTTCTACTGTCAGACAGTCAAGGATCACGCCGTCGGCAGAAACTGAAGTCTTAACTATGATCGGAAGTCCGGAAATACCGTATTCGGCATCGCCGTTGATCCCGAAACCGGAGGCCTTGAGCATGAATACATAGTTTCCGGAAGCCGTTTTCTGTACCGAAGTGATCTTGTCGGATATCTCAAGTCCGGAAATATCAACATCCGTAAGAACAGAAGCCTCAAGGATAGCCGGAACTGCCGAAAGCTTGTCGGATGACAATGTTGTATTGTTCACTCCCACCGTTCCGTCATTCGAGATGCCCGCATAAGCGCCGTCAAACTCGACCACATATCCGTCCGTCCCGACCTTATAAACGTTTTTGATCTCACCGAGATCTTCAACAAGGAATACCTTTTCAAAGTCCTTGCCTGCTGCTGCGGGAAGCACCTCCGCGATGCTGTCCTTCAGTATTTCTTCGGGTGTGCGAAGGTCTACCGTACCGCCGCCCAGGATGATCGATGCATTGAGCGAGTCCTTGACAGCCTGTCTGAAAGCCGTTGAAGTCTTTGTTGCTCCGGCAACGGTATCAAGGCCGTCGATGGTTGCGACTGTCTGTCCGACGGTCGTTGCGCCGTATGTATTTTCGGCACCGAGTGTTTCGGAAGAAGAGAGAACCTTTGTTCCGGTAACCTCTCCCGCTCCGTTTACACCTATCATGATCTGAAGTCCCGACGAATAACCGGTCACTGACGTCTTGAATACGTGTCCTCCGTCAGCCCTGTAAACGCCTGTAATTGACGAAGGAAGTGTGTATTCCGAAATATCAAGTTCTTCAAATCCCGTTCCACCGGGAAGTACTTCCGCAAGAGCTCCGTTTGCCTTGGCATCTTCGGCCTTTTTGATGACAGGAGCCGTAATACCGTTAACCACGGCAAGAAGTCCCGACATAACAAGACAGATTACGGAAAGCACGATTATGCTTGACCATGAAAACGATCTTTTCATTTCACATCACCTCCAAATGGCTTCTTTGCCGTCCAGCGGTCAATGTAAGGTGTAAGGATGTTCAGAAGAAGTATTGCAAAGCTTACGCCTTCGGGATAGCTTCCGTAGAAACGGATGAGCACGGTAATGATACCGGCAAGGACACCGAAGATCACCTTACCGAGAGGCATAACGGGTGTTGTGGCATAATCCGTTGCCATGAAGATCGCTCCGATAAATACACCGCCGCCCATAGTGTAGAGAAGTGCGGTATAAGGATCACCGGTAAGGATGAGCGTGAACAGGAACACTGTGGCTATAAAGCATACAGGAGTATGGAACATGATCACTTTTCTTGCGATAAGGTAAATCCCTCCCGCAACAAGCGCCAGTGTCGCAGTCTCGCCGATGGCGCCGCCGTGTGTGCCTATCAGCATATCCACAAGGTCAAAACCGGCCTTTCCGCCCTCTTCGAGAACCGCAAGAGGTGTGGCCGAGGAAACCGTATCCACTCTGGGGAATGCTCCCTTTGCCATCTCGCCGAATGCTATAAGCATAAAGATACGGCCTGTGATGGCGGGGTTAGCGAAGTTCTGGCCGATGCCTCCGAACACTCCCTTTATGATAACGATCGAAAATACTGCTCCGACGCCAACCTGCCAAAGCGGGATATTGGCCGGAAGAGTAAGGGCAAGTAGAAGTCCCGTTACCACTGCCGACAGATCGGAGATCGTGTTTGGCTTCTTTACGGCAAGATCAAACAAAAACTCGGAAATAACGGCACAGCAGACACTTACCGCGATGACTGCAAGAGAACGTAATCCGAAGATCCATGTTCCCACAGCCGTGGCAGGAAGAAGCGCGATGATGACATCGAGCATTATCTTCTGTGTATTCGTTTTTGAATAGATATGCGGAGAAACCGAAATATGAAGCTGTTTATTCATTTTTTCTCGGCCTCCTTCTGCTTTTCCTTTGCATTAAGCTCTCTTACAAGCACCTTTGAAAGCTTGTTGATCTCAACGAGAGGACGTCTTGCGGGACATACATAAGAGCATGTGCCGCATTCAAAGCAGATGTCCACACGAAGATCCCTGATAAGCTCGACATTCTTGTTTTCGTAAGCTCTTGATATCTCCAACGGAGAAAGGTTCATAGGACAGTGCAGCGCGCAGCGTCCGCAGTGAATGCACTGCGTTGCCTCCGGCTTGTATCCGTCCTTTTCGTTTAATACGGTAATACCGTTTGTTGTCTTAAGAACAGGCGCTGTATCCGGATCGGGTATCGCGATGCCCATCATGGGCCCGCCGTAAAGTACCTTTCCTATCGCCTCCTCGTCCGCCTCACAGAATTTCAGCAGTTCGGAAACAGGAGTTCCGATCGGTGCTATGACATTCTGAGGCTTTTTGACAGCAGTACCGTCAACGGTGACGCATTTTTCGACAAGCGGCATACCTGTCTTTACATACCTGGCTATTGTTGCTATGGTCGTAACGTTGACCACCACACAGCCGACATCAAGAGGAAGCTTGCCGGCGGGCACAACACGCCCTGTCGTCGTATAAATGAGCACTTTCTCACCGCCCTGAGGATAGGACTCGGGAAGTGTCTTGACAGTAACGCCTGCGTCATCCGCAAACACTTCTGTCATCTTTTTTATGGCCTCGGGTTTGTTACCCTCGATACCGATGATGATCTTTTTTACATCAAGATACTTTTCGAACAGTCTGACGCCTTCTTTGATATCGTCGGGCGTATCAAGCATAGTCCTGTTGTCGCTGGTTATAAACGGCTCACACTCAGCTCCGTTAAGTATCAGGTATTCGATCTTTGAGGTATCCTTAACATCCAGCTTAACCGCTGTAGGGAACCCTGCTCCTCCAAGGCCCACAATGCCGCTGTTCCTGACTGCCTCTATAAAGGACGCATAATCGGTAACAACGGGTGGCCTGATGCCCTCGTCAACTGTCTGAAGCCCATCCGATTCAATAACCACAGCCTGACAATAGCTGCCGTTTGAGGAAAGGATGGTATCAACCTTCTTTACCGTTCCGGAAACGCCTGAATGGATGGGCGCCGAAACAGGGCCTGCACTTTCGGCTATCAGAGTGCCTACATTGACGTGGTCCTTGGGCTTTACGGTCGGTACTGCGGGCTTACCGATGCTCATTGACATCGGGATGATAACCTCCGCAGGAACACCCAGTCTTACCGGCGGCATGGCTGCTGTACTTTTTAAATGCGGGAGTTTAACGCCGCTTTTTCTTGGAAACATACATACCTCCATTTGAAATAGTCCCATATGAACACTTGATTGTGAACTGATCGGGGCTCAATACCTTTTATTCTATAATAAAACAGGCAATAAGGCAATAAAAAAGCGGGTTTGTTTTAAACTTAACAATGTCTCGACAGTCGGTTGAATCATTCTATACCATCCAAAAGCGGCCCGGACTTATCCGGACCGCTTTTATGTATTCCCCGTAATTTACCTTGTAGTCTGTTTATGTGCCGCGCATCACTTCTTAAGTGTGAGCTTAACGACCGAGCATGCGGGCATTGTGAGTGTGAAGCCGTTTTCGGTCTTTTTGAAGCCTTTGAACTCTTTTTCCGTAACAACGTCTTTGTTGTCAAAGGTGTTGCAGGCATGCATCTCTTCGGTGATGACGGTTCCTGTGATCTTTGATACGGGATAATCCGTGATGACCGCATCGATCGTTCTCTCTTCGTCTGCGCAGAGGTTTGTGATCGTAACGGTCACGGTACCGTCTTCAGCCTTGGATACGGATTCGTAAAGGTCGTCCACCATCTTGTCACCCACACCGACCTTGGACTTTTCTATGGAGCTCTGTACAAGCGTGTTGTCCTGGTGATCCGAGTACATCTTGAAAACATGATAGGTGGGAGTCTTTACCATCTTTTCGCCCTCAGTGAGGATCACGGACTGAAGGACATTTACAAGCTGCGCGATGTTTGCCATGCGGACGCGGTCGCAGTGCTTGTTGAAGATGTTCAGCGTGGTTCCCGCAACGATAGCGTCACGCATTGTGTTCTGCTGATAGAGGAATCCGGGATTTGTGCCGGGTTCAACATCATACCAGGTGCCCCACTCGTCAAAGATGAGGCCGACGCGCTTTGCGGGATCGTATTTGTCCATTATCGCAACATGCTTATTGATGAGCTCGTCGGTGAATACCATGCCCTTCATGGTCATATAGTATTCTTCCTTGGTGAAATCGGTGGCTGAGCCTTTTTTGCTCCAGTCGTGCGTGATGGTGTAGTGATGGAGCGAGATGCCGTCCATGTAGTTGCCGGCGATCTTCATCACTGTGTCCGTCCAGTTGTAGTCGGCGGAGTTTGCGCCGCACGCGATCTTGTAGATGCGGGGCTTGTTGGGATTTTTTGAATCGGGATAATGTCTCACATAGGTCTGGTAACGACGGTATTCGTTTGCATAGTACTCGGGTGTCATGTTACCGCCGCAACCCCAGTTTTCGTTTCCCACGCCAAAGAAATTAACGGTCCAGGGATCTTCGTTTCCGTTTTCCTTACGGAGGTCAGCCATGGGTGAAACGCCGTCGAAGGTCATATATTCTACCCATTCGCTCATTTCCTGTACTGTGCCGCTTCCGACATTTCCGTTGATATAGGTCTCGCATCCGAGCTGTCTGCAGAGTTCCATGAACTCCTTTGTGCCGAAGCTGTTGTCTTCAAGCACACCGCCCCAATGTGTGTTGATCATCTTTTTTCTCTTTTCAACGGGGCCTATGCCGTCTTTCCAGTGATATTCATCCGCAAAGCAGCCGCCCGGCCAGCGGAGCACAGGGATCTTCATTTCCTTAAGCGCCTGTACCACGTCGGTGCGCATGCCGTTCACGTTGTCGATACCTGAATCGTCCTTAACAAAAAGCCCTTCATATATGCATCTTCCGAGATGCTCGGAAAAATGTCCCTGAATCTCCTTATGGATCTTACCGCATTCTACGTTGGGGTTGATGTACATTTTTGCCATTGCTTTAACCTCCACTAAAATATATAGTTTTGCTGTTTTATTTTAGTATAATCTAAAAAACTATACTTACTTATAAAATACACCTTTTCATATAAAAAGTCAAGCAATTAAAACAGGGATGCTCACCGGACTTCTTTACCGAAGTTTCCGATGACCGTCCCTGTTGTTTTTGCTTATTACAGTTTTCTCATGGACCTCTGGGATGCTGCTTTATCTTTGTTTATGTATCTCAGATCGCCGTTGTTGAAGCGGATCTCAACGTTGTTTACATCTGCGTTGTCTACGACCGTACCCTCACCGTAGTTCTTGTGGAGCACGATATCGCCGTATTTCAGGCTGTTGAGCTCTGCTCTTATCTCTTCTTTTTCACGGATGGAAGCCGCAAGCGCTGATTTTTCTTCATCGGGCATGGGCTGTGCCTTCATCTCGTAATCATCGTCAAATTCGTTTGAACGCTGCTGTTCCGCCTTTGCCTCTTCTTCTTTCTTTTTGCCGGACTTGCCGTAGAGCTTCCGCTCTCTGTCTATGATCTCGGCGCGTTCGGTGGCCTTTTTCAGCTTATTGATCTTTTCGTCGGCCTTTTCGGTATCGCCTGTTTTCTTGCGTCTGGTAAATACATAGTATCCGACACCGAGGATCACAAGGATCACAAAGATGACTGCGATCACCTGCCAGGAAGCGGCTTTCTTTTCGTCTTTAGTCTCAGGCGCCTGTGTTGCGGTGGGCGCGGGCGTGGGCGTGTTTGTCGCCGTAGGCGTGGGCGTAGGTGTGAATGTGGGAGTCGGTGTGGGCGTAGGTGTCGGGATGTTCACTGCCTTGTTTCCGGTCTTTGACGTGTAGGGCGCGTAAACATAACCGTGAAATTCCACGCCATTCTCCACCCAGCGGACTTCATACCATTCGCCGCCGTTTGCTGCTCTTCCCGTGGAAAAGCCGGCGAGAAGGTCGCCTTTGTGGAGGACCACATATTCATCGTTGTATTTTAATCTTTCATATTCAGTTCCGCGGCCGACTCTTACGTTCAGATTTCCGCTCTCGACCTTGACTTCAAAAGCCTCGACGCCTTCAGTTTCTTCGGTGAGCTCATAAGTGGGCTCGGTAACGGCTGCGGCCTTTGCCGCAGGCACGGCCAGAAGCGTTGCGGCCGCAAAAAACGTGATGGCGGCAGCCTTGCGGAGCTTTATGTCAAACAAAGAACCCTTTATCATTTCAAATTCCCCTTCCGGATCATAACTCATCCATGTTTATCAGTCTGATATTATCCTTTTCTGCCTCCGATTTCAACCCCAAACTGAAACCGGATTTGGCAAAAATGAACATTTCACATTTCTCGACGCCCGCAAGCTTTAACAGTTTCCTGTATTCGCCAAGGTTCATAACGTCAACGGAATTGTCGCTGAAATCACAGAAACCGGCAAGCATGTGTCCCTCGCCGTCATTTGCGACGATATCGATGTCTCCCGTCTTTCCGTGCCATTTGCCCCATGTCTCATACTTTGCGGAAAGTTTTCCGAGTTCCGACATGAGCTTCATGTATTCAAGGCAGATCTCCGCGAAGCGTTCCCGCATGAAATCGTCAAATGTCGTGAGTATCTTTTCAAAATATACCTGCTCGCCCTTGTTTTGCTCGATGAGCGAAAGATTCCTGAACACATAGCGGTACCAGAACCGCAAAAAGCCGTCCTTTATGGAATACATGCCTTTTTTGACATTCTCGTGGTCTCCGGTCTCCATTGAGAAAACCTTTTCGACCACGTCGAGCTCTATCAGGTTTTTGATGTAAACGCTGATCTTTGCCCTGGAAAACGCGGTGCGCTCATAGATGTCGTTCAGCTTGTAGTTCCCCTGCGCCATCGTGGTGAGGATCGCATTGTAAGCCGGAAGCTCCCTGAGTTCTGCCTTTAAGAGCCTCGGCGCTTCCGCAAAAAGAGGCGCGGTCGGGGAAAGAAAAAGGCTGCATACATTTTCGTGAAGATCCTTTTTCGGATCCCAGCACGTAAGCATTCCGGGCACACCGCCAAAGATTGCCCAGGTATAGATAACGCTCTCCGTACTCATTCCCGGGAAAAGATCCACAGTCTCGACGAATGACAGCTCTTTTAATTTGATTATGCCGGAAAGCTTTCTTGCAAAGGCTCCAAGGTCGGCTACCATCGAGTTTTCCACCCAGTTCACCGAGGAACTTAAGAAAAGGAGCATGATGCGCCCCGAAAGGCCCTCGTCTCCGAGAAGAGAAGTGAGCGCGATATTAAAGGCGTCGCCGTATTTTATCATGTACTGGAATTCGTCGAAAATGAAGATGAGCTTGTCTTCTTCACTCTTTTCAATGAACGCTTTTACTGCCTTAAAAACTTCAAATGCGATGTCCTCGCCGGAAAGCGTGCCGCCGAGCTCCTCTATGAGTTCCATGGCCTGTTCGCGCTCGGAAAGCTCACGCGCGCAGTAGTAAAAATGCTTGTGTTCACGGGCAAAATAAAGGGAGAGCGCCGTTTTGCCGATACCGTATCGTCCGTAAAGAACGACAGCGGAACCGGAGGCGCTTTCAAAAACCTCATTCAGCTGTTCAAGTTCTGCTTTTCTGCCTATGAACATAAGAGCCTCACTTCGGAGCATGACGTTTTGTCGTTCGGACTCCTTCGGAGTCCTCTCTGTCACGCTCCTTCGGAGCGTGACGTATTACATCTGATCCGGTGCTTCAAAGCCGAGCATGTCGATCCCGGTTTCAAGGATATCTTCGGTGAGCTTCAGCAATTCGATCCAGCCGGCCTGCTTTTCCTTGTCGGTTTCGGCAAGTATCTTTGTCTCATGGTAAAAACTGTTGAATGCGTCGGACAATTCGTACAGATACTGGCATACCCTGTGAGGTGCGGTCTCGTTGAACGCGCCCTCAAGCATGTCGCTGAATCTCGAGATCTGAAGCATGAGCGTTTTTTCCGTATCACTCATTGCACATTTTATCTCATCCGATGAGGCTTTTTCTCCCACCTCATAATATTTCCTGAGGATGGACTTGATCCTTACGATCGTGTAGAGGATGTAAGGGCCGGTATTACCTTCAAAACTCGTGAAACGGTCTATGTCAAAGTTGTAATCCTTTGTTGCCTGATTTGAAAGGTCGCCGTATTTAAGCGCCGCAAGTCCTATGATCTTTGCGTTTTCCGCAGCTTCCTCTGCGTCCGCTTCACGTGTGGACATTATGCGCTCATAAACCGCGTCGTTTACCTGCTTTATGAGCATTTCAAGTCTTAAAACGCCGCCGTCACGGGTCTTAAAGGGCTTTCCGTCCTTACCGTTCATGGTGCCGAACCCGATGAACTTGAGTTCTGTCTCGGGACGCACTATGCCTGCTTTTTTCGCGGTACGGAAAACCTGCAGGAAATGCAGATCCTGCCTTTTATCAACAACATAGATCACCTTGTCGGGATGATAATCCTTTTCACGCTGCACCAGAGTCGCAAGATCCGTTGTCGCGTAGATAGCGGCACCGTCAGACTTTCTCACTATGCAGGGAGGAAACTCCTTTTTGTCGCCGGGCTCAGCGATATCAACAACCAGAGCGCCCTGGCTCTCATGCGCCACACCGCTCTCTTCCATGTTTTTAAGCATGTCGGCTACATAAGGATTTGCGTCGCTCTCGCCAAGCCAAAGTTCAAAGCTCACGCCGAGATTTGCGTAGTTTTTCTTGAGGTCTTCCCTTGAAACGCTGATGATATGCTGTCCGAGCTCCTTGTAGCCCTTTTCGCCGTTCTGGAACCTGAGCGTGGACTCATGGCATTTCTTTGAAAACTCTTCGTCTTCCTTCATCCTTGCGCTTGCTGCAGGATAGATCTCCTCAAGCTCGGAGATCGTGAAAGGCGCTTCTTTGGGATATTCTCCGTTAAAATCCGGATCAAAATAAGGGAGATCCGGGTGTCTGAGCCTTGTCTCCTCGATGACCTCGCCCATGGGAAGTCCCCAGTCGCCGAGATGCGCATCACCGATCGCGTTGTGTCCCATATATTTTGAGATACGCTTGATGCTCTCTCCGATTATCGCAGGACGGAGATGTCCCACATGGAGCGGCTTTGCTACGTTTGCCCCGCCGTAATCTATTATGATCGTGAGCGGGTTTTCCGGCTTTTCAACGCCGAATTTCTCAGCATTTTTCATGCCTGTAAGGTATTTTGCGAGAAATGCTTTTCCAAGCTTTATGTTGATAAAGCCCGGCATAACCGCCTGCACATCCTCAAAAGCATCGCACCCCGCGATCTCGTCAGCCACTGCTTTTGCTATATCTATGGGTGCCTTTTTGTATGCTTTTGCGGCAGCCATCGCGCCGTTGCACTGATATTCACAGAGATCCGGACGGTTTGATACGGTCGCTCTGCCGTACTGCCCGTCATATCCCGCTTTCTCAAAAGCACCTTTCAAAATGTCCGAAATCTCATCAATTATCTTTTTCATTCTTTCCTCCGCCGGTCATATCCGTTTACGCTGACCGCTTAAATCCCGATTTAACAAATGTGTATATACTTTATCACGTAAAAATAGAAATGGCAAGCAGAAAATAGCCTGCCTGCCAAAATTAGCATATGAAATATTCTGTTTATTGTATTTTCCTCAGAATTTCGATCATTTCTGCCGGAGTAACGATAAAATCCCGTATAGGATAATGCTTCTGATTTCCCGTCACAAGATAAGCATCATCATCCCGCTTTTCCATGGCAACCTCATAAAAGATCAGGTCATCGGCATCGATCAATATCTCCCCCGTCGGCTGGGGAAATACCTCAACACCAAGCTCGATAATGGTCTCACAGTAGCCGAATCCTCATTTTTGCTTAATAGCGCGGAAACAATAACGTTGGTATCAATAACGGTATAAACCATGTATTAACTCCTTTTCCGTTCTGCTCTGGCCGCAGCGATCTCCGCATTTATCTCATCCAGCGACATATCAGGAATATCGGATGCCTCAGTTCTCAGTGCCTCAAAAGCCGTTCTGAATTCATCACGGCTGTCAGGTTCAGGCAGTACCGCTTCAAACGGAAGTCCCCTTACCTGCTTACTGCGTTTCATAAACATCCGGAATGCTGTGGGCAGATCCATCCCCAGCTGTTCGTATATTTCCGCAACTTCCTGTTTTAATGCCTTATCTGCCCTAAACTGAATAAGAACCTGTTCTGTCATATCCAACCTCCCAGCAAAAAGCATGACCATTCAATACATATCAAATACAATTGTATGCGTTTATATTATACTATATATTTCATAATAAATCAAGGTGGCAACCTTTTTTTCCACCGACAGCCCTTGAAATGTCCGAAATATCCGGGATCAGTTCTCGACTTTATGCCCCTGCGGAGAAAGCCGGCATGTTGTCGTACACTTCCTTAAGCGGACTCCAGTTTATCAGGCCAAGATCATCATCCATGTCGTCTACATCCACGCAAGCCTCCCCTTTGGCTCTGCCGCTCTTTTCTTTCCCGTCCTTTGCCGTCACCGGGAGCTTATTATATGCCCCCGATCTATGGAACTCCGCCACTATCCGGTTCACCGCCGCAAATATATATTCACGGTCCGGATCGTTCTTTGAGATCCCACCCAAAGCGCACGAAATAATCCGGTCCGCTTCCTCCTTGCTCTTTGCATGCTTCAGCTGTTCCTCTACCGCTGCCGCCAGCCGCACTATCCTCATCGCATGCGCATACAATATCGGATTTGTCCTCCTC
>JAEENL010000172.1 GCA_016283775.1 Lachnospiraceae bacterium | reverse complement strand
TTTGTGAGTCCGATGATATATTCGGTGAGGTCCTTTGTGTAGCCGATGGTGGAAGTGATCGCGGTCGCGGCTGCGCCTTCTCTGGGGCGGATGATGCCGACGATCTTTAACTTAAGGCCGTTTGACAGCACTTTTTCAAACTCGTCGGTATCAGGCTCGATGAAGGTCCAGGTGCCGTCACTTTCCCTTTTGTAATGATCGGCATCAGTGATACATGTAAACTCAAGTCCGAGGATCTCATCGTAGGTGTATTCCTCCGCACCGCTTTTTTCAATGGTGCCGCCTTCAAGGACCTTTGCAAGCTTTGACTGGTCCTTCAGGCCGAGAGTATAAAACGCGGTGTCTTCCACGTAGTTTCTGGAGGAGACCACAAACACCAGTTCGGACTTGTCTGCAGGCCATCTCCCGGCAAGCACATCATACTGCTCGGATATGAGATCGCGATTGTCGAGCATCTCGCTGAATACGTCATAATCCGTTCCCATCATCGACATGGAACTGAACTGCGCATACATGCCCATCATGTTACCCATTCCCATGGAATCCATGATGGTCGAAGGATTGACTCTGAGGCGCTCTCCGTAAAGGTCCTTGCCGTAGATCTTTAATTTAACGTCATAGGAGTATTTTACATCACTTGTGAGATCCCTGATGCCTGAAGCCGGGGCCTCGATATACTTTCTGAAAAGCGCGAGGTCGTTTACAGTCTTTTCGGAAACAAGCGCATTGTACATGTCTGTGGTTACTTCAAAGGGCTTTATGACATTACGTGCAACGGCAGTCTGTGTCTCGTCAAATTCCTTTTCGCCTTCCTCTTCCTCATCATCGTTTCCTGTCATCGATCTGAGCACCGCGGACATGTCGACCGTTTCGCTCTCAATGGAAATAGGATAGGTGGAAAGCGTGTCCTCCTGGACCTTGTCGATATATTTCTGGAAACCGTCGGAAAGTGAAAGGATCAGCGCAATGCCGATGATACCGATGGCTCCGGCAAAGGCCGTGAGGAACGTGCGGCCTTTTTTCGTCATAAGGTTGTTGAAAGAGAGGCTGAGCGCGGTAAGGAAGGACATTGAAGCCTTCCCGCTCTTTTCGGGCCTTTTTTCGCCGCTCTCTTTTTTTTCGACTTCTTCTCCCTCAAAGGGCATCGAATCGTCAACGACCTTGCCGTCAAGGAGCTTTATGACTCTGGTGGAATACTTTTCCGCAAGGTCTGGATTGTGAGTCACCATGATGATCAGGCGGTCCTTGGATATCTCCTTAAGGATCTCCATTACCTGCACGCTGGTCTCTGTGTCAAGTGCGCCCGTGGGCTCGTCGGCAAGAAGGATATCCGGATCGTTTACGATGGCACGCGCAATGGCAACACGCTGCATCTGTCCGCCGGACATCTGCGAAGGCTTTTTCTTCAGCTGGTCGCCGAGACCAACTTTTTCAAGAGCCTCAGCTGCCCTCTGTCTTCTCTCTTTTTTTGAAACACCGGAAAGAGTGAGCGCAAGTTCAACGTTTGAAAGAACGGTCTGGTGAGGGATGAGATTGTAGCTTTGGAACACAAAACCGATGGAATGGTTTCTGTATGTATCCCAGTCCCTGTCTTTGAACTTTTTTGTGGAGCGGCCGTTGATCATCAGATCACCGTCGCTGTACTGGTCAAGTCCTCCGATGATGTTTAAAAGCGTTGTTTTTCCGCATCCGGAAGGCCCGAGCACGGAAACGAACTCGCTCTTTCTGAAAGACATCGAGACACCCCTCAGTGCTTCAACGCGGGTGTCTCCCATGTCATAGGTTTTTACTATATTGCTGAGTTTTAGCATATCTTTCTCCTGTCCGCGTCAGTTCACGCATTTCTGTAATTATAACCGTTACGGACGATATTGCAAGTTAACAAATCATAAAAACTGCTTTGCAAAACGTTCTGCAGCTTTCAAGTCGTCTTCGTTGGGTCTGCCTTTGTGGATGCCCTTGAACTCGCCTCTGCAGTGGAATTCCCTTTCATCCATCGGGACTCCGGCTTTGTCAGCCTCAGCCTTAACCTTTTTGTAGGTGGAGTTCAGCATTGCGGCGGAACCGAAGTTCACGATCTTTCCGACCTTGTTCTTATCGAGGGATGCCACAAACTGCCTTACTTCAGGATCGATGTTGAATGCATAATAGGAATTACCGAGGAAAAGAATGTCTGCTTTTTCCCTCACGGGCTCGCTGATGGGGAGTGCCT
The DNA here is from genome assembly GCA_016283775.1 of Lachnospiraceae bacterium. GTDB lineage: Bacteria > Bacillota > Clostridia > Lachnospirales > Lachnospiraceae > RGIG3528. The sequence goes on along the minus strand of JAEENL010000172.1, from coordinate 302 downwards.
CCACGCCGAGAACTTTTGCGATGGCTGTCGCAAGCCTTTTTGTGTTACCTGTCTTTGTGTAATATCTTACTGCGTACGTCATATTGCCTCCTTTTCGCTGTTGTAACTGTGTTGGCTTTGTTGCCTTTTGTGCTATTATATTGCGCACAATATATTTTGTCAAGAAGAAATTCAGAATCGAGTAGGAGGCGGTGACTAACCGCCGTCCTCTCACAGCACCGTACATACCGTTCGGTATACGGCGCCTTCAATAGTTGACGTGCACAGACTGATAGGCTGTGGCTAAATCATAGAAGCCACTA
>JAEENL010000013.1 GCA_016283775.1 Lachnospiraceae bacterium | reverse complement strand
GTGTATCTGTAGGTATCGGAGTGGGTGTATCCGTAGCCGCGGGAACAGGCGTATCTGTAGCCGCAGGCTTTGAAGGTGCGGGCGTGTTATCGGCAACCGCGGTCGTGGGTGTGGGAGTCGTTGCGGGGTCGGTAGGCTTCTTGCCGCAGCTTCTGAGTGATACGGCAAGCGCGAGCACAACGAGCGCGATGACGCAACCGAGCCACAAAGCATGGCTCTTTAGGATCTTTGAAGCGAGTTTCTGGTTTACAAGAAGCAGTGTGATCGCAAGAACAAGCGGGAAAATGATCGCAAGTCCGAGACCAATGAAAAGATTGTTCTTTGCAAAGCTTGTAACTATACCCACAGTTACGGGCGAGAACATGCTTCCGAGGTCTTTTGCCGCGATAAGGAGCGCAAACATCGCCGCTCCGCCCACAGGTATCTTTGCATTTGAGAGCGTGAACACGCCGGGCATGAGGATGCCTGCGGTGAAGCCCACAAGCGCGCAGCCGATGATCGCCACAACGGCATTACCCGAAACTATGGTGAGAAGATATGAAAAAGCACAGAGAAGTCCGCTGTATACCATAAATCTCTGGAGCTTTACCCTTTTTGAATTCAATGCATAGAGAAGTCTTGCGGCGCCCATGCATGCCGCAAACAGGCAAGGTCCGAAGATGTCACCGACAACCTTGGAGAGCTTTAACGAATGTCCCGCAAATGTGGAAGCCCACTGGCTCATGCCTGTTTCAGAAGCGCCTGCGCAGAACATAAGTACAAAGAGCACCCAGAAAGCGGAACTTCCGAAAAGATCACCGAAGCCCAGATCGTCTTTGTTTTCAACGGGCTTTACAACGGGAACGAATACAAAATAGAGGAGGTTAAGCGCGGGAAGCACCGACCACATGGCAGCGACAACGCGCCATTTTTCTACGGAGAGCATCACAAAAAGGATCGCGCTCACAATGACCGCAAACACCTGTCCCCAGCAATAGAACGAACGAAGGAGCGAAAGTGAAATGCCTTCGTCTTCGGTGGGTGTGGCTTCGGTCATCTGCCCGACTGAAGCCTCGATGAAACCTCCACCTATCGCAAGGAGCACAGTTCCGAGGATGATCCCTCCGAAAGGATTGTGCGCAGCATCGGTAAAGACCGCAAAACTTAAAAATCCGATGCATGCAAGAATGTGTCCGAGGAGTATCGGGATGCGGAATCCCGCTTTCTTTACCACGAAATGACACAGCATAACGGCCGCTACCTGTACCAGGAAATTCAGGCCGATAAGGAATGTCATCCCGAGGAAGTTCAGATTGAACTCACTCCTGAACGTCAGGAACAACAGCGGAGCAAATGTGTTGACTATCGCATAGATCACATAGGCAAGCCCGCTCGCCGCAAAAGTGTGTTTAAAGTCAAGTTTTGATTTTTCCATAATGAGATCCCCATTCGATTACTATCTTATTCCCGCCCAATCGAGATATTTCAAGATTCCGTTTGTGATTCCTTCCGCCACCTGATCCTGATACTCTTCGGTGATGAGTTTTTCAAAGACCCCGTCGGCAGAAAGGAATTCGCACTCCACAAGACATGTGGGATGTGTGCACTTCGGTATCGCAAGTCCGTTTCCTTCCACCGAGTCATTTTTTGCATATCGGTTTTTGGAATCCGGAAGTTTTAAAAGTTCCTCAAGTATGAGATTTGCAAGTTTTCCGCTGTTAACGTTGTAGTCGCTGTTGTACCAGATCTCGGTCCCGTGAGTGCTGTGGTCGTCCTTTGTGGGAGCCGAATTCAGGTGGATGCTGACAAACGCGTCGATGTCGCTCTGTGATGCATATTTCATCCTGTTTGAAGGTGTGTCGAAATATGTGTCAATCTCACGTGTCATGAGCACCGTGACACCGCTTGCCTGTAATTTTTCCCTGACCTTAAGTCCGATGGCGAGCACTATGTCACATTCCCAGACCTTGTTGCCGTTACCGTCACGTTTTTCGTGGTAGACAGCCTTGCCGTCTTCGTTTATGGTCTTTTCCCAATATGCGCACCCTCCGTCACTTCCTCCGTGTCCGGGATCGAGCATTACCGTAGGTCCTCTGTCGGGATCGGGAGTGACAGTCGCCACTGCTGAAGCGGTGGGCTCTGCAGTCGGTGCCGCTGTCGGCTCTTTGGTCGGCTCATTTGTCGGAACAGGTGTGTCCGTGGCTTTGGGCACCGGTGTGTCTGTAGCCTTCGGCGTCGGAGTATCCGTAGCCTTTGCAGGTTCAGTCACCTTTTTATCGGGATCCGGAGTCACCTTCTGTGCCGCTGCGGTCGCCTGCGCGGCCCTTGTGAGCTCGGCGACTTCCTTCGCCTTTATCTGTGCCGCTTCATTTTTCATCTTTACCACGGTAACCACGAGCAAGATGACCGATATCACAGCAAGTACACCCAGAAGAGAGATCAGGGAGATCAGAACTGTCTTCCGTTTCTTCTCCTGCTTCTCGTGCTGTGTCGGTATGTCATTGGGCAATTTCATATATTCCTCCGTCAGGGCTTGCTTTGTCAGATCTTGACCTTTTCAGGTCTGAACCCCTCAAAAATAAATATCTTAAAATATTTCGAGGATCTTTTCAAGGATTCCTCGCTCTTTATGGTCCATGCCACAGGCAGGGCACCGAATGCTTTGGTACAAAGCACGAAGCTCAGGTTCCGCGGCGCTTTGCATGAATATGAGATGAAATCCGGGCGCGCGAGCACATTCGTCAAAAGAAAGTGCACGAGCCACATGTCGGGCCGCTCTATCTCGCCTTCCTTCCAGAAATTGGCGGCAAGCTGTCCTCTCATGATCTCAGGTCTGTTTTTCCTGAACCACTGCACCGCAAAAGGATGGAACGACTCGATGCAATACTGTCCTTTATAGGTTTTGAGGAACTCGTTCGCAAGGACGCACACTCTTGTCGCCGAGTTCACCATCTTTATCTCAACGATGAGAGGCACCTTTCCGTCCACAAGCTCAAGCACCTCGGAAAAAAGCGGGATGCGTTCGTCAGTGTTTAGGAGCCTGAGCTTTGAAAGCTCATCGTATGTCATTGAATTTACGGGAGCATCAACGCCACAGACACGTTTCAGTGTGTTGTCATGGAAGACCACCACTTTTTCGTCTTTGGTGAGCTGCACGTCAAGCTCAATGCCATAGCCCGCTTCCACCGCTTTTTTAAATGCCGCGAGTGAGTTTTCCGGGGCCTCGGAATTGTTGTCGTGAAAACCTCTGTGTGCATACCAGTGCCCCAGAAAAGAATTCTGGAGCGCCTTTCTGCTCCTTCCCGGAAAAACCAGGAAAAAATAGATCACGGCAAGGATGAGAACGATCCATGCTATCACAGCAAGGACCGTCAGCACGCCGATCATTGCTTCGTTCATTCCTGTCCTTCTTTCGCCGTATCGTCGGAAGGCTTTTCAGCCTGCTCCGGCACCGCATAAGTGCCGATCTTGTCCGCCATTATGGCATATAATTCTTTTGCGTATTCGCTTTCATACGGCGTCATGTCAAAATCAAGAAGGCGCGTATAAAAAGCGTTGATCTTTTCTATATCCTCGGCTCCGATGAGATCACCCTCTTTTATGGGATCTATCGTTTCCGAGCAGAGAGCGAGAAAATCGCTGTAAAGCTGAAGCACCGGGATATAGTCCACGGGATCGTTCCTGTCGGCAAGAAGGAGCTGACTTTGGAGGTCGGCATTCTTGTCCTGCAGGATGCTGATCCTGCTCTGAAGTGAAGAGATCTCCGCATTTGTCGAACTCACGTCCGCGCCTATCTGCCTCTCGCGTTCGGCATACTTTGTCTCATAGTCGGAACGGATGTTCGGCACCGCAAGGACATAAACCACAACGATGCCTATCGCGATACCTATGAAAAAGGTCACGAGAGACAGGATGTTCGGCTTGTCCTCGGTGTAGATCTTTTCTTTTCCCGAAAAGGGTGAAGGTCCGACATCGTCGGAAATACTGTCGGGGTTCGGCTTCACGCCTCCCGGAGTATCAAGCGTCAGCCTGATCTCGTTTATGTATCTTCTCGCCGTGATGTTCCCGACGTCGATCTTCAGCACCTTTTTAAGAAGCTTCTTTGCTCTCTCATACTCGCAGTTTTTGATGTAGAGAAGCGAGAGCAAGAGGTATGCCTTGATATAGTGGTCGTTCAGCGCGATCACCTTTTTAAGCTGGATCATGGCCATGTCTTCGTTGCCGTTCCGGGCAAGATCCAGCGCGATATTGAATTTTTTGGTCGCGGAGTTTAGATTTCCGAACTCCGTGGAATCAGCCCGCACAAGGTTGATGAGACGTTCCGCCTCATTGTCCTCTTCCTTTGTGTTCTGGCTTATGACCCACTGGCAGATCGCTGCCGTGCTCTCACCCATCTCATAATAGACAAGCCCGAGAAGATTTCTCGCGTCGATGTTCTCTTTGTTGAACTCGAGGCTCTTCTTGAGCCTGTCCGCAGCCCCCGTGAGATCCCTCACGCGCGCCATTTCCAGACCTTCGTTGTACAAACGATTTGATATCCGGCGAAGACGGTCGAGAGCGCTGATGTCGGCGCCGCATGATTCGCAGCGCCTCCTCCGCCCGACTATATAAGTCCCGCATTTCGGACATTTCATTGTCTGGTGGCTCCCTTCGGATTGTTAAGCTTTTCGATCACGTCCGAAAGATCGGTCGTATCGCTCCTGAAGATCGCATCCTCAGCGTCGTCGATCTCTACGCTCGGTGTGAACCTCTGCAGTTCTTCATCGTAATTGATCATATCTTTCCTCTACCTTGGCGAGCATGCTCCTGTAGTTTTCAAGCTTGCTCTTTTCCTCGTTGATCTTGGCTTCGGGCGCCTTGCCGGTAAAGTTCGGATTTGAGAGCATGCCCTCGCATCTCTTGATCTCACCCTGAAGGCGTACCTTTTCCTTGTCAAGACGCTGCAGTTCTTTTTCTATGTCCACAAGCTCCTCGAACGGGATATATACCACCGCGTCGGGAAGAGTTGCGGATACCGCGTTGTTTGAGATGCCGCTCCTGTCGGTCTGTATGATGACATTTGAAGCATATCCGAGCGAAGCAAAGAAATTCCTGCTCTTTTCGAATGTGTCCCTTACGTTCTCCTTTTCGGAAACCACAAAAACTTCCGCTTTGCGGCTCGGAGGAACGTTCATGGAAGTACGGAGATCCCTGATCTTCCTTACGGCTTCCTTTATCATCTCCACCGCTGCCGCTTCCGTCTCGAAGGACAGTTCGTCACGTGCCACAGGCCAGTCGGAGATCATGATGGATTCGTTCTCCTTAAGTGTTCCCTCTGCTTCCTTGAGCGTGCAGAAGATCTCTTCCGTAACAAAAGGCATGTAAGGATGAAGGAGCTTTAACGCATCTGTGAGAACATGGCGGAGCGTCCACATAGCGGCAATCTTTGAATCCTTGTTGTCGCCGTAAAGACGAGGCTTCACCATCTCTATGTACCAGTCGCAGAAATCGTCCCAGATGAAATCGTTCACCTTCTGAGCGGCAACGCCGAGCTCAAAGGCGTCGAGATTCTGAGTGATCTCTTTGATGCATGCGTTGAGCTTTGAAAGGATCCAGCGGTCGCTGTCCTCGAGCCTGTCAAAGCCGGGCTCAAAGGAAAGGTAATCTATTCCCGCATCCTCCATCTGCTGCATGTTCATCATGATGAATCGCGATGCGTTCCATACCTTGTTTGCAAAATTTCTGCTGGCTTCCACTCTCTCCCAGTAGAAACGCATGTCGTTTCCGGGCGCATTTCCCGTTACGAGCGTAAATCTGAGAGCGTCTGCGCCGTATTTGTCAATGATCTCAAGGGGATCGATGCCGTTTCCGAGTGATTTACTCATCTTTCGGCCCTGCGAATCCCTTACGAGACCATGGAAAAGCACAGTTTTGAACGGCTTTTCTCCCATGCAGTTGTAGCCGGAAAAGATCATCCTGATAACCCAGAAGAAGATGATGTCATAGCCGGTAACAAGCACGTCTGTGGGATAGAAATATTTGAGGTCCTCGGTCATTTCGGGCCATCCGAGAGTCGAGAAAGGCCAGAGCGCCGATGAGAACCATGTGTCAAGTGTATCGGGATCCTGTTCGATGTTCGTGCTTCCGCACTTAGGGCACTTGCAGGGCTTGTTCTCGGTCTTTGCCACCGTAATTTCGCCGCAGTTACCGCAGTAATATGCCGGGATCCTGTGACCCCACCAGAGTTGACGCGAAATGCACCAGTCCTTGATGTTGTCGGTCCAGTTGAAATATGTCTTTTCAAGCCTTTCGGGAATGAGCTTTATCTCGCCTTCCTTTACTGCTTTTACAGCGGGCTTGATGAGGTCGTCCATCTTTACGAACCACTGCTTCTTGATGAGCGGCTCAACGGTCGCCTTGCAGCGGTCATGTGTGCCGACATTGTGGGAATAGTCCTCGATGCGTACAAGAAGTCCCATCTCGTCAAGTTCTTTTACGATCTGCTTTCTTGCCTCATATCGGTCAAGGCCGCAGAACTTGCCGCCGTTCTCGTTGATCGTTGCGTCATCGTTCATTATGTTGATCTCGGGAAGGTTGTGGCGCTTGCCCACCTCAAAATCATTGGGGTCGTGAGCGGGCGTGATCTTTACGACGCCTGTTCCGAAATCCATCTCTACATAATTGTCCGCAATAACGGGGATCTGCCTCTCGACAAAGGGAAGGAATACCTTTTTGCCTACAATGTCTTTGTATCTCTCATCGTCGGGATTTACCGCAACAGCTGTATCTCCGAGCATCGTCTCGGGTCTTGTGGTCGCAAATTCAACGAATCTTGTCTTTGAAACGGAGCCGTCGTCCTCGATTAACGGATATTTGATATGCCAGAAATGTCCGGCCTGATCTTCGTATTCAACCTCGGCATCCGAGATGGATGTGTGGCACACAGGGCACCAGTTTACGATCCTTGAGCCTTTGTAGATAAGGCCGTCTTCGTACATCTTGCAGAAAACTTCCTCAACTGCCGCATTGCAGCCCTTGTCCATAGTAAAGCGTTCTCTGTCCCAGTCACACGAAGATCCGAGCTTTTTGAGCTGCTTTATGATCCTTCCGCCGTATTCGTCCTTCCACTCCCAGGCGCGCTTAAGGAAACCCTCACGTCCGAGGGAATGCTTGTCGATGCCCTCTTTCTTAAGAGTTTCTATGATCTTTACTTCCGTTGCTATGCTCGCGTGGTCGGTGCCGGGCTGCCAGAGGGCGTTGTAGCCCTGCATCCTCTTGTAGCGGATGAGGATGTCCTGCATGGTATTGTCAAGCGCATGTCCCATGTGAAGCTGTCCCGTGATGTTCGGCGGGGGGATCACGATGGTAAAAGGCTTTTTCTTCGGATCGGGCTCAGCGTGGAAGTATTTGTTGTCCTCCCACTTTTTGTAGAGCCTGGGTTCTATGTCTTTGGGGTCGTAGTTTTTTGCAAGTTCTTTGTTCATATTAAGCGGATCCTTTCAACCTGTTTTCACATAAAGATACATTTTATCACAATTATTGTTCGAGCGTCAACCTATACCTGTCCATAAACATCTTCGTTTCGTACTCATACTCCGGATGCTTTTCGACAAAGGTGCGTAGCTGCAGCATGGCCTGTTCCGCCTGCTTTGTGTTGTAGTCTATCGCCTTTCTGAGCTTTTGTCTTCTCACGTTCAGACGGTGGCGCACTTCAACCATCTCTTTGGGGTCGGTCAGGGCCTCGCACTGATATATCCAGATACCGCAGTCCTGCACTCCCGCCTTGGCGAGCCTGTGCTTCAGGTCGTCATTGTAAAACTCGATGAGCTGCTCCGCTTTTTTAAAGCGTTTTTCCTCTTCGAGGAGCCTTTTGTATTCCTTCCAGTTGTATTTAAGCTCCTTTAGGTCGAGCACATGATATTTCTCGTAGTTATAGTCAAGCATGTTCACGACGTTCACATACTTTATGTTCACTTTGTTGAGGAGATATATGGCGCGGTTCAGCTTTGCCGTGTTCTCCTTCAGTTCCTTTTCGATCCTTTTGTGGTTCACGACAAAATAAGCCGCCATCCCGCCGCCAAAGAGCACGATCAGCGCAAATACGAGGAGGACGAGCCCCTGCCTGTCTTCCATGCCCTCCATCCCGCGGACCAGGATGAGAAAAATAAGCGATATCCCGACAAACACGGTCGCGATGATCATGACCTTTCTGTAAAACTCATCGCGGTTCACGGCGTCGTTTATCTCGTAGTCGTAAGCGTCACGCTCGCCCTCGATCATCCTCTGGTCCGATTCTATCATCAGCTTGTAGGCTTCGCTGTCGGCAATGCGCTGTATCTCTTCATCCATATCGGCATCGCTCTCTTCGATCGCAAGGCGCTGTGCCATGGTGATCTTTGACGGAGTATGCGTCATTTTGAGTCTTTCTTTGTTGAGATTGATGATGCGCTCCGCGCTCTCGTTTATCTCCTGCCTCTCGTCCTCGGGGATCAGGTCGATGCGCTGGATGTCGGAAAGATAGCTTGTGACGACTTCATATTCCTTGCGTGATTCGAGAGTCTGTTTTTCCGCTGAAGTGATGACCTCACAGTTACTGGTTATGTATGATTCTCTGGTGGACCTGTCGGCAAGCGCGCTCTCCGAAAACGCCCTGACGGTGTTCTCCGTCCTGGCGTTTTTGGCTTTTCTCTTTTTAAATTTTAAAAAATCAAAGAAGCCCATATCCCCTCCGTTGCACCGCTATACCGGTGCAGCGCATCATTCATTGTATTTTCTGTACTGTTCCTTGAGTCTTCCGGTCATCTTGTTGATGATGGCGTAGAACTCGTTCACTTTGCCGCTCCGAAGGAGCTTTACCGCTTCCTCGAGTTCAAAGAGTTCGGGTTCGGCATCCGCCTCGAGCTCCGTGTGGAAAAAGGCGGTATTCAGCCACGTGGTGGTCTCTTCGCTTATGCCGTAGATATCGAGAGCCGACCTGTATTCCGCGTCATTTCCGGAAAACTTCAGCGCAAGCAGGTAGTCTCTCATGGATTCCTCGCGGTTGTTCCTTTCGTAAGCCTCCCTGAAACAGTCCGCCGCGGAAAGGAAGCCCTCGGTATGTAGCATTGCGACTCCCATGTTGTGATATATGTCTCCGAGCGTCTCGGTGGTGATCTTTAAGTTTTCGGCCTCTTTTGTGAGGTTGCGGTAGTTTATCACCGCGTTTTTGTAGTTCTCATGATCGAGATAGCTGTCAGCTTTGTTCCTTATCCTCACCCATTCTTCGCTGCGCTCTACCTTTGAGAGCTCGCTTATGAATTCTTCTATCTCGTCCTTTTCAAGATAGTCGTTTGAAGTGAAGCATACGCTGATGAGATCCTTCAGCGGCGCGTCGCGTTCGATAAGGTCGGTAAGGAGGCTTCCCGTCTCTTTTAACCCCAGTTCGTCTGAAATGTAGGCCGCAAGCTCCTTGTCATACAAAAAGTCCTCGCAGAGCTCCGGGTTTTTACGTATGCAAAAAACAAGCTCCTCCGCACTTCTTATGCTGAGCTTGGAATTTTTAAGCCAATATGGATTGGGGGAATAATTACCCTTTGTAAAGATCACCTTGCCCATATCCCAACAGTTCCTTGCATCTGTATTAAAGCTGTATCACCTGTTCCCACACTCTGAAGGTCGCAGGATAAATGTTTCCGAAGCCGATATCCCTGACCTTCAGCACAATGGTCAGTTTATCAAGAAAGAATACTTTGACTTCGAGCCGCTGTGTACGGTTGTCCCGCACGTGAAGATCGTCCGGCGTGAAGGTATATGTATTGCGGTTGCCGTTTCTCATGTCAAGCACGTGAAAAACCAGCTCGTTCGTCCCGTCAAGAATGACCTGGACTTCTTTTTTTGCGTTCTTTAACGGAGTCCCCGCGGGGATAAGCTCCACCGCGTCTATCAGCGAATCCTTGTAGCCCTCCATGGAAATGGAATGAAGCGTCTCCCCGTCAAATATGGTCTTTTCCTTGGGAGTCTCGTTCACCGCCATATAGCAGGCGCCGAGCGAATAAAGGTTTTGCCCGAAAAAGATCCTTATGTTTTCGGAAGCGTATTTCTTGAGGACATTTTTTATCTTTTCATTGTCCACGCTCTTTCCCGTGACAAGTAGTCTTGCGAGCGGGAGGTTTTTTGAGATCGCAGTGTTTACAATGTTTTCAAAAGCCTTTATCTGTTCGTCTTCTTTGCTGTCCTTCTCGCTGCTTGAAAGGTCGCTCTTGAACATCATGCTGAGGTCGTCGGACAGTATGTGGCTTGGAGCGCCGCTCCGGTTTTCATAGGGCACAAAGGAATAGATCATGGCCCCGAGCGCGTCAAAATCTATTGCCGCAGCCCGCCCTTTGCGGTCTTCCTCCTTCTGGTTCAGCATATAGCGCGCATAGGCGTTTGCGTGATTTATCACGGCATACTGGTCGGGCTTCAGCCCCAGCATCTCCATCGCGGTCTTCAGTCTTTTTTCGTCCGCATCGTTCATGCGGGTCCCCGTGACGCAGAGCCTTGCAATGGATGCGCCTCCGAAGTGTTTTTTCACCGCACCGAGGACTGCGCCCATGAAACCGGACAAAAGCTCCGTGGAATCATACTCCTCCATATTTACCGTAATCTTTTCACGTACGTTTCTGCCATAGAGCACGGAAACGCCGTTACAATGTTCGCGGATGGCATATTCTATGCCCTCGTGGCCGGCATAGAACTCACCGTTCCCGGGCACCACATAGAGCGGGATATGGCCGTCTTCCTCATCGGAGATCCCGGGCACGGCAAAGCTCTTTGCGCCGCGTTCTTCCTCGGCCCAAAGTCCAAGATACACACCCGTATCATAAAAATCCATTCCGATCATTAAAGATGCCATTTCCCCTCCGTACCTCTGTTGTTCCTTTACAAGCGTTTAAAATGTCTCTTCATCGCATATTCCGTGCGGTAGTACTGTTCGAGCAGATTTACCGCGGTCTTGTCGTCTCTCATCTCGACTGCGATAAGTATGTCGTTTATCTCGTCATATTTTGTGGTCCTGTCGTTCATGTCCTCGTCAAGGAACTTGAGCGAGCGGCTTTCGGTGATTTCTTCCTGCTCCCCGTCGTTTTCCGTGATGAAATACTGCAGTATCTCTCCGTGGAAGAGGATGAGCTCCTTGGTAAATATCCCGTATCCGACATCCGTCATCTGCTCCGCGACGATGTCGAGGTCTTCATTGTAGGTATAGTGTATGAACACCTGCTTTGCGGGATCGGTGCGGTATTCCACATACACTTTGTCGGTCATGGCCGCAGGTATGGGAATCTTATCCTTGAAATCCTTGAAAAAGGCATAAAACATCTTTTTCTGAAGGAAATGTCTGATGTGGGAATCGGCAAATTCTTTTTCCGCATCGGTCAGAGTGTCCCTGGTGCTGTAAAACTTGAGGAGCGCAAGTATCCCTATCTGGCTGTTCTCAAGGCTCGGATCCGACCTCAGGATCATAAAGAAATCGGAATTTGTGATCCTCTCTCTCACAAAGTATTTGTATGCCGTGTAAGAGATATAAGCCCTGATGAGCTTTCTGTTCCGGTTTTTGAAATAAAAACTGGAAAATACGGAATATGCGTTTTCTATGTAGCTCTCCGCAAAGAGCATCTGCGCGAGAAGGTTCTCTTCGAGCGTGAAGGTGTCAAGATTGGCTTCCTTTGCGGCATTCCATATCTCGTACATCTCAAGCGTGGTGCCGTTGAACCTGTCCGCAAGGAACTGGAGGAGCCTGTCGTCGATACGGCTGTTCCTGAACGCGTAATGCGCGGTGGATACGATCACTTCCTCGCTCGCGATCTTTTTTTCCATGCCGAAGATGCAGAGGCGCGAAAGGTATTTCGGATTTACGCCTTCCACCGAAAACAGCCCGATGGCCTCGATGACCTCATCGTACATGTTGCGGAGGATCATGAGCTCTATCGCATGCGAGCGCTGGGCTGCGTTCAGGCTTGTAAGTTCAAGCCCTTTGAGATAGCTCTCGAGGAGCTCTCCTTCGTAGTTTTCGTAATAATAGCAGGCAAGGCTGTAATCGCACTCGTTCGCTATCTCTTTTTTGATCGAAGGAACGCCCGATATCTGCTTCTGCATGGTGATATAGGCTTCCTCGTCAACATGATACTGCCTGCTCTTTGCCCACATGTAGAGAAGGAGTCTCGGATTTGCCGAATCCATGTCATAGCAGACTGCGAGCATGTCGATCATGTGCAGATATCTGGTGATCTCACCGCGGTCGGCACGGCTGAAGCGGTTTCCTCTCTCGTCCATGAAATAGCATTCCGAGGACTCTGTGTAAAGGAGGACGTCTGCGCGGCCATCCTTCAGATCGTAGATGGTCTCAAGGTCTTCTTCGTCGTTTACCACGACCACCTTTTTCATTTCTTCACTGTCTGCGGTCACCAGGCAGGTGAACAGAACGTCAGGAAGGGCATCCACAAGCGCGGGATCACTCTCGAGCAGTGTGCGGCTCACAACATCCGCATAGATGGTCGAAAGATGCGTGTTGATCTTTCGTTCCTTCAGCGAATTTACGGCAAGCTGCTCCATGTTTTTGAGATATGCCCTGTAGATCGCTTTGTTCTTCTCTTTGTTGCGTATCACGTAAGCATAGAGCATTTCGAGGCTTTCTTCGTCGAGCCCCGGAGTATAGCCGAAATAGAGAAGCGCCGGCTGGGGAATATCGTCACTCAGCTCTCCTCCCATGGTATAGATAAAATATTCATAGATCCCGTCGACATTCAGCTGTGCAGCCGTTGCCGTCCTGAAATATGAATGATATCTTTTGTCTCGTTTTTTGAGGGAGATGACCTTGCGGCAGATCATCTCAAGTGTCGCGTTGTCACCAAACCTTGCAAACAGCCCAATGAGCACGCGGAGCCTCAGTTCATCGTTCGGAGCGCTCTTTCTGCAGGCATAGGCGAACTGCTGAGCCACCTCGTCCGTGATCATGTCATATTTCAGCATGAAGGACACTATCCTGCACTCGTTGCCGTCGGCAGATGTGATATATTCGGGATGCGTCTTTACCAGTGCCGCCGCTTCGTAGGTGAGTACCGGGCTGTCGCAGCCTCTGCCGAACTGGGCAAGGATGCTCTCGTATCTGTATTCGGCACTCTCACCGAGTTTTCTGTCCATATAGAGAAGGATCCAGAAAAGCAGCGTATCCGAAGGATCTTCTTCATAAAAACGGCTTATCTGCTCGAGATTGCTGTCGTTTATCTCTCTGTTCCTTGCCCTGAGCGCCTCGATATACAAGAGCACAGGGTAAAACCTGGATCTTTTTCTCTGGTATTCCGTCCGCTTTAAAAGAGCGGATTCCACAAAGCCGTCATTTTTAAAGTGCCTTCCTCCCGCGGTGGCAAGATATGCACGGTAGAGTTCAAAGGCTTCTTTGAGTTCCTGAAGCTCGGCGCTGTGGGAATCCTTTGTCGTAAGTTCCTTGTCGATCAGGGTGAGCACCGACTCGGTAAGCTTTACGGATTCTGTGATAAATACGGTGTTTGATATCCTGTCAGTTCTGAAATCCAGATATCTCTGGACTATCTTTGCGCGGTATCCGTCGATATGCCGGCGGTTCATCCTTCCCGCGTCGTCATTGCTCCCGACATGGAGCGTAAAAGGCACAAGGACGGAGTGCCCCGAATTGAATATCCTGATGTTTCCGCGGTGTACTCCGGGGCCGGCTTTGGTCATGTCGGCCACCACGCGAAGTTCATATCTGCCGTTTATAAAGTCCTCATTTTCGATAACGGTGCTCTGCGGGACCAGAAAGGGTACATCTGAGGAAACGCAGAGTCTGAGCCATCCCCAGGTCCTTTTGGATATCTGGATCTTTTCCATGAGATTGTCGTTTCCGACTTCCAGATCGACCTCGGATGTTCCCACAAAAAAGCCGCACTCCGTTTTCTTTTTGCAGGCGCAGAGGAATTCCTCGAGCGCAGAGCCGGGATCGGTGCTCTTTTTGAGCACATCGTAAGGCACCTTGCAGCTCTTGTCTTTTTTTATGACAGCTTCGTAAAATTCTCTGGTCATGAAGAGCCGTACCGCTTCATTCCAGTCGGTCTGCGCGAGATTTGCAAACTGGAAAACGTTTCCTATGCGGCCCACATGGCTCATGCAGGTGGTTCCCGATACGGAGACCGATACGGGTATCTGTCTTTCGCCGCAGTCGCTCACGATATTGATGAGCGATTCTTTGCGCTGTCCCTGCTCCAGATAGGTCGCGTTTATCGTGTATACGATCTCGTTTCTGGTGCCGATGAATCTGTTGTTCTGAATGGTGATGTAGGGAGAAGTGCTGTAGATGACTCCCTTCATCGAAGTGCCCTTTGAGTTCGTTATGGTGAACTCTCCGGTCTTTATCTCGCCCTCACTTACGAACACATCAAGAACATCCTGCGAAACTATCATCTCAGGCTGTTCGTATTCAAATATTCCCTTTGAAAACCGTTCTATCTTCTCTTTCAAGGAAATGCGCTCCGTAAGTGTTTATTGGCTTTGTCAGCCGATGGGCACGAGGACGAAATCCTCTAAATCCGCATCATAATAATAGCAATCAAGACCATCTACAGAAATGAAGAATTCGCCTCTATTCCTCTTTTTACCATTTGATGTTTCAAACAAAGTGATAGTGTAGCAATCTTTGCCGTTTCTTTCGAACGATATCTCGTCTGAATACTCCGCTTCGTACTCAGAAGGATTTTTAGCCAGAAGTAAGTCATCCTTGTTCATGGTGCAGAGCAGATCATATGCCTGTTTTGCAGTGATACTCGCATTTACAGGAGGTTTTTCAGGATCCCCCGCAGATGCGCTGTCCTGAGGAAACTTGAGAAACTCCAAAAGTCGTTCACCATCATAATAACTCAGTTCTCCGTTCACTCCGTTAACAGCAACAAACAGCGGATAAACCTTAGTACTGCCTTTCTCCTGTATCGAAAAGAGGTAGTATTTAGTTCCATCTATCTTTAGGTTATCGTTCTGTAAAGAAGCTGAATACTGGTCCTTGCTTATTTTTTTCTCAAGTAGAGCGAGCGCTTCATTCTCGTTAATCAGAGTGAGTTCCTTGGTAGGTTCCGGAGTTGGTGTCGGCTCGGGAGTCAGCGTTGGAGCCTCTGTCGTTGGAGTTGCCGC
This sequence comes from Lachnospiraceae bacterium, assembly GCA_016283775.1. Taxonomy (GTDB): domain Bacteria; phylum Bacillota; class Clostridia; order Lachnospirales; family Lachnospiraceae; genus RGIG3528. The sequence goes on along the minus strand of JAEENL010000013.1, from coordinate 310 downwards.
TGTCGGTGCCGGCGTAGGTGTTTCCGTCGGAATCGCGGTGGGCGTGTCCTTTACGGCCGTGCCGGATGTCGGCGCAGGCGTGCCGGTGTTCAGCACCATAGTCGTAGGAGTGGGCGCGTCTGTGGGCGTTGCCCTGTTTTCCTTTTGAGCTCTCTGTATAAGATAAATAACAAGAAGAAGGATCAGTGCCGAAAGCACTACTATCGCAAATTTCAGTCCTTCCTGCTGATTTCCCTTCTTTTTGCCTTTTTTCTTGCGGGTTGCCATATATTTACCTCCGAATTTGCGTACTAAAAAAGATGTGTACGTG
>JAEENL010000171.1 GCA_016283775.1 Lachnospiraceae bacterium | reverse complement strand
TCGACAGGTATCGTCGTAACCAAGGTATCTTCGGAGACAAACACCGGAGACCTGCTCATCGGACAGCTTTTCAGCACTCCCAAGGTACTTTACATAGTCGGAGCAGCAATGATCGTGCTTGGCCTTTTCACAAGCCTTCCGACGCTCGTATTTGTGCTTTACGGCGCTGTGTTTGTACTCGTTGCACGCTCCATCAAGTCCAAGCTTGACACTGCAAAGGTCGAGAGCGAGGTTTCGGAAGTAGAGACAAGCGCGGAAGAGATACGAAAACCGGAAAATGTGGTGCAGCTCCTCAATGTCGACTCCATCGAGCTTGAGTTCGGATACGGTATCATCCCGCTCGCCGATTCAAACCAGGGCGGAGACCTGCTTGACCGAGTCGTTTTGATCAGACGCCAGATCGCGCTTGAATACGGCTGTGTTGTTCCCACGATCCGAATGAGGGATAACATACAGCTTAACCCCAACCAGTACATCATAAAGATAAAGGGCATCCAGGTAAGTGAAGGCGAGATCCTGTTCGATCACTACATGGCGATGAATCCCGGATATGTCGAAGAGGAGATCACCGGTATCCCGACATTTGAGCCGTCTTTCCACCTTCCCGCGACATGGATCACGGAAAGCCAGAGAGAACGCGCCGAGTCTTACGGTTACACAGTTGTAGACCCGCCTTCGATAATCGCGACTCACCTCACGGAAGTCATAAAGCAGCACCTGGACGAACTCCTCACCCGTCAGGATGTACAGAGCCTTGTAAACAATATCTCCGAAAACAACAGCACCGTGGTTACGGAGCTTATTCCAAAGCTCATGGGCATAGGAGAGGTGCAGAAAGTTTTGCAGAATCTTCTGAGAGAAGGCATTTCCATAAGAGACCTCGTTACCATTTTCGAGACTCTTGCGGATTACGCAGGTTCCACAAGGGACACGGACGTGCTCACGGAATATGTGCGTCAGTCCCCGAGCATAAAGCGTTTCATTTCAAACAAATATTTCCCCGTAAACCAGTCTACAAATGTAGTAGCACTTGATCCCAAGGTGGAACAGGAGATCATGAACTCCGTAAAACAGACTGAACAGGGAAGCTACATAGCAATGGATCCGGAAAGGAACCAGAAGCTCATGAAATCCGTGAGGGACGAAGTGGAAAAACTCGAAAACCTCGGCGGAAACCCCATAATCGTAACGTCGCCCATTGTGCGCATGTACTTTAAGCGGCTTACAAAGGATTATTACCCGGATCTTGTTGTCATTTCCTACAACGAGATCGAACCTAATGTTGAAATTCAATCTGTCGGGATGGTGACTTGCTGATATGCTGATCAAAAAATTCGAAGCGCCCACCGAAGCCGAAGCCCTTGCAAAAGCCCAGGCCGAACTCGGTAAGGACGCGATGATAACCCACAAAAAGGTAATAAAGCCGAGAGGTATCTTCAAGCTTTTCAGAAAAGCTTCCGTTGAAGTTACCGCATCCGTCGACAACGACACGGATTACGCAAAGCGCCCGCTTCCTCCGCTGAACACTCAGGTGAACTACACCCGCCCCGTGAACCAGCGGCCTCAGGGAGGATTTTCTGCCGTTGCACCCCGTGAAGACGACAAGGTGTTCCCCATCGAGCAGCTCCTTGACGGGATCCAGAACATGCAGAAAAACAACGCCCAGGCTCCGGCTGCGGACAGAAAGATCACAAACGACTGCAAAGACTCAAAAGAAAAAGACGCTGAGAAATCTCAGGAAACGCAGGAAGATTCTGCATCCATGGCCTGCATAAAAATGATCTATGAAAAGCTTGTGCAGAACGAAGTGGAAGAGGAATACGCAAACAAGCTGATCTCCGAGATCGACCAGACCTTAAGACCCGATTCCGACATGAAGAGCATCCTGTCAAACATCTATCAGAAGCTCATCTTAAAGCTCGGGGAACCAAAGACTCTGACCATTGAAGAGGGGAAAGTAAAGTACGTTTTCTTTATAGGCCCCACAGGTGTGGGAAAGACTACCACCATCGCAAAGATAGCTTCAAGCCTGAAGCTCAGCATGAAGGCAAACATAGCCCTGTTTGCCGCCGATACTTACAGACTTGCGGCCGTTGACCAGCTCCAGAAATATGCGGACATCTTAAGCGTTCCGCTCCGCGTGATCTATGAATATACCGATATGAAGCAGGCAGTGAGTGATTTTTCACATTATGACATCGTGCTTGTGGACACCGCAGGAAGATCGCATAAGGACAAAAAGCAGACGGACGACATAGAAAAGCTCATAAACACCGTGCCCAAGGAAAACAGAGAGGTTTACCTCGTTCTTTCCGCGGCCACAAAATACAAAGATCTTGTGCGCATCACGGAAGCATATTCCGAGATTGCGGAATACAACCTTATATTCACAAAACTTGACGAGACGGAGTGCATCGGAAACATATTCAACATAAAGATGCTCACCGACGCGCCGCTTTCATATGCTACCGACGGACAGAACGTCCCGGATGACATCAGCAAGATAAATCCGCAGTCCGTCGCAAAGCAGCTGCTGGGAGGTGGTAACTGATGGACCAGGCCGAAAAACTGAGAAAAATGGTCTCCGAGTCTGAAGTAAAGCCTTCTGCGAGAGTCATAACCGTTACCAGCGGAAAAGGCGGTGTGGGAAAATCGAGCCTTTCGCTGAACCTCGCCATATGCTTGAGCAGACTCGGTAAACAGGTGGTGCTTCTCGATGCGGACTTCGGTCTCGCAAACATCGAGGTCATGCTCGGAATAAGACCCACCGCAAACCTTGCGGATCTTATGTTCCGTGGGAAAAATCTGTCAGATATAATCACCGACGGACCGGAAAACGTAAAATTCATCTCGGGCGGCTCCGGCATTCAGGAACTCGCGCAGATGAACAAAGAGCAGGTGCTCTACCTCACAAAGAAGCTCGCAGAGCTTGACAGGATCGCCGACGTGATAATCATAGACACAGGCGCAGGCATTTCCGACAGCGTGCTTGAATTTGTCGCATCCGGAAATGAGGTGTTGCTCCTCGCGACACCCGAACCCACATCCATTACCGATGCTTACGCGCTTTTAAAGGCTCTCAACAGAAAATCCGAGTTTTCCAAGAGGGACACGACGATCAAATTCGTCGCAAACCGCGTGAAAAACGAGGATGAAGGGCTTGTGCTCTATGAGAACATGAAAAACGTCGTCGGGAAATTTTTAAACATATCTCTCGATTTTGTGGGCTCCATACCGCAGGACGACAATATCTCAAAGGCAGTCATGAAGCAGAAGCCCATCACGATATCAAGCCCCCAGAGCCCTGCCGCAAAAGCCATCGCCGTCCTTGCCGAAAAGCTGAACAATGACGGGCAGGCCCCCACAGAGAACGAAGAGAAGGGAATTGCGCTCCTTTTCTCAAATCTCATAAGGACAAAATTCAGAAAGAAAAAGAAAGAAGAAAGAGACAGGGAAAAGGCCAACGCTTCAAAAGGCCAGTAGTCGTCCCAATCAGGTATCCATGTCAAAGTACGTTTTTGAATCAAGCAAAAAAATATTGATGCAGCTCGTAAAACGTGCTAACAGCATTGACAGAGAGCAGGACGTCACCTTTTACACCAGCAGCCTGGTCCAGGTACTGTCGGACTATGAACTTAAGATCACGGTCCCCATCTACCAGAGCAGGCTTGTGCAGCTTAACGAGGGAGATGTCTACACGGTGCAGTTTTACACGGCTTCAGGTTTTTACCAGTGCAAATGCGTGATAAAAGGCATCATGAAGGAGGGAAACATCTATGTTGCAAAGATCCGCACAGTTTCCCCTCTTGAGAAATACCAGAGACGACAGTATTTTCGAATGAACTGCATAATTGCCGTGAAATACGCAAAACTCACGGATTATCAGGTGCAGCTCTACAGATCCCTGAAGGCAAACCCTTCTGAAAGCCGCAAAAAGATCATCATGCAGCAGATCGAACTCGAAGACATCAGGATGAGAGAAGGCACGATGCTCGATATAAGCGGCGGAGGCCTAAGGTTCAACAGTCTTGAGGAATATAAAAAAGATGACGTGCTTATAGTCATCCCGGAAATACCGGAGATAACATCCCAGATACCGTTCCTGCTGTGCAGAGAAGTGCTCGTGCGGCAGGTGGGCTTCAGCAGCGAAGCATATGAGAACAAACTGCAGTTCATCGAGATATCAAACGAAGAACGGGAAAAGATCATCACATATATCTTCGCTTTGGAGCGTGTAAGAGTGAAAACCGAGTAAATATAAACAATTTGGGAGCAAAATCCGATCATGTTTAAGAAAAAGTTAATGATTGTTGATGACTCTGCACTCATGAGAAGAATTGAGTCTGATATAATCAATTCCGACAGCAGGTTTGAAGTGGTCAAAACTTGTGATAACGGCCTTGACGCTTTTAATCTTGTCCGGTCGAATCCTTCTTCCTACGACGCGATACTGCTCGACATAAATCTTCCGAAAATGTCGGGCATCGAATTCCTCGAGGCGGTAAGGAAAGCGGGCATAAAAGCAAACGTCATCATCATAAGTTCGAGCCTTTCTTCCGACAGTGAACATACTATCGTGGCGCTGGAACTCGGAGCGATCGACTTCATCTCAAAACCTGAGAATCTGTTCGATTTCAAAAGCGACGGCTTTAAGAACAGACTTCTCGAAAAGCTTGCGATAGCAAGCGGGATCAACCATCTGGGATTTGAAGCCGAGCCGCAGACGATACCATTGTCTCAGGAAAGGTCACAGCCGAAAGAAATACCTTCCGAAAACCGGTTCAACAGCATAAGGCCCGCGGAAAGCGCATCTGCATCATCAGGCATCAAGCCGGGCCACGTGGTCTCTCCCATGAACGTAAGAGAGATACTCGCAAACGTTACGGGAAGGACAAAGCGATTTGTTCCGATGGGAGACAATGCCAAAAAACTGGTACTCATAGCCTCCTCCACCGGAGGCCCCAAAGCTTTACAGGAAGTCATACCTTACATACCTGCAAACATCAACGCACCCGTTATAGTGGTGCAGCACATGTCAGCCGGCTTTACGAAGCCCCTCGCCGAAAGACTTGACAATTCCAGCCGCCTCAAAGTAAAAGAGGCCATGGACGGCGAGATCATCAAAAAAGGCAATGTCTACATTGCCCAGGGCGGGACTCAGCTGAGACTCAAAAAAGTGCCCGGCGGATATGCGTTCGATGTTAATACGGCAGAGCCACCAAGAGCAGCTCTTAAGCCATGTGCCGACATTCTTTTCGAATCGGTCGTCGGAACGGACTTTGATGAGATCATCTGTTGTGTGCTTACCGGAATGGGCGGTGACGGAACGATGGGCATCCAATACCTTACCCAGAAAAACAATTGTTTTGTCATAGCCCAGGATGAAAAAACCTCAACGGTATACGGGATGCCCAAGGTCGTTATCGATGCGGGCCTTACGGACATCGTGGTCCCGCTTGAGGACGTTGCTCACGAAATCACAAAGAACACGGGGGTAAAATAACAATGGATGTCAGTCAATATCTCGAAATCTTCATCGACGAAACCAGAGAGCACCTTCAGACACTTTCCGAGCAGCTTCTGATACTCGAGAAGGAACCCGAAAATGCGGATACCATCAATGAGATATTCCGTGCCGCACATTCCCTTAAAGGTATGGCGGGAACCATGGGATACAAGGTAATGCAGGAGCTTACCCACAAGATGGAAGACGTTTTTTCCGACGTTCGAAACGGAAAGCGTAAAGTGGATTCAAACACGGTCGACCTTTTGTTCAAAGGCCTCGACAGACTCGAATCCATCCTTGATTCCATCGTAAATGCCGGAAACGAAGGCGATGACGATTGTCAGGATCTCATCACACAGCTTCAGGCAGTCATCGACGGAACAGCAGCAGCGCCTGCACCCGCACCGGAAAAGGCTGAGGCTCCGGCACCCAAGAAAAAGGGCGGAAAGAAAGCCGCAGCCGCAGCAGCCGCAGCAGCAGCGGAAGCACCCGCAGCGGAAGAAGAGACAAAGAGCGAAGCGGCCGACGGTGAAAAGTTCAGAGATTTCACTTATGCCGATTTCGAAGTGCATGCTATTGAAAACGCTATTGACGAAGGCATGAACGCATACGGCGCCACCGTTTACATCCAGGAATCCTGCCTCCTTAAGGCGGCAAGAGCATTCCTTGTGTTCAAGGCTCTTGAAGAGATCGGTACCGTTGCAAAGACCGAGCCTTCGACTCAGGATATAGAAGACGATAAGTTTGAATTTGATTTCTCGGTAGTCATTCTCACCAAGGAAGACGTTGACAAGGTCCAGAAGGCCATCATGAGCGTTTCCGAGATCGACCATGTATGCATCGGAAAGCTTGACAAAGAGACCGTTCAGAAGCATGTTCAGCGTGACGAGGACGAAGAGGAAGAAGAGTCCAAGCCCGCAGAGAACGCAGCCGCAACGACAGCGGCAGCCGCTCCCGCAGCCGCTCCCGCAGCAGGCGCCACAGAGGCAAAGAAGCCTACGGCGACCACGGCATCAAAGCCCATCGTCAACCGCTCCGTACGTGTTGATATCGAGAAACTCGATGATCTCATGAACCTCGTTTCCGAGCTCATCATCGCAAAGAACGGACTTGTTTCCTTAAGCAGCGGTGAAGGCGGAGACAACAGGACAGGTTCCGATTTCAACGACCAGATAGAATATCTTGAAAGAATAATCACAAACCTTCACCAGTCTGTAATGAAGGTTCGAATGGTTCCTCTCGAGAGCGTATTCAACAGATTCCCTCGTATGATCAGGGATGTTGCAAAGAAGCTCGACAAAAAGATGGAACTGTATATCACAGGTGAGGAGACAGAGCTCGACCGTACCGTTATCGATGAGATCGGCGATCCTCTTACACACCTCCTCAGAAACTCCGCAGACCACGGTATCGAGACCGCCGAAGAACGTGTAAAGCTCGGCAAGCCTGAAACAGGTACCATCAGCCTCAACGCTTACCAGGAAGGTAACAACGTTGTCATTGAGGTTACCGATGATGGTAAAGGAATCGATGTCGAGAAGGTTAAGAACAAAGCCGTTGAGCGCGGTCTCTACACAAGAGAGCAGGCGGACCTCCTTACCGACAAGGAAGCCATCGACCTTCTGTTCAAGCCCAGCTTTTCGACCGCAGAAAAGGTTTCCGACCTTTCCGGACGTGGCGTTGGTCTCGATGTTGTTAAGACAAACATCGAAAAACTCGGCGGTGACGTTGAGGTTAAGTCGAAGCTCCACGAAGGTTCGAGCTTCATCGTAAGACTTCCTCTTACACTTGCCATCATCCAGGCTCTCATGGTTGAGATCGGTTCCGAAAAGTACGCTATTCCTCTCGGTTCCATCCAGACCATCGAGGATATTCCGGTTTCGGATATCAAATATGTACAGTCCAGCGAAGTTATCAACTTGCGCGGATCCGTTATCCCGCTCGTAAGACTCAATCAGCTTCTTGATATCGAATCAAGCAAGTCACCCGATGAAAACCTTACGGTCGTTATAGTTGCCAAGGGTGAAAGCCTTGCGGGATTTGTTATCGATACTCTCATCGGACAGCAGGAGATCGTTATCAAGTCCATCAGCAAATACATCAACAGCCCGAAGATGATCAGCGGCGCCACGATCCTCGGAGACGGCGACATAGCTCTCATCCTCGACGTTAATACACTTGTTTAATGGGAGGGATTCATAATGGCAGAAGCAAATCTGATCGATTCGACTGTGGAAAGCAAACAGTATATTGTTGTGGTCCTCGGCTGTGAGAGATACGGTATCGATATCAATTACATCGACAACATCGTTCGCCAGCAGAGCATCACCAGGATCCCGAAGGCACAGGAATACTTCAACGGCATTATCAATCTCCGTGGTGAGATCATTCCGGTAATGAGCTTAAGGACCCGCTTCGGACTTGAAAAAGACGAGTTCACGAAGGACACGAGGATCCTCATCTTAAAGCCCGAATCACAGGGCAAGATAGGCGTTATCGTAGATGCCGTAAAGGGAGTTCTTACCATCCCTCCGGAAAACATCGACAAGCCCTCTGCAAAGAACGCTGCCGAAGACAAGATCGTTTTCTTAAGCGGCGTAGGAAAGAGCGGCGACGACCTGATCTCCATCCTCAACATCACGACAGTGATCCAGGATAAACAGGACGAAGACAACAAATAACAAAAACGGACAGCCTGCCGGATAAGTAAATTTCCGGCAGGCTTGAGGTGTTTTATATCATACTTCGGGAAGGGTATCAAAATGAGTCAGGACAACATGAACGAGATGGAATTCGACGTCTTAAGAGAGATCGGTAACATTGGCTCGGGCCATGCGGCGACAGCTCTCGCAAAGATGCTGAATCAAAAAGTTGACATTAAGGTTCCAAAGGCTGTGGTATGTGATTTTAACGCCCTTTGTCAGATGGTGGGCGGAGAGGAAAAGCTGGTCATCGGCATCCTTCTCACGCTCGACGGCGACGTTGACGGCATGATGATGTTCATCATGGATCTGCCTTCAGCCTATAGTCTGCTCCGTAAAATGATGTTCGTAGACCTCAAGGACGAGGATGAGCTCAATGAAATGCACGAGTCCGCGCTCCATGAGATCGGAAACATCATCACAGGCGCTTATCTTTCTTCACTTTCTGACCTCACAAAACTCAAGATAAACGCAAGTATCCCTTACATGTCAAGAGACATGGCGGGCGCCGTTCTTTCCGTTCCGGCGATCGAGTTCGGTAAACTCGGTGACAAAGCGGTAATGATCGAAACAGAATTCGATGATTCCGGAGAAGACACTTTAAATGGCTACTTCCTTCTCATCCCTACTATGGAATCATATGGAAAGATAATGTCATCACTCGGAATCTGTTAGGAGTTTTTATGGGTATAATGCACAAGATTGGCATGGCGGAGTTGGATGTATGCAAGGCACCCGATTCCATCACCACACTTGGTCTCGGTTCCTGCATAGGATGCGTCATATATGATCCCACGACCAAGATATGTGGAATGGTCCACGTTATGCTCCCTGACAGCACAAAGATCAGGAATAACGAGACCATAGCAAAATTTGCGGATACAGGCGTAAAAGAGCTTCACAGGCTCGTTATAAAGGCCGGAGCAAACAAAGCAAAGCTTGTTTCCAAGATAGCCGGCGGAGCCCAGATGTTCCCGTTCAAAGACGGAAATGACATGCTGCGCGTCGGAGAAAGAAACAGCGAAGGCGTTCTCAAGGCCTTGAAAGAACTCGGCATACCGGTGCTTGCACAGGAGACCGGCGGATCTGTCGGACGTACCATAGAATTTTATCCCGAAGACGGACGTCTTCTGATAAAATCGGTAGGTAAGACACCATATGCCGTATAATCGGCGGATCGTAAGGTGACGTCAAATGAAAGACAAAACACTTTCGCTCATCATCATGCTGACGGCCGGGTTCATAATAAGCCTTTCCTGCTTTATCTTCAAAGTAAAACTGGGTCCCAGCCTTCTCATAGTTTCGGCGACACTGCTTGTTTTTTACATTATCGGTTCGATCCTCACCAAGGTGATAAAAAAGATCAATGCCGATGCGGAAAACAGGGCGCAGGAGCTTGTGAAAGAAGAAACGGAAAAAGAGAACGAAGAAGAAACAGGTGAAGCTGCAAATGCCGAAGAAGAGGGAGAAGAACCCGGGCAGGCAGAAACATAAAATACCAATTACCAAAGGATGATCGGCAATGTCTCTGGCAACGGAACTGACAACTGAAGAAAAAGACCGGCTCTGGGAAGAATATTCAAAGAAACCGTCACAGGAACTGAGAGAGAAGCTTATACTTTCTTACGCAAACCTTGTAAAAGTCGTAGCGGGAAAGCTTTCCATCTATCTCGGTTATAATGTCGAATATGAGGATCTTGTAAGCTATGGCACCTTCGGACTCATCGATGCCATTGATAAATTTGACCTCGGAATGGGCGTTAAATTTGAGACCTACGCGTCTTTAAGGATAAGAGGCTCGATCCTTGACCAGATCAGAAAAATGGACTGGCTCCCGAGATCGGTAAGGCAGAAACAGAAACAGATAGATGCCGCCTATTCAAAGATAGAGGCGGAGACCGGACGCCCGGCAACGGACGACGAGATAGCGTCCGCTCTGCAGATAAGCACCGACGAACTCGACAAATGGCAGGCTCAGACCAAGGCATCCCAGCTTGTTTCGCTTGACGAATACATGGAGGAAGGGTCTGAAGCAGGGATATCCAAGGTCATCGGCGGACAGTCCGAGGACTACGAGCCCGGTGCGAACATGGACCGCGAAGCCGTAAAAGCGGCGCTCATCCAGGCGCTTGAAGGGCTTACGGATAAAGAGAAAAAAGTCATAGTGCTCTATTACTATGAAGAGCTCACGCTTAAGGAAATAAGCGCTGTGCTCGAAGTTTCGGAGTCGCGTATCTCGCAGCTCCACACAAAAGCGATACAGAAGCTCAGAGTAAAGCTTGGGGCAAACATAGAACTTTTCTTCTGAACTGTATATACGGAGAGGGTTAAAAAAACTTATCGGAGGGTTACGGATGGCAAAGGATGCATTTTTCAGACTCAAAGTAAAGAACAACGGAACATTTATTTGTTTGTATCCTGCTATTGAGGGCGGCGTTGCTGAGATAGCACCGCTCGATGTTATTATCTATCTTGACAGATATCTCGGATATCCGTACGACAAGACCATGATCACGGGACTTCTCGCAAATCCCGTTACAGGACTTAAGGAACAGCTTCTTACGCCCGAAAAGGTCAAGGTCATCGATGAAAAGCTCATCGTCCAGATCTCAGAGGACAAAAATACCGCTTACGGTAAATTTTATCCTCCGATGGAAGGCGGAAAGATGCTCAGCAAGGACGATATCGTGAGCGAGCTTGTAAGAGCCGGCGTAAAATACGGTGTCGATCAGAAGCTTATCGAAGAATTTTCCAAAGGCCGTCAGTATTTAAAGAATTTCCTGCTTGCAAAATCAACGCTTCCCGTAGAGGGAAAAGAAGCGGAGATCAAGTATTTCTTTAATACCGACGTTACAAGAAAGCCGAAAGTTAACGAAGACGGTTCCGTAGACTTCCACAACCTCGACATGATAAGCGAGGTCAAAGAAGGCCAGCTTCTTGCGGAACTTACTCCCGCAGATCCCGGAAAGCCGGGCATCAACGTATGCGGACAGCTTTTAAAGCAGACAAAGGTAAGGAACAAGATGCTCCGTGTCGGTAAGTTCATTAAGCTTTCCGATGATAACTTAAGAGCATATTCCGAAATATCCGGACATGCGACTCTTGAGGGCGAGATGGTCTTCGTTTCAAATACTTATGAAGTTCCCGCAAACCTCGATGCATCGACAGGTGATATAGATTACGACGGAGACGTATTGGTACGAGGAAACATCAACGGCGGTTATTCCATCAAAGCGACCGGAAATATCGAGGTTAACGGCGTCGTTGAAGGCGCAAGCCTTACCGCAGGCGGAAATATCGTACTGAAGCGCGGTATCCAGGGCATGGACAAGGGCTATATCAAGGCGGGCGGAAACGTTATCTCAAAGTTTATCGAGCGTTCCACCGTTATCGCGGGGGGATACGTTGTTTCCGATTCCATCATGCACAGTAACGTCGAAGCAAAAGGCGACGTTTCCGCAGACGGAAAGAACGGATTCATCACAGGCGGCGAGATCCATTCCGGCACGCTTATCTCGGCAAAGAACATCGGTTCTTCGATGGGGACTACGACCGTTCTTGAATGCGGTATCGATTCCGCAATCATCGACGAGTATCAGGCGCTCGGGAAAGAACTCGACCAGAACCACGAAGATGAAGAAAAGATGATGCCGACGCTTCTGGGCCTCGTAAAGAGGATAAAGCTCGGCGAAAAGCTTCCCGCAGACAAGATTTTGCAGCTTAAGCGCCTGAACGACCAGAAGGAAAAGATGGCGGCAAGAAACGAAGAGATAGATAAAAAGCTGGCGGAACTCAAGGAGCAGATCGACAACTATGTCGGCGGACGTGTACGTGCAAAAGGCACGATGTTCCCGGGCTGCAAGGTCATCATCTCAAATGCGGTATACTACGTAAAGACAGATACAACCTATTGCACTTTCACCAAAGAGAACGGCGATATAAAACTCGATGTTTACTATTGACGGAGGTGTAAAAAATGGCGATATCTTATGAATCACTGGTAGTGGCTCCCAAATCACAGGAGGCTTCCGTTTACAAGATAAATCAGGATTCAAAGGTACAGAACGAGCAGCCGATCATCACTCAGAACCAGGACCAGCAAAACATGCGGAACGCTGAGCGAACGGCTGCCGCCACCGAAAACGGAAAGCCCGACACTCATCATGACGCTCGTGAAAAGAGCAAAAACGAATACGAGCGTCTTGAGTTTGAGCGCAAAAAGAAAGAAAAAGAAGAAAAAGACAACGAGGAACATAAGAAACTGACGGGGAGTACCTTTGACATCACCGTCTGACAGGGGAAAAAATGGGTGTCGAGATCATTTTAATCATCACAGGGATCGTTCTGCTTATCGCGAGCGTCATCTTTACAGGTAACGATGACGGATCGGATAAGCAAAAGGATTCCTCTTTTTCGGAAGAGGAATTAAAAGACAGGCAGGCAGTGCTCGACAAGATGGCACGAGAAGCCGTGGAACGGGTTTCCGAAGAGATAATAATCCATACCGACGATGAACTCAGCCGTATCTCAAACGAAAAGATCATGTCGGTGAACGAATTTGCGGAGACAAACCTGCAAAAGATCAACGAGAATCACGATCATGTGGTCTTTCTCTACAATATGCTGAACGAGAAGGATGATGAGATAAAGCAGACTCTCGCGGATATGCAGAACGCAAAGCAGGATCTCAAGGGTTCGGTACAGGAAGTCGTAAAGATCACAAAACAGCTCAATGCCGCGATAAAGAAAAATAAAGACGGCACGGGCACTGCGACGAAAAAAGCCGCGGAAAAGAAGACCGGAACGACTGCCGTGAGCGAACCGAAGACCGCATTAAAACCGGAGACCACCGCACCTGTTTTTGCAGAGCCTCAAAAGATGCCTGATCTCATGGTCTCGAACAACAAAAATGACGAGATTCTCGCTCTTCACAGACAGGGTAAGAGCGTTCTCGAGATATCAAAAGAACTTTCCGTCGGACAGGGGGAAGTAAAGCTTGTGATCGACCTGTACGGCGCTTAAGACCGGGTAAAGAGGGACAGTTTTGAACGACAAAAAGAAATATTACATGAGAGGACTGGGGTTCGGGATACTGATCACGGCTTCTGTTCTCGCGATAAAAGCGAACATAACAAAAAATAAAGGGATGTCCGATGCGGAGATCTGCGCAAGAGCTGAGGAACTGGGATATGTACTTAAAAGCGACGTGAACCTCGTTCCCACGACCTATATCGATATGGACGAGCTAAAGAACAAGCTCACGCCCGGAGCGCAGACTACCGGCACGCCGGATATGACAGGAACTCCTGAAAACACCGGAGCACCTGCCGCGACTCCGTCAAAGGCGCCGACGGGAACATTTACGCCGACACCTGCAGCGACATTGACTTCAGCTGCCGATGTGACACCTGAGCCTACTCCTGCACCGACTGATACGCCGACACCTACCGTAACGCCGACATTTACACCCACGCCTACGTTTACGCCGACACTCACCGTGGCACCTACGAAGGCGCCCGAGCCCACAAAGGCTCCTGATCCTACAAAAGCACCCGATGGTGTGGTGCGCGCAACTATAGTCGTTAGCCCCGGCACCAGCGCGACAAGGATCTGCCAGATGTGTAAGGACAAGGGCATCATCCAGAGCGCGGACGCGATGCTGAGATA
>JAEENL010000170.1 GCA_016283775.1 Lachnospiraceae bacterium | reverse complement strand
TGAAACGCATAATCCTTGCGCAGCAGAAGCTGATTAAGGAAACAGGCGTGACGCTTCCTCAGACACTTGCGGTCTACAAGGAAGTGGAGCAGTATTTTTATGGAGACAAGGACACTCCGGGCCTCATGGGATGGGAGGCGCTTGATGATGTCATCCTTATGCTCTGCGAGGACAACCAAGGCCACATGAGAGGCCTTCCCACAAAGAGGATGCGCTCTCACAAGGGCGGCTACGGAATGTATTACCATCTGGACTATCACGGCGGTCCGGTCTCTTTTGAATGGGTAAATTCCACGACTCTTAACGAAGTGTGGGAGGAGATGACCGAAGCTTACGAGTCAGGTATCGATCAGATCTGGATCGTAAACGTGGGAGATATCAAGTTCAACGAGATCCCGCTTTACTACTTCCTCCAGCTTGCCTACGATTTTGAAAAATGGGGCTCCGGCAAACTCGACAGTCCGACGGAGTTCACTGAAATGTTCATGCGTGAGGCATTCCCCGCGGAAAATGATGAAAACATTAAAAGACTCTGCGCGCTCCTCACCGATGCGTACCGCCTGAACGCGAGGATCCGCCCTGAACGCGTGCATGCGGGAGTTTTCGATCCTTTGAAGGATTTTGAACTTGACCGCATGATAAATACTGCCGAAGAGCTTGAGACACGCGGGAAAGCCCTGAACGACCTGCTTTCACCTGAGAGCAGGACAGCGTTTTACAGCATGATCCTGTATCCGCTCCTTGCTTCGACAAATCTATACCTCATGTGGCTTTATTCCGACAAGGGGACGTTCCTTGCAAAACAGGGAAAGAGCGAAGCGTGCGAATTTGCGGTCTTTGCCGAAAACAGGATAAAAAGGGACGGCGAGCTCGCTGACGAGTTTGACAGGTTCCTTTCGGGAAAATGGCACGGAATGCAGCTTGAGGAGCATGTGGGCTTTACCACATGGAACGATGACGATCACAGATACCCGATAGTTTCTCATTTCACCCCTGTGAAAAAGCCTTCACTGAAGGTTTCCAAAGCAGACGAAGCACGTGTTTACGTAAAATGCTACGGACGCCCCATGAGGCTTACCGTAAACAGGTCTCAAACCTACATAGAGATCTCAAACAGCGGTACGGGCGAGATCGAATATGAGATAGAGGGCGAACTTAAAGCAAAGACTCGCTTTACGGATATCTACAGGATAGACGAAAAAGCCCGTGACGGTGAGGACCACATTTACCGTGTCAAAGGAAAAGACGGCACGACCGTTGAGATAGAGACAAAAGGCTTTGAAGCAAAGTTCATGCTGTCATCGAGACGTGAATTCGGTGACATCCGTGGTTACAAGGAACCCGGCTGCATAACGCTTACGCCTTCGGAAGCCGCGGAGATCCTGCCCGGAAAGCAGGGAAGCTTTATGCTCCTTAACGGGTACGGTAAGTATGATGAAGGCCTTAAAGTGCTTGGAATGCCTGATGATTACGGCTCGTTTGAGGAAGCATCAAAAGCAGTCTGGGAATTTGAGTCGGATACGGAAGGCGAGCTTAAAGCAGTGCTCGTTACGGCTCCCACAAATCCGCTTAAATTCGGCGGCGCGCTGAATGTTTTTGTTTCGTCAAATGACGATATACCCGAGATCCTGAATCTTGTACCGTCGGATTTTAAAGCCGGTGAAAATTCAGATCCCCGCTGGTGCAGAGATGTGATAGCAAACGAAAGAAGAACGGAGTTTTCAATAAATGCGGTGAAGGGCGTGAACAGGCTCTGCATCGCTGCTTTGGAAGCCGGAGTGATCATAGAAAGGATCATGGTCTATGGAACGAAAGACGCCGACTGATGCCGTCGCAAAAGGAAAATTCTTTTATCTCATGAAGCACAAATCCGTATGCGGGATGAAACAGCCCGACGGAAAGTATGTGCAGTTCCTTTATATGGACGGAAGGATCGCAAATGCCGCAAAGATCACGGGAAACATCACCGATGAGAACGAACTTAAGCTTCTCACCACTGCGGAAGGTTTTAAGAGCTTTATAAAGGGCATCGGAATAAACGCGGAGAATGCTCCGGACAGCAAAGGAAAGCCTGAGACAGCCGTTTTCTGCCTGCAGTTTTACGGAAAACAAGATCCCTATGTTTCGGGAACTACGATCAGAAAAGAGATACACTTAAGCGGCGCGGAGGAATATATCGATCTTTCGGAAGTCGAATGGTCGGGTGACGACAACGTTGTGGGGCAGATCAGATTTGAATTTGACACTCCCGACGTGCTCGCGGATGTAACCGTAAAGCTCTACACTTATCCTGAGTTTGAAGTGCCTGAGGCGCTCCCCGACAGGATAGTGGATACCACTTCTCCCGACTTTAAGGCCATGATCGCAAGATCCGTCACAAATTACGGAAACACCGAAAGGATCGCAAAGGCGTTACGTGACGCAAAAGACGGAAAGCAGGTCGCCGTTGCATTTATAGGAGGATCCATAACACAGGGCGCAGGCGCGGTCCCGATAAACGAGAAATGCTACGCATATCTTACTTACTTAAAGTTTTGCGATCTTGCGGGAGTAAAGCCTTTTACCAATGTTTCGTACATAAAAGCGGGCATCGGCGGTACACCTTCGGAGCTCGGAATACTCCGCTATGACCGCGATGTGCGTGAAAACGGAGAAGTCGAGCCGGATATCGTGGTAATCGAGTTTGCCGTAAACGATGCGGACGACGAGACAAAAGGCGTATGCTATGAATCGCTCGTTCGTCACATACTTAAGGGCAAAAATTCACCTGCCGTGATACTTGAATTTGCTGTGTTTGCCGACGACTGGAACCTTGAGGACAGGCTTTCGCCTGTAGGTTTAAGGTACGATCTTCCAATGTCATCCGCAAAGTGCGCCGTGACTCCGGAGTTTACAAGGAAAGACCAGGAAAATGCGCTGATCCGCAGAA
>JAEENL010000169.1 GCA_016283775.1 Lachnospiraceae bacterium | reverse complement strand
CTCTTGTACCAGTTGATCCTTTCGGCATCAGACTCTCTCCTTCAGGAACACGTAGAATAACTCCGTTCAGAAATCTCCCTAGGACTATGCCACAGACGAATATTAAGATGTAGAGTAAATTGGGCATGTGATGTGTGGATTAGTCAAGGTCAGCAGACGTATCAAGTCCATCAACAGTAAATGCTCCATCTTTGTATTCAATTGTTATAGCACTTTTACCGGATGCATATGTCTTAGCATAAGTCTTTTCGAATCCTTCTTTAGAACCACAAATTTCGTAAAACTGTTTCCCAAAAGATGAACCATCTACATCTGTAACGTCTTGAATAGCCAATGTAGCGTTAGCAGGTGACTTCTTAAGCGTTACAGTTATCTTTTTTCCCTTTGTTTCAGAAAAAGCCTTTTCATCAGCCAAAGCCAACTGAATGTTTGCCTTAACAGAATCCACCGTCTGCCTGTCTGTTGCAATTCTAGCATTGTTAACCCACTTCATTACCTGAGGCGCAAGAGCTACAGCGATGATTGCCATGATAAGTACTACTACGATAAGTTCTACAAGTGAAAAGCCTTTGTTGTTCTTCTTAGTATTTTTTTTCATAATTGTGCTCCTTTGAGAAATGTTATTGTTTTATTTATCTTTTGCTCCATGTGGAAGTTCCCACGCTTCCGCAGGGAGAAAAATCCGTTTTGATCATATATTGTTGATATTCTGGTACATTCCGATCATCGGTGAATACATCGCAAGTACCATGAATCCGATGATGCCGCCCAGTACCACTATCATTATGGGCTGGATGAGTTCGGCAAGATTCTTGGTCTTGGCTTCGGTCTCCTCTTCGTAATAATCGGCGACCTTGTCCAGCATGTGTTCCACATTACCTGTCTCTTCACCAATGGCAAGCATGTTGTGGACCATGGGCGGGAATATCTCATCCGCCTGCCTTATCGGCACCGAAAGCGGCATTCCCTGTTCCACTTCGCTCTTGGCCTTTTGAAGCGCCAGCTTGTACAGGATATTGTTCATAGCTTTTCCCGTGATCTCGATGGCGGTCGTGATATTCATGCCGGAGCTCACAAGCGTCGACATCGTTCTTGCAAAGCTTGCCGAATTGCTTTTGAGATTCAGGTCTCCGAAGATAGGAGCTTTTATCGCTATCTTTCCATAGACCTTTTTACCCGTGATAGTCGTCCCAAACAGCTTCAGCAGCACGATGACACCGACAATAATGATGATAAGCAGCCACCATTTTCTCATGATAAATCCCGAGAAATTTACCACCGCCTGGGTTGCAAAGGGAAGATCGGTCCCCATGCTCTCAAACATTTCCGCAAACTTGGGAATGACTAAGATGGACATCACCATTACTACCACAAATGCAATGACCAGCACCGCAATGGGATAGATCATGGCGCTCTTTACCATGCTTTTAAGCTTTGCGCTCTTTTCGAGCTGTTTCCCCATTCTGTCTATGGAGATCTCAAGTGAACCCGACTGCTCGCCCGCGTCTATCATATTCACGAACATCTCGTCAAATACCTTGGGGCTCCTCTTCATCGATTCCGAGAGTGACAGGCCCTGCTGTACGGATTCTCTCGTAAGATTCAAAGCCTTTTTCAAGGTTTTGTTTTCCGTCTGCTCGGCCAGCATTCGAAGTCCGTCCACAACCGTAACGCCTGCGCTGAGGATACTCGTAAACTGTCTGCAGAAAACCGCGAGGTCTCTCGTTTTTACTTTGGTCTCGATACCAAGATCGATGTCCTTTGTGAAAACACTCTGCGCTTTGACCGTGATTGGCTTCAGCCCATCCTTTTTCAGCTGCGTCCTTGCTTCGACGTCGCTATTTGCTTTTATACTGCCTTTGACCTGTTTCCCGTCTTTGTTGATGGCGGTGTAAGAAAAATCCATATTCCCTCCGTGGCCCTGCCACGGCGAACCCCGTGGCTCTGCTAAAAGTTACTGCAAAAACATTTTTGCCGACAGCGCGGATACATCCTGCGCATAGCCCAGTGCCTGGTCTTTGTCTATCAGGCGGTTTATGAAAAGTTCGTAGATCGCATCGTCCATTGTCTTCATGCCCTGCTTTTTGCTGGTCTGGATAATGCCGGTGATCATGTGTGTTTTTCCTTCTCTGATGAGGTTCCTTATCGCCGGCGTTCCGAGCATCACCTCAAATGCCGCTTTTCTGCCCCTTCCCTGTGTCATGGGGATGAGCTGCTGCGATATGACGCCTTCCAGGACCAGCGCAAGCTGCGATCTTATCTGGTTTTGCTGGTAAGGCGGGAACACATCGATGATACGGTCGATGGTGCAGGCCGCTCCTATCGTGTGAAGTGTGGAGAATACCAGGTGTCCGGTCTCCGCCGCGGTGATCGCAATGGAAATGGTATCAAGGTCACGCATCTCGCCGACAAGGATAACGTCGGGGTCTTCACGGAGCGCCGCTCTCAGTGCTTTTGAGTAACTGTGTGTATCAGTTCCTATCTCGCGCTGGTTCACGATGCACTTGTTGTGCTTGTGGAGGTACTCTATGGGGTCCTCAAGCGTGATGATGTTGTATTCATACTGTTGGTTTATCATCTGGATGAGGCTTGCGAGTGTGGTCGATTTTCCTGAGCCTGTGGGGCCGGTCACGATCACGAGGCCTCTTTTTTTATGGATGAGGTCCACTACGGACTGGGGAACGCCGAGGCTCTGCGGTGTGGGTATCTCTTCGCTTATGAGTCTTACAGTGCAGGCCATGCTACCGCGCTGGTTGTAAGCGTTCACTCTGTAGCGTCCCACTCTGGGGATGGAATAGGAAAAATCGACTTCGCCTTCTCTTTCAAATTCGGCACGGAGCTTTTCGGGCACCACCGAGAGGACAAGGCGGCTCACATCATCGGGCTTTAGCACGGGAAGTGTGTTGTCGATATTTTTGAGGTCACCGTAGATTCTTACCTTTGGCGGCACTCCGACCGTGATGTGAAGGTCGGATGCGTGACGTTCTCCTGCTTTTATGAGCAGATCATCAATCTCGGAATTCATGTCCCTTCTCCTGTCTTATTCAACCTCGTCTTCGTTGGAGTAAACAATGCGTCTCATTTCCGCGATGCTCGTCACTCCTTCTTTTACAAGTCTCGCACAGCTCATGCGGAGCGTGCTCATGCCTTCTTCTATCGCTGTTTTTTCTATGTCATCGGTCGAACCGTGGTTTACGATGATGGACCTTATCCTGTTTGAAATTGGCATTATCTCGTAAACGCCGATACGTCCGAGATATCCTGTCTCATTGCAGACGTTGCAGTGTCCGGGCTCATAGATCACAAGTTCCTGGTCTTCGGGAACTCCGAGGAGTTTCTTTTCTCTTGCGTCCGCGAGCTTTCTCTTTTTGCAGGTGCAGAGTTTTCTCGCAAGTCTCTGTGCGATGACGCCGACTGTGGAATCCGCAAGGAGGTAGCTCTCGATGCCCATGTTTTCAAGTCTTGTAAGACTTGCCGCCGCGGAATTCGTATGGAGCGTGCTCACGACAAGGTGACCTGTGATGGATGCCGTTACGGCGATGCTCGCGGTCTCTTTGTCTCGGATCTCACCGATCATGATGATGTCGGGGTCCTGACGGAGAATGGAGCGGAGCGCCGATGCGAATGTGAGGTCGGCCTTAGGATTTACCTGTACCTGGTTAATGCCGTCGATGTTTGCTTCGACAGGATCCTCAACGGTGATGATGTTCACGTCTTCTGTGTTTAGTTCGGAAAGCGCGGTGTAGAGCGTTGTCGATTTTCCGGAACCTGTGGGGCCCGTTACAAGGATGATGCCATTCGGGTTTGCAAATATATTGTCAAAGCGCTTAAGCTCTTCATCGCTGAAGCCGAGCTGTTTCTTTTCTCTTGTGAGGTTCATCTTGGCGGTGAGTCGCATTACGACTTTTTCACCGAACACCGTGGGAAGTACGGATACACGGATGTCATATTCCACACGGTCGACCACCTGTGTGATACGGCCGTCCTGAGGCTTACGCTTTTCGGAAATGTCCATGCCGCCGATGATCTTGATACGTGTGATGATCGCAGGGAGTGTGGACAGTGGATAGGACGTGTCGTTGTCCTGCAGCACGCCGTCCACGCGGTAACGCACGCGTATGCGGCTCACTGTGGGCTCAATGTGGATGTCGCTGGCTCTTCTTCTGACTGCCTGCTCGATGACGCTCTTTACGAGTCGTACGATGGGCGCGTTTTCTACGTTTGCGTCGCTCTCTTCTTCACCTGCGGTGCCAAGTTCTTCCTCACGCTCTTTGGCGTACATGTCGGCCGCTGCCTGTGTTTCGACCGATCCGTAATATCTGTCGATGGCGGCCATGATATCGGTGGGTGTCGAAAGTGCGGGATGCACCTGGAAGCCCGTCATCATGTAGATGTCGTCGATGGCGTTCAGATCCATGGGGTCGGCCATTGCGACCATCAGCGTCTGCGGATCGTATTTATCGAACGCATAAGGCATCATCACATGCTTTTTCAGGTTTCCGCTCTCTTTTATGCGGGATACCACGTCGGACGGGATCTTGATACCGGAAAGGTCTACGATCTCAACGCCCATCTGGCTGTGAAGTGCATCTCTTATCTGTTCCTCCGTGATCACGCCCATCTGTATGAGCGTGGCACCGAGCCTTGCGTGAGTGGTCTTTTGCTCTTCGAGGGCTCTCTGCAGCTGGTCCTCGTTTATGACTCTTGCGGCAATAAGGATGTCTCCAAGTCTTTTTTTCTGTCTTATCACAGCCATGCGTCTCGTTCTCCCGTGGTAAAATATATGTTTATAATTAAGTTACTGTTTCTTAATGCAATTTTAACAATGTTTTTCTTGTTTGTTCAGCTTTATTTCAATTGTGCA
This sequence comes from Lachnospiraceae bacterium, assembly GCA_016283775.1. Taxonomy (GTDB): domain Bacteria; phylum Bacillota; class Clostridia; order Lachnospirales; family Lachnospiraceae; genus RGIG3528. The sequence goes on along the minus strand of JAEENL010000169.1, from coordinate 407 downwards.
AGAATGCTTTACAATTTTTAGAGTTATGTAAGTTTTTCGCAGAAATATGCGGTTTTTCAAGGTTGAGCATATGTTTAATATATCACAGAAAGCCGGATGGGTGTAGTTAAATTTTTATAAAGAAGCATGATTCGCATTGTGATTATTGTTATTTTGTGATTTGTGTTAAAAAACAGATAAAATTGCTTCCCATTGTTTCAGCAGGTGCCTCTGTTTATATGGATTCCCGGAATTTCCTTTTTTCAAACCCCCTGTTTTTTGTGCAACCTGCACAAAAAAAGGCCCCGATTTTCTACACGTTGAGGCCTTGTTTTTCATTTACTGAAGTGATGTTTCATGTTATAATCCGCGTACATCAAGGTCGGCGTTCAGAGCCGACCACCGCACAGATTCTGCAATATTCAAGG
>JAEENL010000001.1 GCA_016283775.1 Lachnospiraceae bacterium | reverse complement strand
CTTGTCGATCAGAGGGTGCCTGCCTTTTCTTATGCTGACATATCCGTTCTGGTTAAATTCAGGCTCACACGCCCTCATGGATTTTGCAAGACTTCCCTTTGCAAAAATGAAATCAAGTTCCGTCAGGGTCCTGATGTCATAGTCAAGCGCTTCGGTGTACTGCCCCGCAAATGCGGAAAGCTCCGCGAGTATCTTTTCTATCTCTTTTGCTTCTTTAAGCGAAAGCTCGGCAAGGTCGTTGTTCAGTTTTACCACGACCGCGGGCTCGATGAAGATGGTTGAGCCCTTTGCCGACTGGTCATGGATCATGCCGTCAAAGCTTGTTTTGTATTCGCTTTTTACGGGAAGGCAGTATCTGCCGTTCCTCATGGTGATGATGTTATCCTGAAGCCTGTCCTTGGCTTCCTTGCTGTTAACGATCTTGTTGAGCTGCTCTCTTATCTTGTCGTTCGTCAGATGTATCTGTCTGCGGATCCTGGAAAGCTCCGGACTCGCATCGTCCGCGATCTCCTCCTCGGAAAGGATGCAGCGTCTTATCTCATTGTTCAACTGAGAAACGGGCTCAAGCCCCTCAAAACGCGCTGTCAGGGAATCCCCTTCCTCTCCCTCCTGGACGGTCCCTCCGTAGGTCTTTACGCGAAGCGTTGCGGTAAGCACCGAACTGATCTTTAACAGTTCGGAAGCAAGAAGCGACGAACCCACCTCAAGCAGCTTAATGTCTCCTCTGATATCCGGAACGCCGTTAAATGAAAGGCTTCCGCTTTTGTAGATCCGCTGCATCGCATCGGCAGTCTCTTTCTGGGCTGTCCTGACTTTTTCAAGCTCGGTCATGGGGAGCAGATCTTCACAGAGCTTTTTTCCCATCGCAGAGCCTGCAAAGCCTGCAAGCATATTTATTATTTTGTTGTATTCAAGTACCTTTAGCGCTTTTTCGTTCATACCTCTTATTCCACGTCGGCCCATTTGTGGCGGTGCAATTCCCCGCACAGATTCATGCCGCTGAAATCCTGCTGCCTCAGCGCTTCATACAGCACTATCGCAACGGAATTTGAAAGGTTCAGTGACCTGGTCTCACCGTTCATCGGGATCCTTATGCACCTCTCCTTGTCGGTCATGAGGATCTCCTCGGGAATTCCCGCGCTTTCCTTGCCGAACATAATAAAATCATCGGGCGAAAAGCTCACTTCGGTGTAAAGCTTCTGCCCCTTTGTGGTTGCCATGTATATCCTCGGGAAACCGTTTTCCTCGAGGAATTCTTCAAAATTTTCGTATACATAAAGATCAAGATCGCGCCAGTAATCCATCCCTGCGCGCCGCACCGCCTTTTCCGAAATGTCAAAGCCCAGCGGTTTTATCAGATGCAGAGTCGTCCCTGTCGCAACGCAGGTCCTTCCGATGTTCCCCGTGTTTGCGGGGATCTCCGGCTCAAGAAGCACTATATTCATGATTCTTCATAAACCTCTCGATCCTGTCGAGCGCTGTCTTCAGGTTTTCTATGGAGTAAGCATAGGATATCCTTAAAAACCCTTCGCCACAGTCACCAAATGCCGTCCCCGGCACAACAGCGACCTTTTCCTCCTTAAGGAGCGCAGTCGCAAACTCATCGGACGTCATTCCTGTATGCTTGATGGACGGAAAAACGTAAAATGCGCCTTCCGGCTCAAACGTGTGAAATCCCATCTCATTCAGACGTGTAACAAGGTATCTTCTTCTCTCGTCATACGCCTCTCTCATGCGTAGAACATCTTCATCCCCATTCCTCAACGCCTCTATCGCTGCGCACTGGCTGGTCGTGGGAGCGCACATGATCGCAAACTGATGTATCTTTGTCATCTGCTTTAAGATTGCCTCGGGTCCGCAGGCATAGCCGAGTCTCCAGCCCGTCATCGCGTAGGATTTGGAAAAACCGTTGATCACGATGGTCCTTTCCTTCATCCCGGGAAGCGACGCAATGGAAACGTGATCCCTTCCGTAGGTGAGCTCGGAATAGATCTCGTCGGATATCACAAACAGATCCTTTTCTATGATCACATCAGCGATAGCTTCCAAGTCCTCACGGGTCATTATGCCGCCCGTCGGATTGTTCGGAAAAGGCATGATGAGTATCTTTGTCTTATCCGTGATCGCGCCGAGAAGCTCCTCGCGCGTAAGCTTAAAGGAATTTTCTTCCTTGAGATCGATGGTCACGGGAACACCGTCCGCAAGCGTGACGCAAGGTACGTAAGAAACATAGCAAGGCTCGGGGATCAGCACCTCGTCCCCTGCGTCGAGCATTGCGCGCAGTGCCGCGTCTATGGCTTCACTGCCGCCTATGGTAACAAGTATCTCGTTTTTAAAGTCATAGGACAGCCCCTGGCGCCTCTCAAGATATTTTGCTATCTCTTCGCGAAGCTCCAAAAGTCCTGCGTTTGATGTGTAAAACGTCTTCCCTCTCTCAAGCGCGTAGATGCCCTCCTCCCTGATATGCCAGGGAGTATCAAAATCAGGCTCGCCCACGCCGAGCGAGATCGCACCGTCTATCTCTTTTACGATATCAAAAAATTTTCTTATGCCTGAAGGCTTTATTGCCCTCACTTTGGAATTCAGCGGATCTCTCATGTTATGCGCGGAAATCAGGGTGTGATGAGCTCACGCTCGTCGTCCCTTACCTCTCCCACGAGAGGCATTCCGTTCTCCTTATATTTTTTAAGAATGAAATTTGTCGAAGTGGAAAGCACCGCTTCAAGGGGCGCAAGCTTGTCCGAAACAAAGCCCGCGATCTCCCGCATCGATCTTCCCTCAACGATGATGGCAAGGTCAAAACCTCCCGAAACAAGATAAACCGCGCTTACTTCATCAAAACGGTATATCCTCTCCGCTATCTTGTCAAAACCGCGGCCTCTCTGCGGAGTGACCTTTACCTCTATGATCGCGGTCACCCTTTCCTTTTCGTCAAAATCCCAGTTGATCAGCGTGGGATAGCCGCAGATTATGTGCTCGTCCTCCATCGCCTGTATCTCTTTTTTTATCTCTTCCTCGGTGGAGCCGAGCATCATGGCAAGATCCTTTGCCGAGATCTTTGAATTTTTTGCTATTGCATGCAATATCTTCTCTCTCATTTTGCTAACCTCTCAAGTTGAAATAATCATCGTTTCTGTTTGGTTCAAGGAACCTTCTTTCGCTGCCGAGCACTACCACGCGCTCTTTTCCGGAAATTACGCGCCCGATCATATGTCCCGCGGCCCGCGCTTCCGGCGTATCCTCCGCGATCACCAGCATCGCGCCGTCGCCCCGCAGAATGTAAGGATTTATGTCAAAAAACTCGCTCACTTCGATAGTCCCCTGTTTTATCGGGATGCATCCGATCTCCAGTTCGCAGCCGATGTTCTCACGTTCACACAGTTCCCAGACTGCCCCGAAAAGACCGCCGTCCTCCACATCATGCATGATCGCACGCCCGCCAAGGTCTTTTGAAAGACTGAGCGCTTTTTCCGCACAAAGCGCATCGTCAAACATCGCCGCGGCCTTATCGACAAACCCTTCCGGAAGCCTCGTCATAAGCGCCTCCCTGTGAGATCCGGCTATCATTGCGGCTCCTGCGGTGCCCGTGTTTCCGATCATAAGGATCACTTTGTCACGGTTCTCGTCAAGAGGAACAAGCGCGGCGCAATCTTTTCCGATCGCCGTTACGACTGACGTAAGGCTCTCATTCTCCGTAACAACGGCATTTCCGTCAAGGATCCGGACGTCCGCTTTTTCACACGCCCCGATGAGTTCCCTCACAAAATCCCTTATCCTGTCTTCACCGAAACCTTTTGGTATCGACAAGGAAAGGGTGATGCCTTCCGCCTTTGCCCCGGCGGCGGCCAGGGAGTTTACTGCACGGTATACGGAAAGTGCGGCGACACCGGCCTCGTTTCCCGTTACAGAAGCAACGGAAGTCAGCGTCTCACAGCATTTTCCGGCGTCTCCGCCGACAAGCGCCTTCGGATTTTTGCCCGTTTTATTTATCTCGTTCAAAAGGCACCTTTTAAGTGCGCTTTCAAAAAGTTTTCCCCCTGTCATAATTGACAAACCCCTTCCGTTTTCATAAAATGATGGTGAAAACTTACAGAAGATTTGCGAGAAAAGGGATGACCATGCAAAGTACCAGGATCACCACTATTATTCCTGATACCAGCTTTCTCTGTTTCCTGTTCATATAATGCAACTCCTTTCAAAACCGAGGTTATATATGCATTTACCCGTATTTTTGATAGTATCGATGATCCTTGTGTTCCTCATAAATATCGTATCAAAAAGGAACCAGCGCGACGCCGAAGCCGAAGAGAGGGCCTTCATAGAAAAAGAGCAAAAGGCCAACACCACGCGCAGAAAGGATATTTCAAATCTTGATTTTATCACAATACCACCGTGTTTATCAAGTCCTTCGGGATTGCTTTCGGAAGAAATTGCCGAAACTGAGAAACAGATAGCGGCATTGCAGGACAAAAAGATAGTGAACTTCACGGGCATCACCAACACAGACCTGAAGCTCACCTACGGCGCGGCAAACATCGACGCGCTGTCGGAATATGACAACAACTACTTAAAGCTCGTGAGGCTGATAGTAAAATATGCAAAGCAGCTGATTGATGCGGGACTCACCGAAAAAGCAAAAGAGATCCTCGAATTCGGAATGTCGGTAAATACCGATGTGAGCGCAAACTACACGCTTCTCGCAAAGCTGTACAAAGACGAAGGCAACGCCGAAAAAATAAAAGAAATACGTCTGATCGCCGAGCAATTGAACTCTTTGACAAAAGCCAAACTGCTCAGAGACCTTGATGACATCCTTTTGGAAAAGACGGAGGAATATTGATGAAAAAAGGTATAGCGGCGGCAAGGAACAAAGTAGTCGACAGCCCTGTATTTAAGGATTTTCTGTGTGTGCTCGGAGGTTTTATCTATTCCTTCGGCGCAAACATTTTTGTTCGTCCTCTCGGTCTCTACAACGGCGGCGTGATCGGTTATTCGCAGCTCATCACACACTTTATCGAAAAAGCGATGGGACGCACGACGAACCTGTATGCCCTCCTGTACATAGCCTTGAACATCCCTCTTTTCGTCCTTGCATATAAGGGGGTTAACCGGCGCTTCTTCTTAAGGACGCTGCTCGGCACGGGAAGCATCGCGCTTTTCGGTTACCTTTTACCCACACTCGGCACTCCGATCCTCGACAATATCCTCACCTGCTCCATCGTGGGCGGTATATTCACAGGCTCGGGCACTGGACTTCTCCTTCTTGCGGGAGGCTGCGGCGGCGGCATTGATATCCTCGGGGTATGGATGGCACAGAAAAAGCCGGATGTTTCCGTAGGCAAGGTCTCGATCGCGGTAAACCTCACGCTTTACATTTTCCTGCTCTTCCTGTTCAATGTCGAGACTGTTATCTACACAGTGATCGTGGCGATCGTGTCGGCTCTGGCCGTTGACCGCATACACTACCAGAACATCACCGCCGAGATCATGATCTTTACCAAAAAAGAAGGCATGGACAAAGCTCTGATACGAGGCGTACGCCGCGGTGTCACCGAATGGGTGGGCGCAGGCGCATACACCGACGAAGAGACTCACATCCTCGTATCCTGTGTAAACAAATACGAAGAGCATGATTTCATAGAGCGCATCCACGAATTCGATCCCAAGGCATTTATAATCATCAACGAAAACGTCCGAGTCCGCGGTAATTTCGAAAAGAGAATGTAGCATATATGGCTGTTTCAAAGAACACAAAAGAAATACTCGAGATCCTCGATCGGGAATACGGCACAGAACCTTATTCCTTCCTTGAATACAAAAATGCATATGAACTGCTGGTCGCAACAATACTTGCCGCGCAATGCACGGATGCCCGTGTGAACCTTGTCACAAAGCACCTGTTCGTCCACTATCCCGACCCTTACGCGCTGGCAAAAGCAGACCTTTCCGAGCTTGAAAGCGAGATACATGAGCTTGGTTTTTTCCACGCAAAGGCAAAAAATCTCATCGCTACAGCAAAGCTCCTTGCAGAACGCCATAACGGAGAAGTGCCGTCGACATTAGAGGAACTCACCGCGCTCCCGGGAGTCGGAAGAAAGACGGCAAATGTCATCCGCGGAAATGTCTACAACATCCCAAGCGTCGTTGTGGACACGCATGTAAAACGCATAACAAAGCGCCTTGGGCTTACAAAGAGCGAAGATCCCGAACAAATAGAATATGACCTCATGAAAGCCCTTCCGAAGGACCACTGGATCCTGTGGAACCTGCATATCATCACCTTCGGGCGCACGATCTGCACCGCGAGGAATCCCAAGTGCGATAAATGTTTCTTAAAAGAAAAGTGCAAAGAAAAGTAAACGTGCGCCGCCCGGCGCACTACGTAAACAGCCCGCCGGCCTCATGACCGACGGGCTGTGTTATTATCATCAAAATACGACGCATGCGTTACAGCATTGTGCGTCTGAGCTCTTCTCCGCTCTTGTCGGAAAGGTATGCGGGCGCGATGTCAAACACCGTCTTGCAGCCCGATGCGCCCTCGGATGCGAGCCTTGCGGCCGCTCTTGCATATGCAGCGAGCACACAGGAAGTGAATTCGGGATTTGAATCCAGCGTGAGATCATACTCGATCTTGTGCTTGTTCTCTCCGTTCCAGCCGGTGCATCCGGTGCGGATGACCATTCCGCCGTGAGGGATGCCGGCATGCTTTTCATTGAGTTCTTCCTGGGAAATGAAATGAACCGTTGTATCATAGTCCGCAAAATAGTTGGGCATGGTCTTTATCTCGTTTTCGACCTTTGCGGCATCGGCGCCCTCTTTAAGCACCACATAGCATTCCCTTGTATGTTTCTGTCTAACGGTGAGATCGGGATTTTCTCCGCGTCTCACAGCCTCAACCGCCTCGGGAACAGGACATGTGTACTGTCTCGCATCCTGAACTCCTTCGATGCGTCTGATGGCATCCGAATGCCCCTGGCTCACTCCTTTTCCCCAGAACGTATAATCCTTGCCGTTCGGAAGGATGGCATTTGCATAAAGACGATTGAGTGAAAACATGCCGGGATCCCAGCCCACCGAGATCACAGCGACATGACCGCTTTCTTTTGCGGCTTTGTCAACATTCGCAAAGTGTTCCGGAACTCTTGCATGAGTGTCAAAACTGTCAACAACGTTGAAAAGCTTTGCATATTTCGGCGTCTGCTCGGGAAGATCGGTTGCCGATCCGCCGCAGAGCATGAGAACATCTATTTTGTCCTTATACTTTTCTATATCATTCACATTTACTACGCTGACGCCGCTTTTTGTCTTAACGCTTTGCGGGTCACGTCTCGTAAAAACGCATACAAGCTCCATATCGGGAGCGTTTGTTACTGCCCATTCTATGCCTTTTCCGATGTTTCCGTATCCGAGTATTCCTATCCTGATCGTCATACAAGCCTCCTCATGATGATTAGTGAAAAAAGTGACGACATATTTTTATTCCTATTTTGCCGGCATGTCAAGATTTTTTTGAGCCTTATTTTTTCATGTTCCTCTTGCAGGTATACATGGCAGCGTCAGCTTCACGGACTATCGTTTCTATGTCGCGGCCGTTTCCTCTGGCCGTGCCCCACGCGACAGACACGTTGAGGCCTTCTTTTTCCTCTTCATCCGCCAGTTTTTTCATAACTTCCTGCACATAATTTTCTTCTTCGCCCTTGATGGGTGTCTCTATGAGCGCGAGGAATTCGTCGCCTCCCAGGCGGTAGACCTTTCGCAGATCGTCAGCCTCCGCAAGCATTGCCGATGCGAGCATCGTGATGAGCTTGTCGCCATAGTCGTGGCCCTTGCTGTCATTTATCTCTTTAAGATTGTTGACATCAAGATAGACCGCTCCCACACTGTCCACTCTGGGATAGTAGTCACGTATCATCTCGGTGTATTTGTTTTTGTTGTAAACTCCGGTCACGAAATCAGTCTCGCTGATGATCTTGGTACGTGCCATCTGCGCGGCTTCCGCGCGGCCTTTTTCGGTGATGCGGCTCAAAATGTATGAAAGCAGCGCAAGAATGAGCGCTCTGGGGATCGTAGCATAGACAAGTATGATAAATGTGGGATCGCTGTTCAGCTCAAGCCCCGCAAATCCGTTTTCGGCAACAGCCATAAAATGCTCAAAATCCGACATGCTGACGAAAAAGATGTTCAGATCGCAGAATCCGTAATAAAAAGCAATAAGCGAGCTCACGGCAACGGAAACGACGTTCACCGCATAAGTCACCCAGATCACGTGTTTTCTGGTATACTGGGCGGCTATGATGAGAGGGATCACATAGATAAGAACAGCGTGGAAAGAAAGCGATGAAACTATGGCGCCGCAAAGGATGCAGATAACGGAGAGCACGACATATTTAAGCCACCTCGCGGAATTATCCACAATGATCAGCACAGCAAGAAGAGACAGGAAGCCTGCCGTCGAAAACAGGGCAACACGCGTCATCATCGTTTTGTCGATGATAAAGAAACCGCCGAGTGTAAGGAGCCATACGATGATGACCACTCCGACCATCGCGATCAGTGCCTGCGCGGAATATTTATTTGCACGTGCTTCAAGTTCGTCCCAGGGGTCAGTATAGGTGTGTTTTCGCATAGGCCTTCCTTCCCTTGCCGCGTACATGGTCCACAATATCAGAGGATGGTCTCCATCTTCTGACACTGGACCTTCATCCCGTATTTGTCATAGAACTTCATGGCACCGTTGTTGCAGGCCCATACATTGAGTTCAATGTTGTGGCACCCTTCTTTCTTTGCGAGTGCGGTCACAGCATCCATAAGGCGTTTTCCGATATGACGGCCTCTGTGTTTTTCATCTATGCAAAGATCATCGACATAAAGAGTCTTTATGTCGGGTCTGTAGTTTGACTTGTTTAAATGCTTTAACTCGCAGATGGCATAGCCGAGAGTCTCGTCGTTGTCGTCGGCAGCCACAAGTATGCGTTTCTTTCCGTCCGAGATGAGATCTTTCAGCTCGTCATCGGTATATTTTCTTCCAAGGTCGAACATATCGGGACGGCCTTCGTGGTGAACCTCGCAAACCTGTGCGAGAAGCTCGCCGATGCGCGGTATGTCCTTTTCCTCGGCATTTCTGATCGTAATGATGTTTTCAGCCGTGTTCTTTGTCTTTACGGCAAGCCTTAACAGTTCGGTCCTGTCATCGGCATCAAAGCCTTTAATGGCCGCGGTAAGTCCCGTAACGATGGTGACATGCGCTCCGGGATAGTTTTTCTTTAACATCTTTGCGGTCTCTTTTACGCAGTAATCAAGCGCAATGCCGACCACCCTGATATCATCTCTCGAATCGATAAAAAGTCCCTTGATGTCCGCGCCGTACTCTTCCTTCTTTGGATCGGTGCCCTTTTTAAAAATCTGAGCATGCACTTTCTTTGCGGCTTCCGCGATCGCGGGATAAAGCTCTGCTCCTTTGGTGTTCTCAACACAGTGTGCGGGCCACGGTCCGCCCTGTTCCTTAAAAGAGCAGTGATTTGCGGGATGCCAGTCCTGAGTGACTATTACCGACGAATACTCTTTTCTCAGCATCTCCTCCGCTACAAGCTCCGCGACACGCTTTCCACCTTCAACGGCCATTGCGCCGCCCTCGATGAAATCGTTCTGCACATCAACAACTACAAGCACCTTCTTCATCCCTGATACCTCCGGTTTTTGCTGACTTTTGGCTGATTATACCATTTTCCGCAACATTCCGCAACTTTTCGCGCTGTCACGCTAAACTTCTCCTGTATCACATTCTCAGCATGAGTTCTTTTCCGATGATCCTGCCGTCCTTTATGTATGTCCTCGGCACGCGCTTGCTGACTGCGCAGACAAGCTCATAGGGGATCGTGCCGGCAAGTTCGGCCAGTTTTTCCACAGGATTGTGAACGCCGAAGATCTCTATCTCGGAACCTATATCCACACCGGGTTTTCCCGTGAGATCTATCATGCACATATCCATACAGATCTTGCCGCGTTGAGGCGCAAGCCCCTCAGTAGTGTAAAGCTCGCATCTGTTTGAAAGGCATCTGAAAAAGCCATCGGCATAACCGTACGGCAGCACGCCTATCCTTGTGGTGTCCGTGGTGGTGTATATCCCTCCGTAGCTGATCTTTGTTCCCGCGGGATAGATCTTTATGGTGCTGACCACGGTCTTCAGCGTCATAACTGGGCGAAGACCGAGATCCTTTGCAAATTCCCCATATCCGTAAAGGAGGAGCCCAGGTCTTACCATATCGAGGCTGTATTCCGGATATTTCGCGACTGCACCTGTGTTTGCACAGTGCTTTATCTCAAATTTTTTGCCCGACTTTTTTTCCACGGCATCGATGCAGTCGGTGAAAAGCCTGAACTGGTGCTTTGTATATTCAAGCGCCTCTTCTCCCGGCTCATCGGAGACCGCAAAATGGGTAAAAATCCCTTCAGCATTTAAAAACGGCTCATTCACCGCTTCGGTGATGTTTTGCACACCCGTGTCGAAATACTGTCCCTCGCACAAAAATCCGAGTCTGCTCATACCTGTATCCACTTTAATGTGGACTTTCAGCGGTTTTCCATGTCTTTCCGCTTCGTTTGAATATTCCTTTGCTTTTGAAAGGCAGGTCACCGCCTGTGTGATATCATACTCGATGAGCCTCCCCACCTGTTCCTTCGGGGTATGGCCGAGTATCAGGATCGGCATCTTTATGCCGTTTACCCTGAGTTCCATAGCTTCGTCTATCGAGCTCACCGCAAGATAATCCGCGCCGTTCTCCTCAAGCGTCCTTGACACCTCCACGGCGCCGTGTCCGTAGGCATCGGCTTTTACTACGCCGAGGAACTTGACATTTTCTCCCACGCGGGCTCTCAGCACCTTGTAATTGTGCTTCAATGCGTCAAGATCGATCTCCGACCAGGTTCTTTTCAATGTGGATTCCATTTTTACGCCTCTTCCGGTTTTATTGTTATATTTTCTTCGTGCCAGTATTTTGGCTTCTTAAGCTCATTGACAGCCACGATCGATGTCACCGTCGCGGCAAGGCCGTCAGCGATGGGCCCCGTGTAGATTATCCCGTCTATGCCGAAAAACAGCGGCAGTGTCAAAAGGAGCGGTATAAAAAAGATTATCTGCCTTGTGAGCGACATGAACGTTCCGATCTTCGGCCTTCCTGTCGCGGTAAAAAAGTTGGCCGTTATTGGCTGCACAAAGTTGATGAAGATGAAGAAAAAATATATCCTGAAATACTTCACGGCAAAGCTGTAATACTCGTCCGTGCCTTCACCGAACAGTTTTATGATCCTGAGCGGGAATATCTGGAATATGGCAAACGCAAACAAGGAAAATCCCCCGCACAGAGCAAATACCAGAAGCACCGCTTTCCGCACTCGTGTGTACTGCCCCGCTCCGTAATTGAAGCTTGCAATGGGCTGCAGGCCTTGTGAAATTCCGATCACGACAGAAAAGAATATCATCCCGACCTTGGACACTATGCCGACGCAGGCTATCGGAATGGATTCTCCGTATACGGAAAGCGCTCCGTAGTGCTTCAGCGAGTTGTTCAGTATTATCTGCACCACCATCATGGCCATCTGGTTAAAGAACGGCGCAGTGCCGAGGGCGGCCGAGCGGCCAAAAAATTCAAGCTTCGGTATTATGTGCTTTATCTCAAGCTTAACGGTCTTGTAATGCATGAGATATGCTATCACAAGGATACCCGAAACGTACTGTCCTATCACCGTTGCCCAAGCGGCTCCGGCCATCTCCCATTTGAAAACGAATACAAAAAGCGCGTCAAGCCCTGTGTTTATCACGGCGCCTATGATATTCACAAACATCGAATATTTCGGCGAACCGTCCGCACGTATGAGATGCGCACCGCCCGTGGAAAGTATCAATATCGGAAATCCGAGCGCGGTTATCCTTGTATACTGTGTGGCATAGGGAAGGACTTCGGCGGGCGATCCGAAAAGCATAAGGAGCTTTGGCAGAAACGACTCCGTAACGATGCTCAAGACCAGTCCGCAGATGAACAGGAGCACCGCGGAGTTTCCCACATAATAGGCCGCCTTTTTCGGGTTGCCCTCTCCCATAGTGAGATTAAAAGCCGACGCTCCGCCTATTCCGAAAAGGAGCGCAAGACTCGTGCAGGAAATGGTGAGCGGAAATGCTATGTTTGTGGCAGCGTTTCCGAGTTCTCCGACACTACGGCCGATAAAAAACTGATCGACTATATTGTAAAGCGCCCCGACCATCATTGCCACGATCGACGGCACCGCAAATTTTCTGAGCAGACGCCCCACAGGTTCCGTGCCCAGGAAGCTTCTTCCGGATGATACCATAAAAATCTCTCTTTCTCATTTTACATATAACATTAAAAATATATTGTATCACTTTTTCAAATAAAAATCGAGCAGAATGATCTGCCCGATCTTTATTTGGAAACACATCAAAGGAGAGATGTGGTTACCTGCTGTTATATTTTCTGCCGTACCCTTCGCCGTTCACTTTTACCGAGCCCATGTCACAGCTTAAGTCCAGCATCTGCTCTGAAATGTCGTCTTTGGTGTCATAGCTGACAGAGCCCATGTTGCAGTCTGCGGTGAGTGTCGAAAAGCTTCCCGATATACTGATATTTCCCATTGACGCATCCATGTTGCCGGTCTTTGCGGTCACGCGTTTAAGCTCGATGTTTCCGAGGTCTGCCTTCACCTTGACCGTACCGAATGTGCCGTCTTCAAGTTCAACATTTCCGAGATCCGCCTTGATATCAACGGTATCGATGTCAAACCCTGAGAATTCAAGATTTCCGAGATCCAGGTCCGCGGTAAAACCGTCAAGTTTTGTTCCCTCGGGCATTGTGATCGTGATCTTGTACTTGTTGTTTATGCCGTTATTGTTGACTTTGCCCTTGCCCTTTGAGACGATGGCAAGTGTGCCGTTTTTCACTTTTACCGTAGTGTCGATATTGTCGGGCATAACATATGCCACTGAATAATCGCTTCCCGAAACCAGTCGGATGTCGCCGATCGCCGCATTGATGTCGATCGATGTAAATTCTTCACAGGTCTCGTTGTAACTTACGGTCTTTCTGCTTCCAAATCCAAACATGCTCGCTCCTCTGAAAAATCTGATCCCCACTCCGAAGAGTATCGCTGCCACCACAACTATGGTGAGCACGATAAGGTATACTCCTTTGAAATCGTTCCTGTTCTGATTTATGTTGTTCTCGTTCATTTTATTACTCCTTCCCTGTACAGTCCACTGTTATTTTCTGCTTCCGAGATTGACATCGACCACTTTCTTGATGATGGCCGCAACCACCCATACGATCCATGTGATGTGCCAGTCAAATGTAAGGAAGCTCCAGATGAGGTAGATACCTGTCACTGTGGGCCAGTAAACCGACATGATGTTTGAAACGGTGGGGTTCTCATAGCTCACTTCATCCTCGGATTCTTTGTATTTTCCGCTCACGGTGCCTTCATCGTTCACTCCGAGGAGCTTTTCGTATCTGCCTCTCAGCGAATTGCTCGCAACGATGAGAAGGACTCCTATAGCAACAAAGAAGAACAGCGCTGCGCCGGAGATATCCCCGAGGTCGATCATAGGCGTGAAATCTTCAAACTCGTCAAGCACTGCGGCAGGCATCCAGCTTATCGCGCAGAGCACGATGCCGAGAACGTTCATGATGGTGAGCGGGATCTCTGCCCTTGTGCTCTCATCCTTCACATAATTTGCCGTAGAATAGTCAATAAAGCAGTTTTCTCTGCGAAGGAAATCCCATCTGCGACCTATCGAGCCGGAGATCACAAAGAGCACAACACCGATGATGATAAAAAGCATCATCCCTCCGACCGAAGCAGCCCGTCCCGCGCTTGAAACAAGCGGGGTTAAGTTGTCGATCATACCGTCGTTACCGAATACTGCGTCTCCCATGATAGGCATGATCACCGACGCTATGCAGAATGCCACGCCGAAAGCCCTGAGCATTGCGCGTGTCGACTCTTCGCGTAAGAAGCGCTTTGCTTCATCAAACGAAATGTGTCTTCTGTTGAGATTTGCCTCTACAGTCTTTTCATCGCTTACAACTGTCTTGATGCCAAGATCCTCCGCAAGTTCGTCAAGATTCCCGAATTCCGAGATGACCGTCCCGACCGCCTCGTTCTGGCTCTTGCCCTCTGCTATGAGTTCCTGATATTTGTCTTCCATCATCTGACCGAGCTCTTCCTTTGCTCTTATCACGTCAGCTGTATTGGGAAGTCCCGCAAACATAGTCTCCAGATAATTTTTAATGGTTTCCATATCTCTCTCCTTAATGATCTGTCTTATGGCTTACGCCTGTCCTACGAATTTTTCTATCACGTCCTTGGTCAATGACCATTCCTCACACTTTTCTCTGTAGTATGCCCTGCCGCTTTCGGTGATCCGGTAGTATGTACGTTTCTTGCCGTTTCCCGTGGTGTCGGGCTCTGCTGTATAGGATTCCACAAAACCGTTCTTTTCCATTCTGGTAAAAGCCGAATAGAGTGTGGTCTCCTTGATGATGTACTTCTCGTCGCTGAGACGCTTGATCTCTTTGGATATCTCGTATCCGTACGACGGTCTTTCCAGCAGGGTGAAAAGGATCATGGTGTCATTGTAGCCTCTGATAACATCACTGCTTATCTCCATGCATATCCTCCGTTTGCTAAGTTCTTTTGTCTTTTCTTTGCTTTCAGGTCCCGCTCCGGCCGGGTGGTACCTCGCCTGTCGTTACTTCGCCTGTCGTTACTTTGTCAGTCGTTGCTTTGTCTGTCATTGCATCGTCTGTCGTACTATGTCTGTCGTAGTATTTTATACCACGATACTTTTTACTTGTCAACAACTTTTTAAAAAATTTTTTCAGGAAATCTGAAGCTCCTTTAAATAACCTTGACACAGCGCCTTCAACCGTTATAATAAAAAAACAGTTCGAAGGTCCAATTAATGTCCATGAGACATTATGCGATCATAAGGAGGAGGCTTATATGTTAAAGAGAATTTTATCGGTTGTACTGATATGCGCTCTGACGCTTTCGGGATGTTCGTTTGCCATAGAAGACAAGGATGCTGATATCGATGATATAATCGACAACCTTTCGGATGAGGATATAGACAAGATCCTTGATAAATACGGATCTGACAGTAAAAAAGATGACAGCTCCAAAGACGCAGATAACCCGAATGGCAATGAGATAATCAGCGGCATCAGCGACTTTTTCTCGGGGCTTTCCGGAAAGAAGGATCCCGATGGAGGAGAAGGTACTGCGCCGGGAACAACAGATGATCCCGATGCAGCGACGCAGAGCGCAACACCTACGCCGGCAGCCGCCACCGTTACCGACGCGCCTCAAGTACCCACAGCCAATCCGGTGAAGATCATCATTTACAGACCCACCTATAATATCATAAAGCCGGACAAGGCACAGGTTAAAAAAGTTGAAGACGCGATAAATGAATATATCATAGACATGATCAATGTGTCAGTTGAGATCCATGATATTGCTTCGGGTGATTATGTAAATGATGCAGGTCTTGCTCTTGCGGCAAAGGAAGTCAATCTTCTCCTGACCGCTTCATGGCAGTACACGATCGGTGTCAATGACCT
>JAEENL010000168.1 GCA_016283775.1 Lachnospiraceae bacterium | reverse complement strand
TTTGTAGCCCATACTGCGACCTGGTTTCCCTTTTTTACGCCCATCGCGATGAGAGAACGCGCAAAATTGTCAACGTCCTGCCTGAATTCGGCGTAAGTGCGCTCATAATCAAGCGTTGTATATTTAAACGCTGTCTGATCCGGGAACTCGTTTGCAATGTCGTCGAGGAGCTCGGGAAACGTCTTGTCGATCAGTGTTTCTTTTTTCCAGAGGAACTTTCCCGTATGTGTATTGTTGTAGTAATAATGTTTTTCCTTCTTTGAGGTCCTTGCTTTTGCCTCCATGAAGTAGTAGAAATGCGTGAGTACGGTCTCATAGTCCACGCCCTCTATGTATGACGGATCCCATTCGAGCGACACAAAACCGCTGTAATTTACGGAACGAATGGCATTTACCATGTCGTTTACGGGGAGTATGCCGTCACCTATGAACTCGATCTCGCCTCTTTCATTCTGATCAAGGAAATGAGCGAGTTTCACATAAGCTCCGAGATTTGTGATCGTGGTGTCCGGTATCTCGTCAGCGCAGAAAAACGTATCGTGCATGTTCCAGTCCGCGCCGAGGAAATCGGTCGCGTAGCGGTTGAGCACGTCTCTCAGCTTCTTGGTGTCCGAATAGATACCGCAGGTCTCGATGAGAAGCTCAACGCCGTATTCATGTATGACAGGGATGGCACGGTCAAGGAATTCGTATGCGTTTTCCTCAGTTCCTCCCACTGCTCTCACCTTGACATAAGGCACCTTCATATCCTTTGCCACATCAAGGACTTTCAGGAAATCTCCGAAATTGCGGTTGTCCGCGTCATTGTCCGCGATGTTCACACAAGAATTGATGCACACCACTTCAAGCCCTTTGTTGCTCAAGGAACGAAGCGTCACAGGCGCCATCTCACGTGAAAAAGGAGAAATGGGCGAATTCAGGTTTTCGGCAAATGCATCGTGTATCTCGATACCGTTGTATCCGAGAGTCGCCGCCAGATCGCATATCTCTTCGAAGGAACCGGTCTGGCCTTTTGTTGAAAAACAGATGTTCATTTATGCGCTCCTCCTTATTCTTCCGTATAAACGATCTTGTTGATGGCGTTTATGAAGGCTCTCACCGAAGCGCCGATGATGTCCGTGGATATACCGGAGCCGCTGTAGAGCGTGCCGTTCGCGCGGAGTTTTACGATGGCCTGTCCCATCGCTTCACGTCCCTCGGTAACGGACTGTATCTGGAAATCGTCAAGTTCATAGTGGTGTCCCAGGATCTGCTCTATCGCTTTGAACGACGCATCGATGGGACCGTCTCCGACAGATACGCCCGTAAGCTCTTCTTCACCTTTAAGGACCTTGATGTTTGCGGTGGCCTGGATGATGTTACCGGAGTTTGTCACATAGCTTACAAGCTTGTAGGTCGCAGGCACCTGAAGCGCGGAGTTTGCGATGATGACTTCAAGCTCTTTTCCGGTCACGCTCTTTTTTGTAGCAACGCGCATAAATGCTTCGTACACGTTTGCCGCGTCTTCTTCCGAAAGGTCATAGCCGATCTTTCTGCAGGCATCCGTGATCACATTGATATCATCGCCCGCGCCGAAGGTCACGGGATCGTCATTGTCGCCGGAGATCGTGGTGCGCAGGGAAGGCGAAGTTATCTCGCTCTGTCCCGAAAGCTTTCTCATGTTCCTGACGGCTCTTGAAAGCTCTGTTTTTACTATCTCGGTGGAGATGCCGAAGTTTTCGCCTTTTTTGTCGATAAGTCTTACCACGTTCTCGATCTGCGGGAAGCCTTCACCTGAAACAGTGGTCTTTATCTCGGAAACGCCGGCCGTGGCCGCTGCAAAAGCACAGGCCGTGGACATATCGAGAGTGCTTGACATCTCTGCCGCCACACTTACTCCCGAGAGCTCCGGAACAGCCGCAAAAATGTTTTTTATGAATGTGGTGGTCTCTTCGGGAAGCATGATGCCCGCCGTGTCACAGAGATTGATCTTTGAAGCGCCCGCTTTGACAGCGGCCTTTATGCAGTCAGCGAGGAAATTTTCATCGGCTCTCGTGGCGTCACAGGCGGAAAACTCGACATCCTTGCAGAGTGACGCAGCATATCCCACAAGATCCGATATCATCTCAAGGATCTTCGGTCCTTTTTTGCCGCAAATATATTCCATCTGCACTGCAGATACGGGAACTGCGATGCAGAGCTCGGGATGCTTTGCTTTTGAAACACAGTCCCATGCCTTTTTGACGCTGTCGCGGTCAAGCCCGACTGTCAGGGATACTGCGCTGTTTTTCATGGTCGCCGCAATTGTCTTTACAAGGAGCTCATCTCCTCTCGAGCCCGAAAGCGCGGGGAGCGAGATCACCGAATAGTTGACCTTGTCCATTAATTTCGCGATCTCCACCTTTTCCTTGAAAGAGAGATTAAGCCCTGAATTTCCGCATTCTCTGATGGTGATGTCATTGATCCTTACTGTCCTCATGATGATGTCCTTTCAAATGTTTTTCTGCCTCCGGGATCCAAAAAAATCCCGGAAGCGTTAATGTTTACGCTCCGGGACGCAATCTGCGCGGTACCACCCGTCATTCAATGATCTCTCATTGCACTCGTCGGATACAGAAAATCTATATCCCGGACCATGATAACGGGGTCAGCCGTAATTCCTTACGTTACGGCGAAAATGCCGTATTTTTCGGGAATTCCGCTCCGATACGAGACAGCCCCGGACGCCTGTATCTGCTCACACCTGCCGCAGACTCTCTGAAAAAGGTGATGTCCTGACTTAATATCTTCACAGCGTTTATGTTTATGGGCTGAATTATAATCAAAACAGCCGCCCATGTCAACACTTTTTCCGATTAAATTGTTAAAGCACTTCGGTTTTATCAAATGATAATACTTTATTTATTTACCGGGTGTCATAAAAAGATTTATAATGATTGATTATACAGCACAGTATATTTGCCTGTTTTGCAAGATCATTGTATAAAGGAGCATGCATGAATTTCTTTCTGGTTTATACAATATTCGGAGTGTTGATCGGATTTGCGCTGATCGTTGTCACAGCACTCCAGAAGACCGTGAACGGATCCAGATCCTTACTCATCTCAAGCGTGTGTGTTTTTGGCACCATATTAAGCTTCATGGTGGGAATGACCTGTAACGAGCCCGAAGCCGTGATGGCCTGCAAAAAGATAGGCTATGTCTTTAAGCTGTTCTCGTTCACGTCCTTTGTGCTGTTTTTAAACGAGTACGGAAGACTCCGCATTCGCCGCGGGATCTTTATCTTCCTCTCGGCAATGAACATCTTTGTGCTCGTATTTGTCCTGAGCTACGGCCAGAACCACCTTTTCTACAAGAGCGTCGAAGTCCTTAACAACGGCTATTTTTCCTATACTCACGCAACGCGCGGCCCCATCTACTATGTCATGGTATTTGACATGACCGTCACGTTTGTGAGCATGTTTTATTTCCTTTTCCGCTACATCCCGAGAAAAACAAAAGAAGAAAAGATCAGATTTTTCCTTCTCATGTCCGTCGGCACGATCCCCATGGTAACTTTGATCCTGTATCTTATCTTCGGATTCGGCGGATTTGACCCCATACCGTCAACGCTTGTCGTTTCCGACATCATCCTCCTCATGCTCATCCTTAAATACAACCTGTTCGACGTGATGAGTCTCGCCCAGGACCGCATATTTGACAGCATGAGTGAGGGCGTTATCGTCGTAAACAACGAATATGAGCTGCTCTATGCAAACAAGACCGCAAAGAAATTCATTCCGGAGCTCGCGGACCGCACCAGATATGACATAGAGGCATTTAAGCTGATCCTTAAAAAGAACGAGGATGTATACTCGCACGAGGGCCGGCACCTTGACATAAAGACATCCGACCTTGTAAATGACGGCATTCCGATGGGCCACATCGCGTGGATAATGGACATGACCTTCATCGACAATTACACAAACCAGATCATCACACTGAAGGAAGAAGCGGAGCGCGCAAACAAAGAAAAAACGATGTTCCTCGCAAACATGTCACACGAAATCAGAACGCCCATGAACGCCATCGTCGGCTTTTCCGAGCTTGCGCTTGACGAGACGCGCGAGAAAAAAACCGCAGGCTATCTTCACGACATAAAGAGCGCGAGCCGCTCACTCCTCCACATCATCAACAGAGTGCTCGACATCTCAAAGATCGAAGCCGGAAAACGCGACATCGTAAGAGAGCCTTATCTTACGAGCACATTGCTTAAAGACACTGTAACGCTTATAAAGCTTAAAGCCAAAAACAAGGGGCTTGAATTTATCACAGAGATAAGTCCGGATCTTCCGAGCGAAGTGGTGGGCTCCAAGCAGGACATCCAGGAGGTCCTCGTAAACCTGCTCACAAACTCCGTAAAATATACCAATGAGGGAAGCGTGACGCTAAAGGTTGAATGCGGGAAAAATGACGGAATCACCGCCGAACTCATCTTCACCATCTCCGACACGGGAATAGGGTTCAAGGATGAGGACAAAGCGCATCTGTACGACAAATTCAGACGCTTTGATACAGAAAAAAACAGCAACGTTGAAGGCACCGGCCTCGGAATGGCCATAAGCAAAGCTCTTGTGGACCAGATGGGCGGAAGCATCGACGTCGACAGTACCTACGGCAAAGGCACGACCATCGTTCTCACCATCCCCCAGGGCATAGGTTCGGACAAGTCCACGATCTCTTCCGATGCGGAACTTATCGGAAAAACAGAAGACGAGCCCTTTGGCTTCACTTCCACCGCCAAGGTGCTGGTTGTCGACGACAACACGATAAACTTAAGGCTCACGGCCGTTATACTTGAAAAATACGGCATAACCGCGGACTGTGCGGCAAGCGGTCCGGAGGCTCTCACACTTGCTGAGAGCACAGCCTATGATATGATCTTTATGGATCAGATGATGCCCGAAATGGACGGCATAGAGACTCTCCATCTCTTAAAGGACAGAAATCTCCTGAGCGAGACCGCAAAGGTGGTATTACTCACGGCAAACGCGATCCTGGGAACCAGGGAAACAGCCTATTCGGAGGGTTTTGACGACTATCTCACAAAGCCTGTGGACCTGAGAGACTTAGAGAGCACTCTCCTTCTTCTGCTGCCCGAAAACCTCATCCAGAAGACAGGCAGCAAGGACAGCCTTTCCATGAGCGACGAGCTTTATCACATTCAGGACAGGATGCCGCACTTTGACGTGCGCCTCGGTGTCACAAACTACAATTCCTCCGTCGATGACTATCTTGAAGCGATCGGGCTTTTGTATGATGCGGTTCCCGAAAACATCAAACATCTTGAAAAAGCGTACTCCGCGGGCGACCTTGAAGAATACAGGCGCTACATCTCCATCGTGAAGAACACCATGAAGAGCGCGGGCGCGGAGCGTGTCGCGCGTCAGGCCGAAAAGCTTGAAAAAGCGAGCATAGACGACGACAAAGTCTACATCCAGTCAAACCACGAATACATCCTTGCGATGTATCACACCACAGCTTATGAAGCAGGCGTTGCCTCCGGGCGTCTGCATGAAAACACCGAAGAATGATGAACACCCTTTATGTGACAGATATAAAGCTTATAGAGTCGGATGACGCATATTCCAGGGCGTTGTCGCGGTTAAACAGGGACCGCATCGAAAAGGCGGAAAAATGCAGAAAAAAGGACGACCGTCTCCGCTCCGTTGCTGCTTCTCTCCTCCTGGACACGGGTCTCTCAGCCTACGGGCTTTCCCTAAAGGAAGCCGATATTTTCATGCTCCCCTGCGGAAAGCCGGCCATAAAAGGGCGCCCCGACATCCATTTCAGTCTCTCTCACGGCGGAGACCACGCAGTGGCCGCTTTTTCCGATGAAGAAGTCGGTGTTGACATAGAAAAGCACCGTATCGTCAGGGATTCTCTTATAAAGCATGTGCTCGACCAAGAAGAACTCAGGGAATATACTGCTCTCGGCGGAGGTCAGGATCTTTTTTTCGACCTTTGGACAAAAAAGGAAAGCTTTTTAAAAAAAATGGGAACGGGCCTCACGGTCCGTCCCCGGGATATAAGACTTAAATTCAAAGATGAGCTTGAAAAGGTGGATTTTCATATATACCACGAGCTCAAAGGTTATTCTCTCACACTCTGCACAGGTCTTGAAAGACCGTCTCTCACCTTCATCAGCCGCCTATAGATGCGTGCCAGTCCTGAAGGCTCTTTACGCCTGATCTTCCTTCGTTCTGCTTTAAGTAGAGAAGTCCCTCAGCGGTCGCTCTTGCGGCTGCGATGGTCGTCATGTAAGGGATCTTGTTCTTTATCGCCGCTTTTCTTATGTAGGAATCGTCAACCTTTGACTCCTTGCCGGATGCGGAGTTTACGATCATGTCGATCTTTCCGTTTGTCACGGCATCAAGGATGTTGGGTCTTCCCTCCTGGAGCTTGTTGATGCGCTCCGCTTTTACTCCGTTCTTTATGAGAAGTTCGTAAGTCGTGCCCGTAGCAAGGATGTTGTAGCCGGCCTGTTCAAAGGTACGGGCCACTTCGGTGATCTCGGGCTTGTCTTTTCTGTTTACGGAAATGAGCACCGTGCCGTTAAAAGGAAGCTTTGTCTGTGTTGCTTCCTGCGCCTTGACGAATGCTTCGCCGACGCTCTCGGAGATACCGAGCACCTCACCTGTGGATCTCATTTCGGGTCCGAGGATAGGATCTACCTCAGGGAACATATTGAACGGGAATACAGCCTCTTTTACGCCGTAATAAGGGATGTTCTCACGCTTGAGCGAAGGAACCGGCGAAGGTCTTCCTGTGAGCTCGGATGTGATGATATCTGTAGCAAGAGGCACCATGCGGATGTTGCATACCTTGGAAACAAGCGGCACTGTACGGGATGCTCTGGGATTTGCCTCGATAACGAACACCTTGCCGTTCTCGATGGCATACTGGATGTTCATGAGGCCCTTTACATGCATCTCTTCCGCGATCTTCTTTGTGTATTCTTCTATGGTCTTTAAATTCTCCGCGCTGATGTGCTTTGACGGGATTATGCAGGCGCTGTCGCCCGAATGTATGCCCGCAAGCTCGATATGCTCCATGACGGCGGGCATAAATGCATGCGTTCCGTCTGAGATGGCATCTGCTTCGCACTCCATCGCGTGATTTAAGAATCTGTCGATAAGGATGGGTCTGTCAGGTGTCACTCCGACTGCGGCGTTCATATAGCCTGTCATCGATTCATCGTCATAAACGACTTCCATTCCGCGTCCGCCGAGAACGAAGGAAGGACGTACCATAACGGGATAGCCGATACGGTTTGCGATCTCTTTTGCCTCCTCGACATTTACGGCCATTCCCGATTCGGGCATAGGAATGCCGAGCTTTTCCATCATCTCTCTGAAGAGGTCTCTGTCCTCTGCCATCGCGATAACGGAGGGGCTTGTTCCGAGGATCTTTACGCCGTTTCTTTCAAGATCGGCAGCAAGGTTCAGAGGTGTCTGTCCTCCGAACTGGGCGATCACGCCGACGGGCTTTTCCTTGTTGTAGATGCTTAAAACATCTTCAAGGGTAAGAGGCTCAAAATAGAGCTTGTCGGAAGTATCATAGTCCGTGGATACCGTCTCGGGGTTGCAGTTTACGATGATGGTCTCAAAGCCGAGTTTTTTAAGTGCCTTTGCGGCATGTACGCAGCAATAGTCAAACTCGATGCCCTGTCCGATACGGTTGGGTCCGCCTCCGAGGATCATTACCTTCTGCCTGTCGGTCTTTACCTCGTTTTTGTCAACATCGCAATATGTGGAATAGTAATAAGCGCTGTCCTGAGTTCCGGAAACGTGGATGCCCTGCCAGTGTTCCTCACAGCCGAGAGCAAGCCTTCTGCTTCTGATATCGTCTTCGGAAATGCCTGTTATCTTTGCAAGATATTTGTCGGAGAAGCCGTCCTTCTTTGCTGATACAAGCGCATCATCAGAGAGGC
>JAEENL010000167.1 GCA_016283775.1 Lachnospiraceae bacterium | reverse complement strand
TATGATTTTTCGAGCTGGGTGCCCGATGCCGTGGTGATAAATCTCGGAACAAACGATGAATGCTCGTTCAGGATGCCGGGAATGGAAGTCGAGGGCTATGGATTTTGCAAGAGCAGGTCTGACGAGAATGGCTGCAAAAATCCTGAAGATCTTGAAAAGGTAAAGAATGCCGCAGTGGATTTCCTGAAGCTCCTGAGACAGAAAAATCCGACATCGCTGCTCCTATGGGTTTACGGGATGATGGGACATGACCTTGAGCCGACACTGCGCGCGGCGGTAAATGATTACAAGAAGGAAACGGGAGACGGGAATGTTGACTATCTGTCACTTCCCGATACGACACCTGAGAATATCGGAGCACATTCGCATCCAGGTTTCTTTTCTCACCTTGAAACGGCTAAGTTCCTTGCCGGATACTTTGGGAAAAGATTCGGGGCCGAGGAGCGTTACGACGTCCTTCTGTGATGAATATCAAGCACTTTGCGGGCTGTTAAATATTAAGCATTTTCCATTTGACAGCAGAGCTTAATGAGAATAGAATGAACTTAAGCGTCCGGGGATCGTGCCGGACAAACAAGACTATATATGTATTCAAGGAGGAGAGTTATGTCAGTTATTTGTCCTTCATGTCACGCGGAAAACGGGGACGGGGTAAGATTTTGCACATCCTGCGGAACAAGACTTGAGACTGCTGTGAACGCAGCGCCTCTGAACGCAGCCGCTCCGGCGGAGACCGGAAACGCTCAGCCTGTCTTTGAGCAGCCTGCGCCTGCACCCGCTCCACAGCCTGCACCTGCGCCTCAGCCCGTACTTGCTCCTCAGCCTGCGCCTGCTCCTCAGCCTGCGCCACAGCCGCAGCAGAACGTACAGTCACAGCTTTACAGGGGAGACTGGAACGATATGTCCTACAAGGGTTCCGCAAACGGCTTCATCTCCGATGATGAGCAGCCTGTAGCAACGTTAAAGAACGGCTGGGTGGCAAATGTGATATCCGGCGAGGGCATCATGAAAGAAAATGCCGTTCTCACAAACAGACGCCTGTATTACAACGCAAAGAGAGGACTCCTCAACATCCGTAAGTACAATGAAAAGGTAAATGTTGAGGACATCACGGGAACAAAGATCATGGGCTATAATCCTGTAGGAGTCCTGGTCCTTTCGGCACTCTTCTTTATCCTCGGCATCGTGATCCTTGTAATGGAAATGATTGGACAGAGCAAGGTCTTAAGGATCGACGATCTTGTCATTGACATGTGGGGTATGGCAGGTATCGCAGTAGGTATCGGACTCATCTTCCTCATCCTTTTCTTCATCGCGAGAAAGAAACGCCTTGTCATTGAATATGCGGGCGGAAACATCAATTTCAGCGTGAGAAGATACAAGATGAAGAACATTCAGGAATTCCAGAGCGCGATACATTTTACCAAAGATAAGCTTCAGAAGCGCGCATTAAGGTAGCGGAAGCTAAGTAAAAACAAAATAAAAGGACGGTCCGCAGAGCCATTGACCGACGCGGACCGCCCTTATTTTTTGTTTTCCGGGGCCTGCTTTACGAAAGCGAGCCTGTTTTAAAATACAGCTTCAGATAGTTTGCGATCATGCTCGCAAGCACGTTTGTGCCGGCGATGTTCGGATGCAGACCGTCCGCCTGGTACAGTGTGTCGACCACTTCGACGGGGAGCGAGTCAAATTCACGGTGCATGTCGATAAATTCGCAGTCATTGTCACGCGCAAGCTTTTTGATCGTTGGGAGGAGCTTTGCAAGGTATTTTTCCTGGTGCTTCGGCCATATGCATTCTTTGATCGGGATCGGGGATACCAGAAAGATCACGGCATCCGGAACTGCTTCGCGCACATCCTTTATGATCGAAAGATAGTCCTCGGAAAAATATTCCTTAAGCGCGATCAGGTTGGAATACGGATCTTTTTTGCCCGTCGCGGGGTCGAGCCCGTCCTGCGCGTCGTTCGTTCCGAGCATGATGATGTAGATATCGCCTTTAAGCTTGATGGCTTCCTCATATTTCTGCTCTCTGGCATAGGGAAGTCCCACCACACGGCCGTTCAGCTCACGGTTTATCGTGCAGCATGAGGTCTTTCCCTGGTTGAACACCCAGTAAGCGTCACCGAGAAAGTCGTTCAGAGCCGTGGGATATGAAGCGCCCGGGACACTGACGGGACCGAAGCCCTCAGTGATCGAGTCTCCCATGCATACGATCTTTGTTTTGTTGACAGTAGCTTCCATGAATGCCCCCGAAGACTGTGCTTTTGAATTATTTGTCGGATCCCTTGTCGAGGTTCTGCATTACCATAGCGCGCACCTTGAGCGACAGACCGAAGAGATTGATAAAGCCTTCGGCATCGTGATGATCGTAAAGATCGCCTGTTGTGAAGCTTGCGATGGATTCGTTGTAGAGGCTGTAAGGAGATGTGGTGCCCTGCTTGATTATGTTGCCCTTGTAGAGCTTGAGCTTTACTTCACCGGTAACATACTGCTGGGTGACATCCACAAAAGCGGAGAGTGCCTCACGGAGAGGTGTGAACCACTTGCCTTCGTAAACAAGATCCGCAAATTTGTTTCCTATGCCCTTCTTGTAGGAGAGGGTGTCGCGGTCAAGGATGAGCTCTTCAAGCTGCTCGTGGGCTGCCATGAGGATGGTGCCGCCGGGTGTCTCATATACGCCGCGGCTCTTCATGCCAACGACACGGTTCTCGACGATGTCTACGATGCCGATGCCGTGCTTTCCGCCGAGTGCGTTGAGTTCCTTTAAGATGTCGCTTGCCTTCATCTTTTTGCCGTTTAAGGCAATGGGCGCGCCCTTTTCAAAGGTGAGGGACAGTGTTTCTCCTTCTTCGGGAGCCTTTTCGGGGCTTACGCCGAGAACGAGGAGATGATCGTAGTTCGGAGCGTTTGCGGGATCTTCGAGCTCAAGGCCTTCATGGCTGATGTGCCAGAGGTTCCTGTCGCGGGAATAGGAATGGCTTGCGTCGAACGGAAGCTCGATCCCGTGCTGCTTGCAGTATTCGATCTCGTCTTCGCGGGACTGCATTTTCCATGTATCGGTGAGTCTCCAGGGAGCTATGACCTTGATGTCGGGAGCAAGGGCCTTGATGCCGAGCTCAAAACGGATCTGGTCGTTTCCCTTACCGGTAGCGCCGTGGCAGATGGCTGTGGCGCCTTCTTTGCGGGCAACTTCCACAAGCTTCTTTGCGATGAGAGGACGTGCCATCGATGTGCCGAGAAGGTATTTGTTTTCATATACAGCGCCTGCTTTTACACAGGGAACTGCATATTCATCCACAAATTCGTCCACAACGTCGAGAATGTAGAGCTTTTCAGCGCCCGAATACTTTGCGCGCTCTTCGAGTCCGTCAAGTTCGTTTCCCTGGCCGACATCGATGCAGCAGCATATTACGTCATAATCATAATTTTCCTTGAGCCACGGTATGATAGCTGTGGTATCAAGACCGCCTGAATAGGCGAGAACAACCTTTTCCTTTGCCATGTCATATCTCCTTTTTGATTTCATTGGTTTCGGTTTTTAATATACAACGAAATTTATAATTATGCAACAGGAAATTTGAATACTGATGAAATTTGAATGGGAGGCCCCGGGGAAGTTTTTCTTGTCTTTATAAGGAAAGGATATTATAATATATAATTTAGGACCGTATGCATTTTAAACACTTGCGGCCAAAGGAAAGGGGATAATGCATGAAGATAATCCTTGCCTCGGGTTCACCGAGAAGACGCGAGATACTTGAACGCCTCGGAGTCGATTTTACCATCATGGTGTCCGACAAAGAAGAAAACATCACGAGCGATGTTCCGGAGGAAGTCGTTAAGGAACTTTCGGGGATGAAGGCCGAGGCCGTATATGAGGAAGCGGACAAGACCGAAAAGGGCGACTTTGCCGTGATCGGAGCGGATACAGTGGTTTCCTGTGACGGAAAGATACTCGGAAAACCGAAGGACACGGGAGATGCCGCAAAGATGCTGAAACTCCTTTCAGGACGTGATCATGACGTCTTTACGGGCGTCACGGTAAAGATCCGTCAGGGCGGAGAGAAAAAAGAGCTTGTCTTTGCCGAGCGTACAAAGGTCTATGTATATGATATGCTCGATTCAGAGATATTGAACTACATCGCTACCGGGGAGCCTATGGACAAGGCCGGGGCGTATGCGATACAGGGGCTGTTCGCACCCTACATAGAAAAGATCGAGGGCGACTATTACAATATAGTGGGCTTTCCTATCGCAAAGACATTTCAGGAATTGAAAAAAATGCAAATTTTTCTTGCATAATTATGCAAAATGAGTTATAAGTTATTCTATTCTCACGGGGGTTATTATGTCACAGAACAAAACAAAGAGCGAACAGGGCTTTCCTGTGATACCGGCGGTGGTCGTTTTCTTTATGGTGCTGTTTGCTCTTGCAGCAGGAAACAAATATCTGCATGACGATCTGGGAGTGGTTCTCAAGTGGTGGTTCATGATCTTTTGCGGAGGCGTTGCGTTTTTCCCGCTCGCCCATGTGATAGGTCACAGGTTCAAGGACGGCGGCTATGTGCTGGCAAAAGGCCTGGGGCTCGCTCTGGGCTCATGGGTGGTCTGGACGCTTTCCACGTTCAGGATATTAAAGTTCACGAACACGGGAAGTGTCATCACGCTTGCTGTCTGCGCGATCTTAAGCTACGGTATCTACATTTCCGTCTGCACAAAGAACAAGCAGCGCGCCTTTGAAGAGATCGATATGACAAAGTTTGCGCACATGCTGTATTTTGAAGCGCTTTTCCTTCTGATGTTCATCGGAGCCTGCTATTTCAGGTCTTTCCGTGTAACCATAGACGCGCAGACTGAAAAGGACATGGACTTTGGCTTCCTTGCGAGCGTTCTTAATGCGGAGTACCTTCCAGCAGAGGATATGTGGTTTGCGGGAAAACCCATAAACTACTATTACTACGGCATCTATGTCTGCGGCTATGTGGCAAAGCTCGTGAACACGAATGCGGGCTATGCGTACAATCTGGGCTTTATGATGCTTGCGGCGCTTGGTTTTGTGCAGGTCTATCAGCTGGTATATGAACTTATCTTCCATGCTGCGGACGAGCGTGACAAGCGAATGAAAGTAAAGGATCCGTCGGTCGAGCCTACGGGGAGCATCAAGAAATACGTCCTTGCCCACATCGCAGGCTGGCTTTCGGGCTTTGCGGTCTTTGCAGCGGGAAACATGCAGTATGTGCTGTATTGTTACGTGATACCCTGGATACAGAAGGTAATCGGGATGGAACCCAAGAGCTACTGGTTCCCCGACGCGACAAGATTCATCACCGATGAATACGAAGGCGTCACCGGCACGCTGATCCACGAGTTCCCGTCCTATTCGTTCGTGCTTGGAGACCTTCATGCGCACGTTACCGACATCATTTTTGTTTTCACCATAGTACCTGTGCTCTTTGCCCTGCTCCTCAACCGCAAGGAGAGGATGGAAAAGGCAAGAGACAACGGGATCATTGAAAAAGCGGATTACCTTAAAGAAGCGCTGCTTCCCGAGATCCTTGCGGCTTCGTTCCTTATCGGCATTATGAAGACCGCAAACTACTGGGATTTCTTTATCTACTTTGTGGTCTCCGGAGGAGTCATCCTTTTCTCCAACGCGATAATCACAGGGTTTAAGAAGGAAGCGCTGATAATGACCGCAATACACGCAGCGGAATGCCTTATTTTAAGCGTTATCGTGGCATTGCCGTTCAATATCAACTTTGAGTCGCCTTCGGCGGGCGTGGGACTTTGCTACACACATTCAAGCCCTTACGAACTTGCCGTTCTGTGGGCGCTTCCCATTTCGGTGAGTGTGGGACTCTTTGTTACCGCGATAAAAAATTACAGCGGAAGGTTTAAAGCCGTAGCGGTCAAAAAACAGAAAAAAGGCTCCGTCATAAAGGCGGATCCCAACGAAGCTGACTATATCTACATGTCGGGCAAGGGAGAAAAGAAAGTGAATCACCTTTTCTCCTTTATCTACAGGCTTGAGTTTTCGGATCTTTTTGTGCTGACCATAGCGGCCTGCGCGATGGGACTCGTGCTTGTGCCCGAGATAGTGTATGTACGTGATATATACGGCGGTTCCTATGCAAGGACAAACACCATGTTCAAGCTTGCCTACCAGGCTTTCATGCTTTTCGGTCTGGTGATGAGCTATGGCATCGTGAGGTTCATAGGGCTCTTTGAGACGAAGAAACAGCTGGTGCTCAGCCTCATTGCCGCTTTCTTCCTCTGCTGGACATTCGGATATTTTGGCAAAGCCTCAAAAAGCTATACAGGTGACATCACAAAGCCGGACGATTATGCGGACAGAACGCTCAATTCCTACAATGTGATGACAAAGTGCGAGCACACGGATCAGGCGGAAGCCGATGCGGTGAACTGGATAAACGAAAATCTTGATCCGGATGCAGTGATCCTCCAGATGGGAACACTGAGCTACAGAGCTTTTTCCATAATCTCCTCATGGACAGGACGTCCCACTGTGTGCGGCTGGGCATATCATGAGTGGCTCTGGAGGAACGGCGGTACGCTCCAGTATCCCGATTGCGTTAAGGAGCGCGCAAACTTCACAGGCGGAGACGTGGTCACTCTCTATACGTCAACCGACCGCGAAGAAGTCGAGAGACTCATTGAAAAATATGACATCGACTATATCTATGTCGGGATCACAGAGACGGTAAACGGCTATGACCAGGGCAACAAGGACAGCGGCGACGATTTCGCTTATGTAAAGGGTGTATGGGCAAGAAAGACAAATCTTGACCATGAGTTCATAAAGAGCCTCGGTTCTGTGGTCTATAACGCAGGAACAAGAGAATATCAGGCATATTGCTATGATACCGGAGAATGGGTCACATATTCATATCCGAACTATATCGTAAAAGTAAACAGATAGAGCGGGAAACTGCCGTGTGAACGGCTTTCCTGCGGCACGGAGGGATCAAAATGATAAAGGTTGGCATCATCGGCGCAACAGGATATGCGGGAGCGGAGCTCGTGAGGCTTTTGCTCCAGCACCCGGAAGCAGAGATAGTGTGGTACGGCTCAAAGAGTTACATTGGAAAACGCTACTCTGAAGTGTACAGGAACTGCTTTGAGATAGTTCCCGACGAGTGCCTTGACGACAACATCGAAGAACTTGCAGACAAAGCAGATGTCGTGTTTACAGCGACACCTCAGGGGTACTGCGCGGGCATCGTGAACGACGAGGTGCTCAAAAAAACAAAGATCATCGACCTTTCCGCCGATTTCAGGCTGAAAGACGTGGCAGTATACGAAAAATGGTACGGCATCACGCACAAAGCGCCGACGCTCCTTCCCGAAGCGGTATACGGACTCTGTGAAATAAACCGCGAAGCGATAAAGAACACCAGGCTTCTCGCAAATCCGGGATGCTACACCACAACATCGATACTCACTTGTTATCCGCTCGCAAAGGAACATCTCATCGAGATGAACACGCTCATCATCGACGCAAAATCGGGAACGAGCGGCGCGGGACGTTCGGCAAAACAGGACAATCTGTTCTGTGAGGTAAACGAAAACATCAAAGCGTACGGCGTTGCCACGCACCGCCATACGCCCGAGATAGAGGAACAGCTTTCATACGCATCGGGAGAAAACGTGATCCTTTCCTTCACTCCCCATCTTGTCCCGATGAACCGCGGGATACTCATAACAGCCTATGCGACACTTAAAAAAGGCGTTACCGACGCAGACATCAGAGCGGCGTATGAAAAATACTACAAAAACGAATATTTCGTAAGAGTGCTCGATCCCGGTGCATGCCCTGAGACAAAATGGGTCGAAGGCTCAAACTTTGTGGATGTGAACTTTAAGACAGATGAGAGAACGGGGCGTGTGATCATGATGGGCGCAAGCGACAATCTCGTGAAGGGCGCCGCAGGGCAGGCGGTGCAGAACATGAACATAATGTTCGGCCTTCCCGAAAACACCGGACTTAAGCTTGTTCCGATGTTCCCTTAGAAAAGCGGGATCATGACGTATCATACAGGAGTGTTTTTAAATGGACCGTGTCATCATAAGGGCGATGCTTTCGTCCGACTACGATAAGATCTATGCATTGTGGAAAACGATAGAAGGCTTTGGCATCAGGAGCATCGACGATTCCAGAGAAGGCATAGACAAATTCATAAAGAGAAACCCCAACACAAGCGTTGTGGCTGTCATGGACGGCGAGATAGTGGGTTCCGTGCTCTGCGGGCATGACGGGAGAACAGGTTATCTCTACCATGTGTGCGTGAAAAAGGAATTAAGGCGCCACGGCATCGGGCGCGACATGGTGGTGCGCGCGATGACGATGCTTAAGGAAGAAGGCATCAACAAAGTCTCGCTTATCGCTTTTGTGTCAAACGAAGGCGGAAACGAGTTCTGGCGTCAGGTCGGCTGGAAGGGCAGAAGTGACGTGAACTTCTATGATTTCGTCCTGAATGAGGAAAATATCACATCGTTCAATCTTCAAAACAGGGGAGGAAAACAATGATAAACAAAACTGAGGGCGGAGTGACCGCAGCAAAAGGTTTTTCTGCAGCATGCACTGCTGCGGGCATAAAATACAAGGACAGGACCGACATGGCGATGGTGATGTCGTCCGCGCCCTGCATTTCCGCGGGAACCTATACAAAAAACGTCGTTAAAGCCGCACCTGTGATCTTTGACAGACAGATCACCGACTCCGACAAAAAGGTGCAGGCTGTGGTAATAAACGCAGGCATTGCAAACGCATGCACCGGAGAAGAAGGCATGGGGTATTGCAGGGCCACAGCGGACGCAGCAAAGGAAGCGCTCGGCCTTAAGGACACGGAAGTACTTGTTGCGTCGACGGGCGTTATCGGAAAGCAGCTCCCGATCGACAGGATAGTCGCGGGAACAAAGGATCTTGCCGGAAAGCTTTCGGATACCATAGAAGCCGGAACGCTTGCGTCAAAGGCAATCATGACCACCGACACAAAAAATAAAGAGATCGCGTTTACTTTTGACATTGGCGGGAAGACCTGCACGATAGGCGGAATGTGCAAGGGCTCCGGAATGATACATCCTAACATGTGTACCATGCTCGGCTTTATCACCACCGACTGCGTTATCGATAAAAAGCTGATGTTAAAGGCACTTAGAAATGACATCGAGGACACGTTCAACATGGTTTCCGTGGACGGCGACACTTCCACAAACGATTCCGTGATCCTTTTGTCAAACGGGCTTGCGGGGAATCCTGTGATCGATGATGAGAACAGTGGTGAATATGCGCTGTTCTGCGAGGCTCTTCGCGGGGTCACGCTGTATATGGCAAAGCACATAGCTGCGGACGGCGAAGGCGCGACAAAGCTTTTTGAAGTAAAGATCGTGAATGCCGCAGATAAGGAAGAAGCAAAGACACTGGCGCTGTCTGTCGTAAAGTCGAGCCTCACAAAGGCAGCGGTTTACGGGAACGACGCGAATGTCGGAAGGATAATGTGCGCTCTCGGTTATTCGGGCGTGGATTTCGATCCTTACAAGGTGGACATCACGGTGTCAAGTGAAAACGGAAGCACACAGCTTGTTTCAAACGGCGTTCCGCTCGATTTTGACGAGGAACTCGCAACAAAGATCCTTTCGGGAAAAGAAGTCACCGCATTGTGCGACATGAAGCGTAAGGACGGGGCAGCGACCGCATGGGGCTGCGACCTTACTTACGACTATGTAAAGATAAATGCTGATTACAGAAGCTGAGGCAGAGCCGGAGGAGAGGCATGGAATATTCATATCTTACTGAAACAAACAAGGCAGACGTTCTGATAGAGGCGCTGCCGTATATCCGCGCATTTGCGGGAAAGGTCGTTGTGGTCAAGTACGGCGGCTCCGCAATGGTGGATGAAGAGATACAGAAAAACGTCATAAAAGATGTGGCGCTGTTAAAGCTTGTCGGGATGAGGCCGGTGATCGTTCACGGCGGCGGCAAGGAGATCTCAAAATGGGTGAGTCTTCTGGGAAAGGAGCCTGTGTTTGTCGCAGGTAAAAGAGTGACTGACAAGGAGACAATGGAAGTCGCTGAAATGGTGCTCAACAAGGTGAACAAAAACCTTGTGCAGCTCATGGAGCGTAACGGGATAAAATCCGTGGGCATCTGCGGAAAAGACGGCAACACGCTTCACGTGACCCGAGCTACTGTAGAGGGGCAGGACATCGGCTTTGTCGGTGATATAGACAAAGTGGATACAGGACTTTTGCAGTCACTGATAGATCAGGATTTTGTTCCTGTAGTCGCGCCCATCGGCCTTGACGACGAATTCCAGGCATACAACATAAATGCGGACGACGCAGCATGCGCTATAGCCGAGGCTCTCGGAGCGCAGAAACTCACGTTCCTCACGGATATTGAAGGCGTCTGCCTCGATCCCAAGGACAAGACGACACTGATCCCCAGACTTTCCACAAAGGAAGCGCTGGAGCTTGTGGACAAAGGAAATATCGGAGGCGGCATGCTCCCGAAGATCCACAACTGCATCAATGCGATAGAAAACGGCGTAGGAAGCGTCCACATCCTTGACGGAAGGATGGCACACTGCCTGTTGCTTGAGTTCTTCACTGACAAAGGTATAGGAACGGCTATTTACAAATAAAGAGGCACAACTTGTGAGGAGGCACGGCATGCCCGAAACGAAACAGATAATCGACAGAGCGGAAAAAGTGCTCATGCACACTTACGGAAGATATCCCCTTGTTCTCGAAAGAGGTGAGGGGATGTATGTTTATGATAACGACGGAAAGCAGTATCTGGACTTTGCGTCGGGTATCGGCGTATTTGCACTGGGGTACAACAATCCCGAATACAACAAGGCTGTGAGCGAGCAGTTGTGCAAGCTCACGCATACATCAAATTATTACTACTGCCTTAAATCCGTTGAGGCGGCCGAAAAGTTCACAAAGGCCTCCGGCATGGACCGCGTTTTCTTTACGAACAGCGGAACCGAAGCGGTCGAAGGCGCTCTGAAGCTTGCAAGAAAGTATTATTACAATAAACACGGCGTGGCTGACAGCGAGATCATTTCCATGCAGCATTCATTCCACGGGCGTTCCATGGGCTCCGTCACCGTGACGGGGACGGAAAGCTACCGCATACCTTTTGAGCCTCTCATCGGAAATGTGAAGTTTGCGGATTTTAACGACCTTGAGAGCGTAAAGGCACTTGTAACGGAAAGGACCTGCGCGGTCATCATGGAAACTCTGCAGGGCGAGGGCGGTATAAACCCCGCAACCGTCGATTTCATAAAGGGTGTGCGTGAACTCTGCACAAAGAACGGCATTCTCCTCATACTTGATGAGGTGCAGTGCGGCATGGGAAGATCGGGAGCGATGTTCTGCTATCAGAAATTCGGAGTGAAGCCGGATATCGTGACTTCCGCAAAGGGACTCGGCAGCGGCGTTCCCGTGGGAGCTTTTGCGGCTACCGAAGAAGTGGCTGCTGCGCTCGTTCCCGGAGACCACGGCTCGACCTACGGCGGAAATCCGCTTGTATGCGCGGCTGTGAGCAAGGTGTTCGATCTGTTTGAGGAGCTTCATCTACTTGACAATGTAAATTCCGTTGCTCCGTATCTCACGGAGACTCTGCTAAAGATAAAAGAAAAACACAGCGACATCATCGTTGAACAACGCGGCATAGGCTTTATGCAAGGGCTGGAATTCAGATTTGACGTGCACGGCATAGTAAAAGCCGGCATGGACAACGGGCTCATCACGATCGCTGCGGGAAAGAACGTTATCCGCTTTTTGCCGCCCCTCATCGCTTCAAAGGCCGATGTCGACGAGATGGCGGAAAAGCTTGAAAAAGCCATAAATGCCGTAGACAAAGAGGGAAATCTTAAATGAGGCTTGTGATACAAAGAGTCCTTCATGCTTCAGTGAAGGTGGACGGTGAGATCACCGGGCAGATAGGTCACGGCTTTCTGGTCTTTATGGGAGTGGGCCATGAAGACACAAAGGAGACCGTTGACAAATATGTGAAAAAACTGATAGGACTCCGCATTTTTGACGATGAGAACGGAAAGACCAATCTGTCACTCAAGGACGTGAACGGGGAGCTCCTCATCGTTTCGCAGTTTACGCTGTATGCCGACTGTTCCCACGGAAACCGTCCGAGCTTTACAAATGCGGGCGCACCCGAAATGGCAAACGAACTGTATGAATACATGCTCTCGCAGTGCGCCAAGGAGGTGCCTGTCGTACAGCACGGGATATTCGGGGCCGAGATGAAGGTGGAACTTTTGAACGACGGCCCTTTTACAATTGTTCTGGAAGGACTCAAGTGATATAATAAAACAAAATACGCCGTGCGCGGCGAAACATTCGGAGGTCATATGCCTTTGTTTTTGGTTAGGATCTGTACAGACCATGATTTTTCATCGGAGCACATGAAGGAACTCGGAAACCAGTGGACAGAGCTTGAAGGAAGGATTGCCGCACGTACGGAGGCAGAGAGACTCATCGGCAGATTCACCTTCGGCTGTTTTCGTGTAAAGGCGGAAACAAAAGAAAAATGCGCCGGGATAGTTTGCGAAGCATGGCGTGACCAGTATCCGGACAGCACTTCGCTTCCGGAGCTCGTGATAACAGGTTTTGAACGCGACGAAGACGAGAACAATACCGTAAGACAGATAAACAACGGTCTGTACGGTGTGCAGGAATATCTGCGCCTTATTTCCGAACTTTCCGATACCATCCCGATCCTCGCGGAGAGGGATGCGCTTGAGGCATTAAGAAAACAGAACTATCTTTTTGCAGTCGACAGAGGCTGCGGTTTTACCACGCTTTTGAGCTCCATGGGGCATTTCCTTCGCACGTTTGGCGTGCTTGGGGAACTTGCCGAGGGCGAAAAGGCGTATTATTACGAGACGACAGTGCAGACCGCTTCCGAGGAAGAGGGTGCGATCAGCATCAAGGATATAATAAGTTTTCTCCGTGATGAGGAGAATGAAAAAAGCTATAACATCATTGGACTGGACCTTGCAAATTTTCTGGAGGCCCGCAAATTTGACGAACTCCGTACTTTCCTTAAGCATCTTGAACGCTTCCAGGGGAAGTACGTTTTTGCGTTCAGGACTCCTTTTCTTGAAAAACGCGCAATGGATGAGATAGAAGATATCCTTTCGGATGCCCTTCTGATCCGTAGCGTAAAAGTGCCGCCGCTCCATGACTGCGTGCTTATGGAAGAGATATGGAACAAGATGAACGAGACGGATTATGCCATCAAAACGGACGTCTTGGATGTGCTTCTCGACAAGATCCATCTGGAAAAGACGGACGGGCGTTTTTACGGGTTCAAGACTGCGCACAAGATCGCTTATGAGACTATCCTTAAGGAATCGGCGTCCGAAGAGAAAAAGGTGGCGCGCGGCGAGGAACTGCCCGATCCTGTGATCTGCGGAGCAGATGTGGCCGGCATGATAAACGGCGGAAAGAAGGAAAAGACAGGCTATGATGCGCTTGAAGAGATGATCGGCATGGAAAAGATCACCGCGCGTGTGAGGGAGATCATCGCTCAGGTGAAGATCTCCATGAAGAACGAAAAGCTTGACAGACCCTGCATACACATGCGTTTTACAGGTTCTCCCGGAACCGGAAAGACCACTGTGGCAAGAGTCATCGGGCAGATAATGAGAGAAGAAGGAATCTTAAGAAAAGGCGGATTTTTTGAATATACGGGGCGTGATCTTGTAGCCGAATATGTGGGACAGACTGCTGTGAAGACCGCATCCATCTGCCGTGATTCCTATGGCTCGGTTCTTTTTATCGACGAGGCTTATTCCTTGTATGACGGAGAAGGCCGTAACAATGACTTTGGAAAAGAAGCGCTGACCACGCTGGTATCCGAGATGGAAAATCACCGTGACGACATGCTGATAGTAATGGCGGGCTACACCGACGACATGGAAACGCTCATGAAGGGAAATGTGGGATTGAGGAGCCGCATGCCCATTTTGATAGATTTCCCGAACTACAGCAGGGAACAGCTTTACGAGATATTTATGCTGATGGTGAGGAAGCATTTTGAATATGCCCCCGAGCTTGAAGGCGCCGCAAAGGATTACTTTATGTCGCTCTCGGACGGCTATATGGAGGCACGCGAGTTTTCAAACGCCCGTTTTGTGCGAAACCTTTATGAGCGCACATGGTCAAAGGCCGCGCTCCGAGCATCTCTTGCGGGACAGGAGAATTTCGTCATTTTACGGGATGATTTTACTGCGGCGAGCATGGAAAAGGAATTCAGTGAAAAGATAGAATCCCGCGGGACGATAGGCTTTGTGAGAAGCAAGGGATGATCGGTAACGGAGTGAATACACAAAATGAGTAAAGAGATACAGAACCGGCAGAACAGCGAATTGCAGGCCTACGGAACACCTGAGGAGCAGGTGAGGCTCATAAGGAACCTCACAAAGCGGGTGTACGAGCTCGAGCAGGAAGTGAAGGAGATAAAGGATGCGATAAAGTCTGGGGCAGAAGGCAGGCAGGCGGAAACGGCTGAAGCGGTGAAGAGACCGGCAGCGGAGCCTGTACAGCCGGCAGCGGAGCAGGTACAGACGGTTGCAGCGGAAACAGTGGAGCGGAAGATTGCCGAGAATGTGGCAAGAGTGGCCGCGCCTGCTGCACAGACCGGAGCGCCTGTGCAGAACAGCATACCTGCAATGCAGACAGGAGCTCCTGTACCTCAAATTCAACCGCGCATGG
This sequence comes from Lachnospiraceae bacterium, assembly GCA_016283775.1. Classification (GTDB taxonomy): domain Bacteria; phylum Bacillota; class Clostridia; order Lachnospirales; family Lachnospiraceae; genus RGIG3528. The sequence continues at coordinate 10,312 of JAEENL010000167.1, read as the reverse complement.
GCACGGACATAGAGAGCAAGGTCGGAAAGACGGTCATGGGCGTTCTTGCGTCTGTGCTTATCTTTGTGAGTCTTGTACTCTTTGCGGGAATGTTTTACAAATATATCCCGGACACTCTGAAGGTCACATTGATGTTTGCGGTCTCTTTTGCCATGGCGGTCATCGGCCTCATAAAGATGTCAAAGGAGTCAAAATACAATATCCTCTTCACGTCACTTGCGGGCTGCGGGGCCGGTGCGCTTTATATCAGCTGCATGCTCACGCATTTTGTGTTTGAGATGATAAATGAGCCCACGCTGATGATCATGATATTCATCTGGCTCATTGCGGCGCTTGCGCTTGCGCGGTTCAAGTCGGAAGTCTTTGTGTATATCTGTGACCTTGGGCTCATAGTCGCGAGCATACTGGTCGCTGCCGAGTATAATGACAACATCCTTGCGGCGGCGCTGTATTTTGTGGTGCTTGCCGCGCTCTATTTGGTGAAGCACAGCGGCACGAACAAGGATTATTTCTACTTTTTACAGCTTCCGTTGATGTGCATTGTTTTGGGGCTGATGCACAAAAACTCGGACATCGCGACGATCATCGTGATCTCCTCGCTTGTTATAGTCTTTGCGCTGTTGACTTTTGTAAATATCAGGTATCCGCTTAAAAAGCGGGACAGCGCGGATCATTTCCTCAGGGTTTTGTTTACCGCGGAAGTTTATATTTCGTCGATGGTATTGTCTTATATCTGCAAAGGCATCCTGAAGCCTGACGGCTTTGAGACCGTTTTTATCGTTTTTGCGCTTGCGGGCGCTGTGCTGTACTATTTCAGGCACTACAAGAACGACAGATATCTGTTCTATATCTGGGCAGGCGCCGATCTTGTGCTTGTACCTTCGGTGTTCATGGCACTTGAAGTCTATGAATATGTGGGGCTGATCCCCGTTTTTGCTGTAGTGATAGTGCTGGGGACAGTGACAGACGACAAATGGATGAGGTATGCGGGATATATCTGGGCTGCGCTTTTCCTTACGGATGTGCCCGGGGAGCCCATGACAAGGATATGGTATGTCGGGGCCGCATTCGGTGTTTGTGCAGTGCTCGCGGTAGCAGTGCTTCTGTGGCGCAGGCACTGGTTCGACAAGTATGCTTTTTCGTTCCTTGCGATGGCCTATGCCGGAGGCTTGTTCTATGCATTTAAGAGGTATCTGTGGGCTGCGGCGGATGTGCGTTTTGAACACACGTATCTTTGGTTTGTGGTATGCGCCGCGATCTCGGTGCTGATGAACACAAAGCTTTTTAGGAGTGAGGATGAGCCGAAAGCAGGCAGGATCATCGGCTATGTTGTAAATGCTCTGCTGCTTGTGACGGGTATCCCCATGCTGGTCTCCGGCTGGAGGGACAACACACTTGCGACGGTGCTTCTCATACTTTCTGTGCTTGCGCTGGCTCTGGTGAATACGGGGAACCTCTTCAAAACTTCTGTCAACAGGGATCTTTTGGGAGTGTACACAGGATTAAAATTCTCGTTTATTGTTTTTGCGCTGCTTGCGAGGTTCCATGCGGTGTCTTACGTTGTGTCGATAGTGTGCATGGTCGTCGCGGTGGCTTTTATCATCGCAGGTTTCCTTGCAGGCCTCAAGTCGCTGAGGATTTACGGGCTGGTGCTGACGCTTCTTTGCATTTTCAAGCTTATCGTGTTTGACATAGAGTATGACTCGGATATCATGAGGCCTGCGGGCTTCTTCATCGCGGGAGTCCTCTGCTTTGGCATCAGCTGGATATATTCAAGGCTCGAAAAACAGTTCGTGCCGGGAGGAGCGGGAAGCACTTCTTTTGCGGGCGGACGAGGCGCTCAGTGCGGCGGAGTGACCGATAAGTCGGACAGACGTGCGTCAAAGGTCATAAATTCAAAGGATATCGCGGAATTTTATGCTCGTTTCGGTCTTTCGGGAGAATGGGCAAAAGGGCATGTTGACGAGTTTTTCACGTTTGAGGTGAAAAAGGATGTGGTGGGGGTACTCACCGCGACGGAAAGGCTGACGGGAATAAGCGCGCCTGCAGATGCGGCGTTGCTTTCGGCATTGCAGGAAGTGATCGACCGGTACGGCCTTTCGCAGGAGAACGGTGTTTACCGCACAACTGCGGGGCTTCCTCCAATATTCGGGCCTTGTGAAATGAGAGTTAAATATGCTTCGGGTGAGAAGCTTTCGTTCACCAGGAACAATGAACCTCAAGCGGAGTGGGAAAAAAAGATGTATCTCGCGTTTTCAGGGTGGTTTGAAGAAAAGGGAATCGATTCGCTGGTCACACCGATGCGTGAGGAACGTGTGGTGAATGTGAGTCTTACGGTCCACGACAAGAATACGGGCGAGAGCTGTCATTATACTGTTTTGAACGCCCCCGGAAGCGGAGTTGAGGAAGCGTATGACGGGGCCGTTTGTGAACTGCTCCGGATAAAAAACGGAAATCCGGAAGAGATAGTGGAGATCCATGACTTGGATGCGTTTTTGGACGGCGTGAACAAGATCGTTGGCGGATATGATCTGCAGGCGTATGATACGCGTTCTCCGCTTTACGGGTATGAGATGACGGAAGAAGACAGGAAGGATCCTTTTTCTGGGGATGTGCAGATCACGTTCTGGTATGAGGACGGGGAGCAGATGCACATTCGTTCGAGCGCGGAGAGCGTAAAAAAGGATCTGGAGGGGATGATCGGGGAGCTGGAGCGGTATTTTGAGGGAGTGTGAAGCGTAGAGAGTGTTGTGGGGCTGGGGGGATTTCGGAAGTGATACAATTGCTGTGAACCTCAAAGACCGTTTTTCACAGGCTTTTGTATCAGCTTCGAAATGCACAGGAGGGAGGATGGTCGCTATTGGAGGGTACTGGGCGAAGGTTTTGATTATGGCTGGGGGATTTCGCATGTGGATACTGTTTCTGCGGGATTTCGGCTCTGCGGCACTATAGCCTTGCTCGCATTCGGCCGACACTCGCGCAGGGACGTTATGTTTAGCAACGGCTTTTAGCGCTCGGTCAGATAATGCTCGCAAGGTATAGTGACCGCAGGAGCCTCATAGAGCAGGAACTGTATCGGGCGGTGAAATCTTCTGGAGGGGAGTGGACGCCGGGAGCGGACCCTTTGAATGGTTGAGATTTGAGGGACGTCAGGCGTGATTTATTTGTTGTGAATGTTTTGAATATTCGTACTTTGAAGAAAATAAAAAAAGTGCTTGCTTTTTTGGAAATGTGAGTGTATAATTCTGCGAGTGGACAAAATCCAAATCGGGGTGTGGCTCAGTTTGGCTAGAGCGCCATCTTAGGGAGGTGGAAGTCGCAAGTTCGAATCTTGTCACTCCGATTTCGCAAATCTGGTGTAACCTTTAGGTTACACCTTTTTTGTATTTATGTGAGATTTACAGTATTGGGGTTGTTTGATATAATATCATATAGTTTGATGTTTTTTTGTATTGGAGGTCACTTATGGAACTTTCATTTCTTTTTGGGACGCCGGAGCCGGTGAAGTATATTGAGAGGTTTGAAACGGAAGACGTGGAGTTGGATTGCACGGGAAGGGCCAACGGGAAGGTTGTGGTCTCTGATTACGACAGGAGCGTTTACAAGGATGATGAAGAGGTTAAGTTGGCTGTAAAGCAGAAGATGCCGGGGTTTATAGAGCAGGGGCTTGAGAAATACGGACAGAAGGGGTCGATAATACGGCGGAGATCGGCAATGTTTTGCACGTTGTCTGAGGTGGCGGTGGAGTTGCTTAAGGAGATGGGCATAAGTGCGGATGTGGTGATCTCAAATTTTACGATCAGTGAAGAATCGGAAAAAGAGGCGAAGGAGATACTTAAAGTCTTATTGACGCAGAATGTGGATAGGACGGACAGGCCGTGCCCGCCCAACCTTATTGATCTTATGAAGAATAATCCTGATCTTAAACCGGACTGTGGCGGGTGGAATCCGAGTACCGGTCAGGGCTTTATGGAGATGTATCTCGCGAAGCATATGACGACTGTCCAGGCTGAATATGACAAGTTCTGCAGGGAGTGTGGGACAAAGCGTGAAGGAAATGCAGTATTCTGCCCGCAATGCGGGAGAAAATTCGAGAAGTAATAGAAAGCCCTCAGCATCGGTTTTCCGGTCTGCTGAGGGCTTTATTATCGAGCGGGACCTGCCTGCTCGTCTTTTTATCTTTCTTTTGATTTTTCGGGTTCGGGATAATCCTCTCCGAATGTCTCGACGGTCACTTTTTTCATGACCTGTCTTAAGGTAGGGTGGTCGGACCAGTCGGTGTCGACGGATGCGATCTTGTCGACGACTTCGATGCCTTCGGTGACTTTGCCGAAGGAAGCGTAGGCACCGTCAAGGTGAGGAGCGTCTGCGTGCATGATGAAAAACTGGCTTCCTGCGGAATCGGGATGCTGTGCTCTTGCCATCGAGAGAACGCCGCGGGAGTGCTTGAGGTCGTTCTTAAAGTTGTTCATTGAGAACTCGCCTTTGATGGAATAGCCGGGGCCGCCTGTGCCGGTGCCGAGAGGGCATCCGCCCTGGATCATGAAGCCGGGGATCACGCGGTGGAACTCAAGGCCGTCATAAAAGCCTTTCTTTACAAGTGAAACGAAGTTCTTTACTGTGTTGGGGGCGATATCGGGATAAAGCTCGGCTTTGATGATGCCGCCGTCCTGCATTTCTATCGTGACTATCGGGTTTTGCATGGTTTTTCTCCTTACTTTTCATTTTGTTCAAACATGTGCGATTTTAACATATCCGATTGCAGAACGTCAACATTTCTGTTAAAATATTGGTTTGAAGTTTATGTCAAACAGGAGAACGTAATGTTCAAAGGACGTACAGAAATAATCGAAAACCGTGAGATCGCAAAGGACATCTTTTCTATGACCTTAAGGGCTCCCGAAGCGGCAGGGGCCGCAAAAGCGGGGCAGTTTGTGAATCTTTATCTTGACGACAAGTCGAGGCTTCTTCCGAGGCCGATAAGCATTTGCGAGGCGGAAGGGGAGAAGGGCACGCTCCGTCTGGTCTTCAGGATAGCGGGAGAAGGCACAAAGCAGCTTTCCGCGCTTAAAAGCGGCGACAGTGTGACTCTGATGGGACCGCTTGGAAACGGCTTTATCGATACGCCGGAAAAAAAGGCGATCCTCTTCGGCGGCGGCATAGGCATACCTCCGATGCTGGGACTTGCCAAGAAACTTAGTGCTCTGGGCGTTCAGGTGACTTCGGTGCTTGGTTACAGAGACAGTGAAAACTTTCTGGCAGAAGAATTTGAAAAATACGGAAAAGTTATCATAGCGACCGACGATGGCTCTGTGGGATTCCACGGAAATGTGGTACAGGCTGCGTCTTGCGCTTTTGCCACAGATACCGCCGAAGGAAACGGAACCTGTGTCTTTGCCTGCGGACCGCTTCCCATGCTCCGAGGAGTAAAAGGCTTTGCAAAAGACCGCGGCATGAAATGCCAGGTGTCGATGGAGGAACGCATGGCCTGCGGCGTAGGAGCGTGCCTCGGGTGCGTGGTACGTACCGCTGAGGTCGACGAGCATTCCAATGTAAAGAACAAAAGAGTATGCAAGGATGGCCCGGTATTTTGGGCAGAGGAGATCGAACTTTGAATTTAAGCGTAAATATCGCAGGAGTCGAATTTAAAAATCCGGTAACGGTGGCTTCCGGTACCTTCGGATCGGGAATGGAATACAGTGAATTTGTCGACCTGAACCGCCTCGGAGCCGTTACCACAAAAGGCGTTGCGGTGACTCCGTGGGAAGGAAATCCCACCCCGCGTGTCGCGGAGGTCTATGGCGGGATGCTTAATGCCATAGGGCTTCAGAACCCCGGACTTGATGTGTTTGTGAGCCGGGACATCCCGTTTTTAAAGAAATTTGACACAAAGATCATCGTGAATGTCTGCGGGCATTCTGTTGACGAATATGTTTCCGCTGTGGAAAGGCTTGCGGCGGAGCCGGTGGATATGCTTGAGATCAACATTTCCTGCCCTAACGTAAAGGCAGGAGGCATCGCTTTCGGAACGGATCCTAAGCTTGCCGCGGAAGTGACAAAAAAGATCAAATCAGTCGCAAAGCAGCCCGTGATAATGAAGCTCAGCCCCAATGTCACGGACATCACAGAGATGGCACGGGCCGTAGAATCGGAGGGCGCCGACGCCGTTTCTCTCATAAACACCCTGACGGGCATGAAGATCGACATCAATAAAAGACGCTTTGTGCTTGCAAACAAGACAGGCGGTTTTTCGGGCCCCGCGGTAAAACCTGTGGCTGTCAGGATGGTATGGCAGGTAAGGAATGCGGTAAGCATTCCGATCATCGGAATGGGCGGCATAGCTTCTCCCGAGGATGCGATAGAGTTCATGATGGCAGGCGCCACAATGGTCTCGGTCGGTACTGCAAATTTCTTAAATCCAAATATAACAATTGAGATAATCGATGGCATCACGGCTTTCTGCGAAAGAGAGGGCGTGAAGGACATAAACGAGATCATCGGTTGTGTAAGGTAAGACAATATGGGCGATCTTGATCTTTTTGAGTATATGGCCCAACAGAATAAAGAAACCGAGGCACCGCTCGCGGCAAGGCTCCGCCCGAGGACATTGGACGAGGTGGTGGGTCAGCAGCACATCATCGGAAAGGACAAGCTCCTCTACAGGGCCATTAAGGCGGACAAGCTTTCTTCCGTCATTTTTTACGGGCCTCCGGGAACCGGAAAAACGACGCTCGCCAAGGTCATCGCAAATACCACAAGATCCGTGTTCAAACAGATAAACGCGACTTCCGCGGGAAAAAAGGACATGGAGGAAGTGATCGAAGAGGCAAAGAGCCATTACGGCAGATATGGGGAAAAAACGATCCTGTTCATAGACGAGATACACCGCTTCAACAAAGGACAGCAGGACTACCTCCTGCCTTTCGTCGAAGACGGCACGGTGATCCTTATAGGAGCCACCACGGAAAATCCCTACTTTGAGGTGAACGGAGCTCTTATAAGCCGTTCCGTGATCTTTGAACTTTTGCCCTTGACAAATGAGGATATAAAGGTTTTACTTAAGCGAGCCCTCGAAGACACTGAGCGGGGCATGGGAATGTATCACGCGGAAGCGACCGAAGAGGCGCTTGACTTTATCGCGGACATGGCAAACGGAGACGCGAGATCCGCGATAAACGCCATAGAACTCGGGATACTTACCACGGAAAAGTCCGAAGACGGACGCATCCACATAGATATCGATATCGCATCGGAATGCATACAGAAGCGGGTGCTGAAATATGACAAAAACGGGGACGGCCATTATGACACCATTTCCGCGTTCATAAAGAGCATGCGTGGGTCCGATCCTGACGCCGCGGTATATTACCTTGCGAGGATGATAGCTGCCGGCGAGGAACCCGCATTCATAGCAAGACGTATCATGATATGCGCGTCCGAAGACGTCTCAAACGCCGACCCGATGGCAATGGTGGTCGCCGTGAATGCGGCACAGGCCGTGGAAAGGCTGGGAATGCCCGAAGCCAGGATATTGCTCGCGCAGGCGGCCATTTATGTCGCATGTGCGCCGAAGAGCAATTCGTCCATCTGCGCCATAGACGACGCGCTGAGTTACGTGCAGGAAAACAGGTCTGGCGAGATACCGCCGTATCTGAAGGACGCTCATTATAAGGGATCGTCAAAACTCGGGCACGGCATAGGCTATGAATATTCGCATGATTTTCCGGAGCACTATTCGGGACAGCCGTATCTGCCTGAGGATGCGCGCGGAAAGAAATTTGTAAACTTAAGTGAGCAGGGACTTGAAAAGCAGCTCAGCGAATGGATCGGCCATTTACGGAGCCGCGGAAAGAAAGAGGGAAAAGATGTTTAAAAGAATATTGGCGATGGCGGGTATCGTCCTGCTTGTCGGCACATATATCGCAACGCTTGTATGTGCGATAACTGCGACGCCGGCCGCAAAAGGGATGTTTTTTACCAGTCTCGGGATGACTATCGTGGTGCCTGTGATCATGTGGGTGCTGATAAGGCTCTACGACATGGCGCATGCTAACGATGACAAGCAGATCTCGATGGAAGAGATGCGCAAATACAACAAACGCCTCAAACAGGGCGAGGATCCCGAAAAAATAGCAAAAGAGATAGATGAGCGCTACGGCGTTAACGAAAACGAGAATAAATAAAAAGGAGATATATCATGTCATTACTTACAGACTGGCGCGAAGGCGCATACGGACTCGACACCAACACAAGAGAAGGACAGCTTTTCTGGGGAAATTACTTCAACATCGAAAAGGGGATCTATGAGAAGCTCCTTTCCGATCCCGACACAGAGGTGAAGGGCAAGGTTTCCGAACTTGCCGAAAAGTACGGCTGCGAACTCAACATCTTTGTGGGCTTCCTTGACGGAATAAACGATTCCCTCGTTACACCCAATCCCATCGAGGAAATGGATGAAAACACAGAGGTCTCCCTCAAGTTTGACAAAGAAAAGCTTTATTACAACATGGTAGGCGCAAAGGCCGACTGGCTTTACGAGCTTCCTCAGTGGGACAGCATCCTCACCGAGGAAAGAAGAAAAGAGCTCTACAAAGAGCAGAAAAAATCCGGCACAGTCGTTGTCGGAAAGAAAGTGGGAAGAAACGATCCCTGCCCTTGCGGTTCGGGAAAGAAATATAAGTTCTGCTGCGGCAGATAAGGGATGAGGAAATTTTTTCGACATGGGCAGACGAGATGAATATCTGAATTATCGTTCAGGGTCAAGGAGGCGCAGAAACGGTTCCGGTGGGAACCCGATAGCCGCGCTGGTCGCAGTGGTCCTTGTCGCCGCTGCGTGCGGTTTTACTGCCTATCACCTTGCCAAGGGGAATCTCGGTGAGAGACTGAGCGGAAATCAGCTCACAAACTTTTTGCAGGGCGGAGCCACGCCCACCGTTGCGGCTGCTGTAACGCATGAGCCGGAAAACACTCCGAGCCCCACGGCGGCGCCCACGGTAACCCCGACTCCCCGGGGAGAGCCTCAGATGTATGAGCCTTATTATCTCACCGACTTTGAGGACACCAGGGAAAGAGTCGATGTGCGCGGCATCTATGGCGGCAATCTTCTGGACAAATATGTAAAGAACGCAAAACTCGCTCACTACCTGGAACTCGCCGACAATACCGAGTTAAATGCCATTGTGATAGACGTGAAGCTCGAAGACGGTACCATCGTCTACGATATGCAGGTGGACAGCGTGATAGAGGCAGGCACCGGGAACAAAGACTATTCCCAGGACGACATGAAAGCCTTGCTTGACGAATTACACTCTCACGGCATTTACTGCATCGCGAGGATAGTGTGCTTCCGCGATGAAAAACTCTATCAGAAGCACGAGGACTGGTTCCTGCATAAGCTTGACGACACCATCTACATTGACGGTGACAAAAACAAATGGATCAATCCGTACAAAGAGCTTGCAACGAGATATATCGTCGACGTAGCCTGCCAGGCCGCAAGAGACGGCTTTGACGAGATATGTTTTGACTACATAAGGATCACTTCCTATACCAGCGGCCGCACAAATACAAACTTCGGGCGCCTGATCGATTATTACACGATCCAGGAACAGATCGTCGAATTTTGCAAATATGCCTGCACAAGGCTCAAACCCATGGGCGTGTTCGTGAGCGCCTCCGTTTACGGCGGTATCATAAACTCCGCGGTGGACGCAAAGAACGTCGGACAGAACTACACGGAAATGGCAAAATACATGGATTACATGTGTCCCATGGTCTATCCGTCCCACTATGCAAACGGCTATGCGGGTTTTGACATTCCCGACTTTGAGCCCTACAAGCTGGTATCCTTTGAACTTCAGAGCTCCGCAAAAAAGCTTGAAGCGGCATCGGAGGAAGCAGGCGGAATCACTCTTGCGAAATGCAGACCCTGGCTTCAGTCCTTTTCCGCGAGTTGGCTTGAAAAATACAAGACCTATACCAACCCTGTCATAAGAGAACAGGTAAAAGCGTGCTACGACAACAACATCAATGAATGGATGTACTGGAACGCCGCAGGAAACTACGATGAAGAGGCGTTTGAGAAGAAGTGAGTTTTCATATTTTGGAGAATGAAACGTAATGCTTATTTTTTCGGGAATGAGGGTGAAGGGTAAAACCTGACGAAAAAAACGACAAGCATATCATTCTTGGAGGAGGATTTATGAGAAAGATCACGGCAGTATTGGCAGCGGTTTTGACATCTGTGATGCTCGTGGGATGCGGCAGCTCGGGCCATAAAGAGGCAGCGTATATTCGTGACAACGGCGGTGCA